>NZ_JBJHAL010000023.1:0-74363 GCF_054050995.1 Blastococcus sp. SYSU DS1021 | reverse complement strand
GGCAGGGGGGACCGCGCCCCGCTGGCCCCCGGCCCCCCCCCCACACCCACAAAAACACCCCCCCCCCCCCCCCCCCCGCCCCCCCCCCCCCCCCCCCCCCCCCCCCCCCCCCGGCCATGGGCTCGGGGCGGCACGCCGCCCGAGCCCTCCCGGGTCCTGGACCCACCGGGTCAACAGACCCACTTGATCTTTCACAACCGATCGGCAGGAGCGAGAACAGGCGATGGCGGGACAGAAGATCCGCATCCGGCTGAAGGCCTACGACCACGAGGCGATCGATGCCTCGGCGCGGCGCATCGTGGAGACGGTGACGAAGACCGGAGCGCGCGTCGTCGGCCCGGTGCCGCTGCCGACGGAGAAGAACGTGTACGCCGTGATCCGGTCTCCGCACAAGTACAAGGACTCCTTCGAGCACTTCGAGATGCGGACCCACAAGCGGCTCATCGACATCCTCGACCCGACGCCGAAGACGGTCGACGCGCTCATGCGCATCGACCTGCCGGCCTCGGTCGACGTCAACATTCAGTAAGGGCAGTCAGCAGACATGGCGAGCACATTCCGTGGTCTCCTCGGCGAGAAGCTGGGGATGACCCAGGTTTTCGACGAGAACAACCGCCTCGTGCCGGTGACCGTCGTCAAGACGGGCCCGTGTGTGGTGACCCAGGTGCGCACCCCCGAGGTCGACGGCTACTCCGCCGTCCAGCTCGGGTTCGGTGAGATCGACCCGCGCAAGGTGAACAAGCCCGAGGGCGGGCACTTCACCAAGGCGGGCGTGACGCCGCGGCGCCACCTGGTGGAGCTGCGCACCTCCGACGCGGGGAACTACACGGTCGGCCAGGAGCTGACCGCCGACGTGTTCGACGGCGTCGCGAAGGTCGACGTCATCGGCACCAGCAAGGGCAAGGGCACCGCCGGTGTCATGAAGCGCCACGGGTTCAAGGGCCTCGGCGCCTCGCACGGCACCCAGCGCAAGCACCGGTCGCCGGGTTCCATCGGTGGCGCGTCGACGCCGGGCCGGGTCTTCAAGGGCCTGCGCATGGCCGGCCGCATGGGTGCGGTCAAGACCACGACCCTGTCGCTCGTCGTCCACAAGGTGGACACCGAGCGGGGTCTGCTGCTGATCAAGGGCGCCATCCCCGGCCCGAAGGGCGGCCTCGTGCTCGTCCGTTCGGCCGTCAAGGGCGGTCCCGTGGGGAGTGACGACAAGTGACCTCATCGACCGAGACGCGCACCGACCGCCAGGTCGACGTCCGCACCCCGGCGGGGGAGACCTCCGGCAGCGTGACGCTGCCCGGTGAGCTCTTCGACGCCAGTGCGAACGTCTCCCTGATGCACCAGGTCGTCGTCGCGCAGCTGGCGGCTGCCCGCCAGGGCACCCACGCCACCAAGTCGCGGGGTCAGGTCGCCGGCGGTGGCGCGAAGCCGTACCGCCAGAAGGGCACCGGGCGTGCCCGCCAGGGCTCGATCCGCGCGCCGCAGTTCACCGGTGGTGGCATTGTCCACGGCCCGCAGCCGCGCAACTACGAGCAGAAGACCCCGAAGAAGATGAAGGCCGCCGCCCTGCGCGGTGCCCTCTCCGACCGGGCCCGCGAGGGCCGGGTGCACGTGGTCTCCGCGTTCGTCGACGGCGACGCCCCCAAGACGAAGGCCGCGCTGGCCACGCTGAACGCCGTCACCCAGGCCAAGCGGGTCCTGGTGGTCCTCGACCGCGACGACGTCCTCAACTGGGTCAGCCTGCGCAACGTCCCCGAGGTGCACCTCATCGAGGCCGGCCAGCTCAACACCTACGACGTGCTGGTCTCCGACGAGGTCATCTTCACCGAGGCGGCGCTGGCCGAGTTCGTCGCCGGTCCGGCCAAGGGCAAGCGCTCCGGCGCCGACCTGCCCGACCTCGCCACCTCCGAGATCCCCGGTGGCATCCCGTCCATCGCCCCCGCCGCCGGCGAGGGCACCGTCGAAGAGACCACCGAGGAGAAGGCATGAGCGTCCGCGACCCCCGGGACGTCCTGCTCGCCCCGGTCATCTCCGAGAAGAGCTACGGCCTGCTGGATGGCAACCAGTACACGTTCATCGTGCGGCCGGACGCCAACAAGACGCAGATCAAGATCGCGGTTGAGCAGATCTTCAAGGTGAAGGTCCTCGGCGTGAACACGATCAACCGCCAGGGCAAGCGCAAGCGCAGCCGGGGTACCCAGATGGGCAAGCGCAAGGACACCAAGCGCGCCATCGTCTCCGTGGCTGCCGGCGACCGCATCGAGATCTTCGGTGGTCCCGGCGCCTGAGCGCCGTGACCGTTTCGGACCAGAGATAGAGGACTGAGTCAGCAATGGCTATCCGCAAGTACAAGCCGACGACGCCGGGCCGCCGCGGCTCCAGCGTCGCCGACTTCGCCGAGGTCACGCGAGACCACCCCGAGAAGTCGCTGGTCCGACCGCTGCACGGTCGTGGCGGGCGCAACGTGCACGGGAAGGTCACCGCTCGCCACCAGGGTGGCGGCCACAAGCGCGCCTACCGGGTGATCGACTTCCGTCGTGCCGACAAGGACGGCGTGCCGGCCAAGGTCGCGCACATCGAGTACGACCCGAACCGCACCTCCCGGATCGCGCTCCTGCACTTCGCCGATGGCGAGAAGCGCTACATCATCGCGCCGGCGCGGCTGAAGCAGGGCGACACGGTGGAGTGCGGCCCCACGGCCGACATCAAGCCGGGCAACAACCTGCCGCTGCGGAACATCCCGGTCGGCACCGTGGTTCACGCCATCGAGCTCCGTCCCGGTGGCGGCGCGAAGATCGCCCGTTCCGCGGGGACCAGCGTCCAGCTGGTCGCCCGCGAGGGTCGCTTCGCGCAGCTGCGCATGCCGTCGGGGGAGATCCGCAACGTCGACGTGCGCTGCCGCGCGACCGTCGGCGAGGTGGGCAACGCCGAGCAGTCGAACATCAACTGGGGCAAGGCCGGCCGTATGCGGTGGAAGGGCAAGCGCCCGACCGTCCGCGGTGTGGCGATGAACCCGGTCGACCACCCGCACGGTGGCGGTGAGGGCAAGACCTCCGGTGGTCGCCACCCGGTGAACCCGAAGGGCAAGCCGGAGGGCCGGACGCGCAAGCGGAAGGCAAGTGACGCCCTGATCGTGCGCCGCCGGCGCACCAACAAGAAGCGCTGAGCGGGTAGAGGAGTCCGACAGATATGCCACGCAGCCTGAAGAAGGGCCCGTTCGTCGACGACCACCTGCTCGCCAAGGTGGACGCCCAGAACGCCAAGGGCACCAAGAACGTGATCCGTACCTGGTCACGCCGTTCGACGATCATCCCGGACATGCTCGGCCACACCCTCGCGGTGCACGACGGCCGCAAGCACGTCCCGGTGTTCGTGACCGAGGCGATGGTCGGGCACAAGCTCGGGGAGTTCGCGCCCACGCGCACCTTCCGCGGGCACGTCAAGGACGACCGCCGCTCGCGGCGGGGCTGACCAGGTAGAGAGAGATTCAGATGACTTCCCAGTTGGGACAGGAGGCGCCGGTCGCCCGGGCTACGGCCCGGTTCGTCCGCGTGACCCCCATGAAGGCCCGCCGCGTGGTGGACCTGATCCGCTACCTGCCGACCGACGAGGCCCTGGCGCTGCTGCGCTTCGCCCCGCAGTCGGCGAGCGAGCCGGTCGCCAAGGTGGTCGCCAGCGCGGTGGCCAACGCCGAGCACAACCTGCAGCTGGACCCGGCTGCACTCGTGGTCAGCGCGGCGTACGTCGACGAGGGGCCGACGCTCAAGCGGATCCGTCCGCGTGCGCAGGGCCGGGCGTTCCGCATCAACAAGCGGACCAGCCACATCACCATCGAGGTGAGCGAGGTCGCCAGCAGCGCCGTCCTCGCGCAGAAGTCGCGCAAGGCGCGCCGGGACACCGGCCAGTCCGGCCCGGCCACCCAGCAGTCCACCAGCAACACGAGGGGAGGGACCCGATAGTGGGTCAGAAGGTCAACCCGCACGGGTTCCGGCTCGGGATCACCACCGACTACAAGTCCCGGTGGTACGCGGACAAGCTGTACAAGGACTACGTCAAGGAAGACGTCGCGATCCGCAAGCTCATGTCCAAGGGCATGGAGCGGGCCGGCATCTCCAAGGTGGAGATCGAGCGCACCCGTGACCGGGTCCGCGTCGACATCCACACCGCCCGTCCGGGCATCGTCATCGGGCGCCGCGGCGCCGAGGCGGACCGCATCCGCGGCGAGCTGGAGAAGCTGACCGGCAAGCAGGTGCAGCTGAACATCCTCGAGGTCAAGAACCCCGAGTCCGACGCGCAGCTGGTCGCCCAGGGCGTCGCCGAGCAGCTCTCCAGCCGGGTGAGCTTCCGTCGCGCCATGCGCAAGGCGATGCAGTCCGCCCAGCGCAGCCCGCAGGTCAAGGGCATCCGGGTGCAGTGCTCGGGTCGCCTCGGCGGCACCGAGATGAGCCGCTCGGAGTTCTACCGCGAGGGCCGGGTGCCCCTGCACACCCTCCGGGCGAACATCGACTACGGCATCTACGAGGCCCGTACGACCTTCGGTCGCATCGGCGTCAAGGTCTGGATCTACAAGGGCGACGTCAGCGGCTCGCGCGCCGAGCGGGAGGCCCTCGAGGCACTCGCCCAGCGTCAGCAGCGACGTGAGCGCGCGCAGCGGCCCCAGCGCCGCTCGGGTTCCTCGGGCACCACCGCTGGTGGCACCGAGGCCGGCCGCGCCGCCGCCGAGTCCACGACGGGGCCGGTGGCCGAGACCACCGACGCCGTGGTCGCGCAGACCTCCGGTGAGGTCGCTCCCGAGCAGACCGTCGCCGAGGCAGCCGGCCCGCAGGGCACGGCAGCCGCCGAGACGGCCACCGAGAACACGGAGAGCTGAGCCATGCTCATCCCACGGCGCGTCAAGCACCGCAAGCAGCACCACCCGAGCCGCTCCGGCCGGGCCAAGGGCGGCACCGAGATCAACTTCGGTGAGTACGCCATCCAGGCCCTGGAGCCGGCCTACGTCACCAACCGGCAGATCGAGTCGGCGCGTATCGCGATGACCCGGCACATCCGTCGTGGCGGGAAGGTGTGGATCTCGATCTACCCCGACCGTCCGCTGACGAAGAAGCCCGCCGAGACCCGCATGGGTTCCGGTAAGGGTTCGCCCGAGTGGTGGGTGGCCAACGTCAAGCCCGGTCGCGTGCTGTTCGAGCTGTCCGGGGTCGCCGAGCCCGTGGCCCGCGAGGCCATGCGTCGTGCGATCCACAAGCTGCCGATGAAGTGCCGCTTCATCACGCGTGAAGGAGAAGTGTGATGGCCGCCGGTCTGACCGCTCCCGAGCTGCGCGAGCTCTCTGCTGACGAGCTCGCCTCGCGGCTGCGCGAGTCGAAGGAAGAACTGTTCAACCTGCGGTTCCAGGTGGCCACCGGCCAGCTGGACAACAATCGGCGACTGCAGACCGTCCGCCGCGACATCGCCCGGATCTACACGATCATGCGCGAGCGCGAGCTGGGTCTCTCGGTCGCCCCGAACGAGGGTGTGGCATGAGCGAGACCCAGGAGTCGTCCGGCCCCGGCCTGGCCGGCCGTGGCTACCGCAAGGTCCGCGAGGGCCTCGTCGTCAGCGACAAGATGGAGAAGACCATCGTCGTCGAGGTCGAGGACCGCGTGAAGCACGGCCTGTACGGCAAGGTCATCCGCCGGACGAGCAAGCTGAAGGCGCACGACGAGCAGGGCGTCGCCGGTGTCGGTGACCGCGTGCAGATCATGGAGACCCGGCCGACGTCGGCCACCAAGCGGTGGCGGCTGGTCGAGGTCATCGAGAAGGCCAAGTAGTCCTGCAGGAGGCGGCCCGGCAGGGTCGCCCCAGGTAGGAGTACGCTGAACGACTGGCGCGCACCTCGTGGCTCGAGGGGGTCGCGCGTCACATCCCGGTACCCGTGCTTCGGACGCACCGGCGGCAACTGCCGCCGGTGCGTCCGCACGCGAGTGCCGGACAGCCGGTTCACCGTTCCGGCCCGGCTGTCACCACAAGTATTTGGGAGTAGGACGTGATCCAGCAGGAGTCGCGGCTGCGCGTCGCCGACAACACCGGTGCGAAGGAGATCCTCTGCATCCGGGTGCTCGGCGGCTCCGGGCGACGCTACGCGGGCATCGGCGACATCATCGTCGGCACCGTGAAGGACGCGCTGCCCGGTGCAGGCGTCAAGAAGGGTGACGTCGTCAAGGCCGTCGTCGTCCGCACCGTGAAGGAGCGCCGTCGTCCGGACGGCTCCTACATCCGCTTCGACGAGAACGCCGCGGTCATCATCCGCGACAGCGGCGACCCGCGCGGGACGCGCATCTTCGGGCCCGTCGGCCGGGAGCTCCGCGACAAGCGCTTCATGCGGATCATCTCGCTCGCCCCGGAGGTGCTGTGATCATGGCGGACAAGACCCCGTCGATGAAGGTCAAGAAGGGCGACACCGTCCTCGTGCTGGCCGGCAAGGACAAGGGAGCCAAGGGCCGCGTCATCGCCGCCTACCCCAAGCTCCAGCGGGTCCTGGTCGAGGGCGTCGGTCGCGTGCGGAAGCACACCCGCATCAGCTCGACCCAGCGCGGCGCCCAGCAGGGCGGGATCGTCACGCAGGAGGCGCCCATCCACGTGAGCAACGTGATGGTGGTCGACTCCGAGGAGAAGCCGACCCGGGTCGGCTACCGCAAGGACGAGGAAGGCCGCAGCATCCGGGTCTCGCGGCGCACCGGTAAGGACCTCTGAACCTCATGAGCGCACCCACCCGTGAGCTGCCCCGCATGCTCGCCCACTACCGCGAGACGATCACGCCGGCCCTCCAGTCGGAGTTCGGCTACGAGAACGTCATGCAGATCCCGCGCCTGACGAAGATCGTCGTCAACATGGGCGTCGGCGAGGCCACCCGCGACGCCAAGCTGATGGACGGCGCGGTCCGCGACCTCACCGCCATCACCGGCCAGAAGCCGGCCGTCGTCCGGGCCCGCAAGTCCATCGCGCAGTTCAAGCTGCGCGAGGGCATGCCCATCGGCGCGAAGGTCACCCTCCGCGGCGACCGCATGTGGGAGTTCCTGGACCGCCTGCTGTCGCTGGCGCTGCCCCGCATCCGCGACTTCCGCGGCCTGAACCCCAAGCAGTTCGACGGCCACGGCAACTACACGTTCGGGCTGAACGAGCAGTCGATGTTCCGCGAGATCGACGTCGACAAGATCGACCGTCCCCGCGGCATGGACATCACGCTGGTCACCACCGCGACCACCGACGAGGAGGGTCGCGAGCTGCTCCGCCAGCTCGGCTTCCCCTTCGCCGGCCAGCCCGTCGTCACGACCGTCCGCTGAGCCGGGCAGGAGAGAAGAGATGGCCAAGAAGGCGCTGATCAACAAGGCGGCCCGCACCCCGAAGTTCAAGGTGCGTGGCTACACCCGCTGCCAGCGGTGCGGTCGCCCGCACTCGGTGTTCCGCAAGTTCGGCCTGTGCCGGATCTGCCTGCGGGAGATGGCCCACGCCGGGGAGCTCCCGGGCGTTCGCAAGAGTTCCTGGTAAAACACCCCGTCCTCCCCACCCTTCGCAAGCTCAGGGTGGGACCCGGGACGGGGCCGGGCCGCTCCATCCCCTCACCAACGCACCACTGATCGCCGAAAGGCCCCGCGCCAAGTCCCCGATGACCCGGCGCACGAGGAACCGCGGCGAGAGAGGCACCACTACGTCATGACCATGACCGACCCGATCGCAGACATGCTGACGCGTCTGCGCAACGCCAACCAGGCGTACCACGACTCCGCGGTCATGCCGTCGTCGAAGCTCAAGACGCACATCGCCGAGATCCTCCAGCAGGAGGGCTACATCGCGGGGTGGCGCGTGGACGAGACCGACGCCGACGGCAAGCCGTTCAAGCAGCTGGTGGTCGACCTCAAGTACGGCCCGAACCGCGAGCGGAGCATCGCCGGCGTCCGGCGGGTCTCCAAGCCCGGTCTGCGGGTGTACGCGAAGTCGACGGCGCTGCCCAAGGTCCTCGGCGGCCTCGGCGTCGCGATCATCTCGACCTCGACCGGGCTGCTGACCGACAAGCAGGCGAACAAGAAGGGCGTGGGTGGGGAAGTCCTCGCCTACGTCTGGTAAGGGAGCGAACGACAATGTCACGGATCGGACGACTCCCGATCGCCGTGCCCGGTGGTGTCGACGTCGCCATCGACGGTCAGACGGTCAGCGTGAAGGGACCCAAGGGCACGCTCAGCCACACGGTCGCCGCGCCGATCACCGTCGAGCGCGACGAGGACGGCACGCTGCGGGTGCAGCGCCCCAACGACGAGCGGCAGAGCCGCGCCCTGCACGGGCTCTCGCGGACTCTGATCGCCAACATGATCACCGGCGTCACCGAGGGGTACACCAAGACCCTCGAGATCGTCGGTGTCGGTTACCGCGTCCAGGCGCGCGGCTCGGACCTCGAGTTCGCCCTGGGCTTCAGCCACCCCGTGCCGGTGAAGGCCCCGGAGGGCATCACCTTCGCGGTCGAGTCCCCGACCCGCCTGCGGGTCAGCGGGATCGACAAGCAGCTGGTCGGTGAGGTGGCGGCCAAGATCCGCAAGATCCGCAAGCCCGACCCGTACAAGGGCAAGGGCGTGCGGTACCAGGGCGAGGTCGTCAAGCGCAAGGTCGGGAAGACGGGTAAGTGATGGCTCAGGCAACTGCTCCCACGAACGGGAAGACCGCCGGCGGCCGCAAGCCCGTCGGCACCGACATCAGCACCGCGCGGCGCGTCTCGCGCCTGCGTCGGCACAACCGGCTGCGCAAGCGGGTCGCCGGCACGCCGGAGCGCCCGCGCCTGGTGGTCAAGCGCAGCTCGCGCCACATCCACGTGCAGGTGGTCGACGACACCGTCGGCCGCACCGTGGTGAGCGCGTCGACCATGGACGCCAGTCTGCGTGGCGCCGAGGGCGACAAGTCCGCCCTGGCCCGCCAGGTGGGTGCCCTGGTGGCCGAGCGCGCGAAGGCCGCCGGCATCACGGCGGTCGTCTTCGACCGCGGGGGCAACCGCTACGCCGGGCGCATCGCCGCGCTGGCCGACGGTGCCCGCGAGGGTGGGCTGGACTTCTGATGACCAGCCACCGCACCAGCACGAGCGAGCAGATCGAGAGGGACGTCTGATGCCAGGACCACAGCGACGCGGCGGCGGCGCCGGCGGCGGCAACGACCGCCGCGACCGTCGTGACGGCGGGCGGGGCCCCGGAGGCGCTCCCGCCGAGAAGAGCAACTACATCGAGCGCGTGGTGGCGATCAACCGCGTGTCCAAGGTCGTCAAGGGTGGTCGGCGCTTCAGCTTCACCGCTCTGGTGATCGTGGGCGACGGTGACGGCACCGTGGGCGTCGGCTACGGCAAGGCCAAGGAGGTGCCCGCGGCGATCGCCAAGGGCGTCGAGGAGGCGAAGAAGCACTTCTACAAGGTGCCGCGCATCGCCAGCACCATCCCGCACCCCGTGCAGGGTGAGGCGGCGGCGGGCGTCGTGCTCCTCAAGCCGGCGAGCCCCGGTACCGGTGTCATCGCCGGTGGCCCGGTGCGCGCCGTGCTGGAGTGCGCCGGTATCCACGACGTGCTCTCGAAGAGCCTCGGTTCGTCGAACCCGATCAACATCGTGCACGCCACCATGCAGGCGCTGAAGGACCTCGTCCGCCCCGAGGAGATCGCGGCCCGCCGTGGTCTGCCCCTCGAGGACGTCGCCCCGGCCGCCATGCTGCGTGCGCGTGCGGGTCAGGGGGTCTGAGATGGCGCAGCTGAAGGTCACCCAGGTCAAGTCCGCGATCGGCACCAAGCCCAACCAGCGCCAGACGCTGCGCTCGCTGGGCCTGAAGAAGATCAACGACTCGGTCGTCCAGGAGGACCGTCCCGAGATCCGCGGGATGGTCGCGACGGTGCCGCACCTCGTGCGCGTCGAAGAGGTCTGAGGAAAGACTCGCTATGACACTGAAGGTCCACCACCTGCGTCCGGCCCCCGGCGCCCACACCAAGAAGACCCGCGTGGGTCGTGGTGAGGGTTCCAAGGGCAAGACGGCCGGGCGCGGTACCAAGGGCACCGGCGCGCGGGGCACCGTCTCCGCGCGGTTCGAGGGTGGGCAGACCCCGCTGAACATGCGGCTGCCCAAGCTCTCGGGCTTCAAGAACAACAACAAGGTCGTCTTCCAGGTCGTCAACCTCGACCGGATCGCGGCGCTGTTCCCGCAGGGGGGCGCGGTCAACCCGGACACGCTGGCCGAGGCCGGCGCGGTGCGCCGCGGCCAGCCGGTCAAGGTGCTGGGCACCGGTGACCTCGGCGGGATCAAGGTCGACGTGCACGCGAACGCCTTCTCCGCCTCGGCTGCCGAGAAGATCGCCGCGGCCGGCGGCAGCACCACCGTTCTCTGAGTAGAAGGACCCCTTCCCCTCCCTCGGCCCCGTCCGGAGGCTCACCGCGAGCTCGCGAGCGGTGAGGGGGACGGGGTCCTTCTCTTGCTAACCTCACTCGACCGAACAGGGGAGGGCACGTGCTGCAGGCGTTCGCCGCGGCGTTCCGGACGCCAGATCTCCGGCGCAAGCTGCTGTTCTCCCTGGCGATCATCGCCGTCTACCGGCTGGGGGCGGCGGTCCCGGGGCCGGGCGTCTCGGTGGAGGCGATCAACAGCTGCCTGGAGCAGGCCCAGGCCTCCGACCAGCGGGACCTCTACTCGCTGGTGAACCTCTTCTCCGGCGGCGCGCTGCTCCGGTTGAGCGTGTTCGCGCTGGGGATCATGCCCTACATCACCGCGAGCATCATCGTGCAGCTGCTGGTGGTGGTGATCCCGCGCTTCGAGCAGCTGAAGAAGGAAGGGCAGTCGGGTCAGGCCAAGCTGACCCAGTACACCCGCTACCTCACCATCGCGCTGGCCGTGCTGCAGAGCACCGGCATCATCGCCCTCGCCCGCAGCGGGCAGCTGTTCCCGAACTGCAGCCAGGAGATCATCCCGTCGGAGTCGGTCTGGACGACGGTGATCCTGGTGATCACGCTGACCGCCGGCACCGCGCTGATCATGTGGCTCGGCGAGCTGCTGACCGAGAAGGGGATCGGCAACGGCATGTCCGTGCTGATCTTCACCTCGATCGCCGCGCGGATCCCGGCCGAGGGCGGCTCGATCCTGCAGACGCGGGGCGGCATCGTCTTCGCCGTCGTGTGTGCCTTCGCCGTCGTGATCATCGGCACCGTGGTCTACGTCGAGCAGGCGCAGCGCCGCATCCCGGTGCAGTACGCCAAGCGGATGGTCGGCCGCCGGATGTACGGCGGCACGTCGACCTACCTGCCGCTGAAGGTGAACCAGGCCGGCGTCATCCCGGTCATCTTCGCCTCGTCGCTGCTGTACCTGCCCCAGCTGATCACCCAGCTCCAGGGCAACGAGACCGGAGCGGTGCGTCGGTTCTTCGAGAACTACGTGATCGACCAGAGCAGCCCGGTCCACGTCGCGATCTACTTCGCGATGATCATCTTCTTCACGTACTTCTACGTGTCGATCACGTTCAACCCGGAGGAACGGGCCGACGACATGAAGCGCTACGGCGGCTTCATCCCGGGCATCCGGCCGGGGCGGCCCACCGCCGAGTACCTGCAGTACGTCCTGTCCCGGATCACGCTTCCGGGGTCGATCTACCTGGGTCTGGTCGCAGTCCTGCCGAACCTCTTCCTGTCGATCACGCAGGAAGGGCAGAACCAGAACTTCCCGTTCGGTGGAACCGCTGTCCTGATCATGGTCGGAGTGGGGTTGGAGACGGTGAAGCAGATCGAGACGCAACTGAATCAGCGCAACTACGAAGGGTTCCTGAAGTAGTGCGCATCGTCCTCCTGGGCCCCCCCGGAGCGGGCAAGGGCACCCAGGCGCAGATCATCGCCGCCAAGCTCGGCGTCCCCGCGATCTCGACCGGCGACATCTTCCGCGCCAACGTGAGCGGGAAGACGGAGCTGGGCCAGAAGGCCAAGGTCTACATGGACGCCGGCGACCTCGTGCCCGACGAGATCACCGTCGCCATGGTCAAGGACCGGCTGGCCGAGGACGACGCGGAGTCGGGCTTCCTGCTCGATGGCTTCCCGCGCACCATCGCCCAGGCCGAGCAGCTGCGGGAGTCCCTCACCGAGCTGGGGCAGAAGCTCGACCGCGTCGTGGAACTCGTGGTCGACGAGGACGAGCTGGTCCGGCGGCTCTCGGGTCGGCGCATGATCGTGGACGGTAAAGAGGTCCAGCGCGACGACGACAAGCCCGAGACGGTGCGGCACCGGCTGCACGTGTACCGGGAACAGACCGCACCGGTGGCAGGCTTCTACGAGGACGAGGGGCTGCTCGCGCGCATCGACGCGATCGGTCCGGTCGAGGAGGTCACCGCCCGGGCGCTGCGCGCGCTGGGCGCTGACGATGACGGCGAGGCCGGTCAGCCGGCGTGAGCCACCGGCCGGCCGGTGCGGTGAAGGAGCGACGCGGAAGATGACGGCAGGCATCCTCGGCCGCCTTCCGTTGGTCGCGAAGTGGAGTGGACGCATGATCCAGATAAAGACGCCGCACGAGATCGAGCTGATGCGGGGCGCGGGGCTCGTCGTCGCGGGAGCGATCGCGGCCGTCCGCGCTGCCATCCGCCCGGGGGTCACCACGGGTGAGCTCGACGCGATCGCCGAGGACCACATCCGCAGCGCGGGTGCCGTGCCCTCGTTCCTGGGGTACCACGGCTTCACCGGCAGCATCTGCGCGTCGATCAACGACGAGATCGTGCACGGCATCCCGCACAAGGACCGGGCGCTCGCCTCGGGCGACAACATCTCGATCGACTGCGGGGCCATCCTGAACGGCTGGCACGGGGATTCCGCCGTGACGGTGACGGTGGGGGAGCCCTCTGCCGAGGATGCGGCGCTGCTCGACGTGACGGAGCGGTCGATGTGGGCGGGGCTGGCCCGTGCCGTCGCCGGCGGCCGGCTGACCGACATCAGCTCCGCGGTCGAGCAGGTCATCCGGGCCGAGAGCCACCCGTACGGCATCGTCGACCACTACGGCGGGCACGGCATCGGCACGGAGATGCACCAGGACCCGCACGTGCTGAACTACGGGCGGCCGGGCCGTGGCCCCAAGCTCGTCCCCGGCCTCGCCCTGGCGATCGAGCCGATGGTGACCGTCGGCGACCCCGCCACCGTGGAGCTCGAGGACGGTTGGACGGTCGTCACGAAGGACGGGTCGCGCGCGGCACACTTCGAGCACACGGTCGCCATCACCCCCGAGGGTCCGTGGGTGCTCACCGCCGAGGACGGCGGCGTCGCGGGTCTGGCGCCGTTCGGGATCACGCCCCGCACCTGAAGAAGGACCCCGACCTCCTCACCCCTCGCACGCTGGGAGTGAGCCCCTGATCGGGCCGTTCAGCACGTCACCACTGTCACTCCGGGGCGGGTTGGTGACGCGTGGGACATCGGGGTACGATCTTCTGTGGCGCTAGCGCCGTTCTGTCGTCGTGCTGTGGCCGCATGACGCAGAGCGCCCTCTGCGAGAGCGCCGGCACCACCCGATCTGCAAAGTCCCGAGCGCGTCCAGCCGGTCATCGGCGCGGCCGCGCGAAGGAACCAGTACCACCGAGTCAAGGAGTGCGTGTAGGGCATGGCGAAGAAGGACGGGGCCATCGAGGTCGAGGGTCGCGTCGTCGAGCCGCTGCCCAACGCGATGTTCCGGGTCGAGCTGCAGAACGGGCACCGGGTGCTCGCCCACATCAGCGGCAAGATGCGGCAGCACTACATCCGCATCCTGCCCGAGGACCGCGTGGTCGTGGAGCTCTCGCCCTACGACCTGACGCGCGGTCGCATCGTCTACCGCTACAAGTGACCGTCACGGACCCGCACGGCGTGCGCGGTCCGGGCACATCGATTTCGAGGAATGAGGGGCGGCACCGGTGAAGGTCCAGCCGTCGGTGAAGAAGATCTGCGACAAGTGCAAGGTGATCCGCCGGCACGGCCGGGTCATGGTCATCTGCGACAACGCCCGGCACAAGCAGCGCCAGGGCTGAGGGAGTACCTGAACATGGCACGACTGGCTGGCGTCGACCTGCCCCGCGAGAAGCGGATGGAGATCGCGCTCACCTACATCTATGGCATCGGCAAGCACCACGCCAAGGAGACCCTGGCCGCGACGGGTGTGAACCCCGACCTGCGCGCCAAGGACCTCAGTGACGAGGACCTGCTGAAGCTCCGCGACTACATCGACGAGCACTTCCGCGTCGAGGGTGACCTGCGCCGCGAGGTGGCCGCCGACATCCGTCGCAAGGTGGAGATCGGTTGCTACCAGGGTCTGCGGCACCGCCGTGGCCTCCCGGTGCACGGTCAGCGCACCAAGACCAACGCGCGCTCGAGCAAGGGCCCGCGCAAGACCATCGCCGGCAAGAAGAAGGCCGGCAAGAAGTAAGCCGCGAGAGCGCGTCGCCGCAGATCCCGTGAGGGGGGAGCGTCGGCGCGCACGCGTGCTGCCTCTCTAGGCCACGAAGAGAAGGAACTCGACAGACTCATGCCTCCCAGGGCTCGCGCCGCGGCCGGCGCCAAGAAGGTCCGCCGCAAGGAGAAGAAGAACGTCGCTCACGGTGCTGCGCACATCAAGAGCACGTTCAACAACACGATCGTCTCGATCACCGATCCCAGCGGGAACGTGATCAGCTGGGCCTCCGCCGGCCACGTCGGCTTCAAGGGCTCCCGCAAGTCGACCCCCTTCGCCGCGCAGATGGCCGCCGAGAACGCGGCCCGCAAGGCGCAGGAGCACGGCATGCGCAAGGTGGACGTCTTCGTGAAGGGTCCCGGCTCCGGCCGGGAGACCGCGATCCGCTCGCTCCAGGCCACCGGCCTCGAGGTGGGGCAGATCCAGGACGTCACCCCGCAGCCGCACAACGGCTGCCGCCCCAAGAAGCGCCGCCGGGTCTGACCGGCCACTGACGAGACGAAGAGGTAGATAGACGTGGCCCGTTACACCGGAGCCGACTGCCGCATGTGCCGGCGCGAGAAGATGAAGCTGTTCCTCAAGGGCAGCAAGTGCGAGTCCCCGAAGTGCCCGATCGAGATCCGGCCGTACCCGCCGGGCGAGCACGGCCGGGGCCGCAGCAAGGACAGCGAGTACCTGCTGCAGCTGCGCGAGAAGCAGAAGGCCCGCCGTATCTACGGTGTGCTGGAGAAGCAGTTCCGCGGCTACTACGAAGAGGCCAACCGCAAGACGGGCAAGACCGGTGAGGTCCTGCTGCAGATCCTCGAGTCGCGGCTGGACAACGTGGTCTACCGGGCCGGCTTCGCCGAGTCCCGCGACATGGCCCGCCAGCTGGTGCGCCACGGCCACATCCGGGTGAACGGCCGCAAGGTCGACATCCCGTCGTACCGGGTCAGCGAGAACGACATCATCGAGGTCGCCGAGAAGTCGCGCACGATGATGCCGTTCGAGGTGGCCCAGGCCCGCGCGGGCGAGCGCCCCGTGCCGCCGTGGCTCGAGGTCATCAGCACCCAGCTCCGCGTGCTCGTCCACGGCATCCCGGCCCGTCAGGTGATCGACACCCCGGTCCAGGAGCAGCTGATCGTCGAGCTGTACTCGAAGTAGAAGGACCCTGTCGCACCCCGCCACACGCTCCGCGCGCGGCGGGCCCCTGCGACAGGGCCGTTCCAGCACCACCGGTCCCGGCGGACGGACAGATGTCCGCCGGGGCCAGCACCACCCCCTCACGGCGTCATATGGCGGGTGCCGGAGGACCTGAAGGAGACACCCAATGCTCATCGCACAGCGCCCCACGCTGACCGAGGAGACCATCTCGGAGCAGCGCTCGCGGTTCATCATCGAGCCGCTCGAGCCGGGCTTCGGCTACACCCTCGGCAACTCCCTGCGGCGCACGCTGCTGTCGTCCATCCCCGGTGCCGCTGTCACCAGCATCCGCATCGAGGGCACCCTGCACGAGTTCACCACCGTGCCGGGCGTCAAGGAGGACGTCACCGAGATCATCCTCAACCTCAAGAGCCTGGTCGTCAGCTCCGACTCCGACGAGCCGGTGACCATGTACCTGCGCAAGCAGGGCCCGGGTGAGGTCACCGCCGCGGACATCGCGCCGCCGGCCGGCGTCGAGGTGCACAACCCCGAGCTGCACATCGCCACCCTGAACGGCAAGGGTCGGCTGGAGGTCGAGCTGGTCGTCGAGCGCGGCCGCGGCTACGTGCCGGCCCCGCAGAACAAGCAGCCGGGCCAGGAGATCGGCCGCATCCCCGTCGACTCGATCTACTCGCCGGTCCGCAAGGTCACCTACGCCGTCGAGGCGACCCGCGTCGAGCAGCGCACGGACTTCGACCGGCTCGTGGTGGACGTGGAGACCAAGCCCTCCATCGCCCCGCGGGACGCGATCGCCTCGGCCGGGTCGACCCTGGTCGAGCTCTTCGGGCTGCTGCGCGAGCTGAACATCGACGCCGAGGGCATCGAGGTCGGGCCCAGCCCGGCCGAGGCCGCCGACATCGCCAACTTCTCGATGCCGATCGAGGACATGGACCTCACCGTCCGGTCCTACAACTGCCTCAAGCGCGAGGGCGTGCACACCGTCGGTGAGCTCGTGACCCGCTCCGAGGCCGACCTGCTCGACATCCGGAACTTCGGGGCCAAGTCGATCGACGAGGTCAAGATGAAGCTGGCCGCCATGGGGCTGGCGCTCAAGGACAGCCCGCCCGGGTTCATCCCCACCTCGATCGAGAGCTACGACGAGGGCTACGAGACCGACGCCTACCAGGGCACGGGCGAGTACGCGGCCGGCTACGACCAGGCGCAGTACGACGAGGGCTCCTACCAGGAGACCGAGCAGCTCTGAGCAAGGGCCCCGCTGCACCCCGCCGCCGGCACGTCCGCGGTGGGCCCCTGCAGCGGGGCCGCTCGGGGCACGCCACACTGACGCCACGAGCAGTGCAGCACCACCGCAGCAAGGACGACAGCACCACCACGGATGCAGCCGGCAGCGAGCGCCCGGCCGCCTGAGGAAGGACCGACATGCCCACCCCCACCAAGGGCCCCCGTCTCGGCGGCTCCCCCGCGCACGAGCGGCTGATGCTGGCCAACCTGGCCACCTCGCTGTTCGAGCACGGGCGGATCACCACCACCGAGGCGAAGGCCAAGCGGCTGCGTCCGCTGGCCGAGAAGCTGGTGACCTTCGCCAAGCGCGGTGACCTGCACGCGCGTCGTCAGGTGATGACGACCATCCGTGACAAGGACGTCGTCCACACCCTGTTCGCCGAGATCGGCCCTCGCTACGAGAACCGCCCCGGTGGCTACACCCGCATCACCAAGGTCGGTCCCCGCAAGGGCGACAATGCCCCGATGGCGGTCATCGAGCTGGTCGAGGCCCTGACCGTCGGCCAGCAGGCCGTCGGCGAGGCCGAGCGCGCCCGTGGCACCCAGTTCGCCACCGGCGCCGGCGCGGCCGCTGCCACCGGCGAGGTCACCGCGGACGCGATCGAGACCGCCGACGCCGAGGAGACCCCGGTCGACGAGTCCGCTGCCGCGGAGACCTCCGTCGCCGAGGACGCGGCGGCCGACCAGGTCGCCGAGGAGGCGGCCGGCGAGACCGCCGCCGACGCCGAGGACACGGACGCCCGATGAGTTCGCCCGAGGACGTGACGGGCGCCGGCGCGGCCGGCGTGTCCGCCGGTGGCGGCGACCAGGGGGCGACGTTCCAGGGTGAGACCACCGGTCCCGGTGGCGACACCTCGCCCGCGGTGACCGACGGCAGCGTCACGGACGAGGCGCAGGAGATCGTCACCGACGTCTACAACCCCGACGGCGACCGGCAGGACGACGGTGACGTGACGCCCGAGCCGCAGCGCGAGAACGCGGCCTTGGTGGACGACCCGGCGCTCTCGCCCGAGGTGGCCCGGGCCGCGGCGGCGGAGGTCGAGGCCGCCGAGCTCGGGGACGCCGCGACCGCGAGCCAGCAGTACCAGGGCGGCGACGCCGCTCCGGACCCGAAGTGACGTGCCGCTGAGCGATCAGCAGCGCACGGACGAGCCCGCCACCGACTCCGGTGGCGGGCTCGTCCGTCTCCGTCTGGCCGTGCAGTACGACGGCACCGGCTTCCACGGCTGGGCCCGCCAGCCGGCGATGCGCACGGTCCAGCACGAGCTGGAGCGGGGTCTGGCCACGGTGCTCCGCCGCGACGTCGACCTCACCGTCGCCGGCCGCACCGACGCCGGCGTGCACGCCACCGGTCAGGTCGTCCACTGCGACGTCCCGCGGGGGGTGTGGCAGGAGCAGGCCGCCAAGCTGGTCCGGCGGCTCCGCGGCGTCCTGCCGTCGGACGTGGTGGTCCGGTCGGTGACCGAGGCGCCCCCGGACTTCGATGCGCGCTTCGGTGCGCTGGCCCGCCACTACGCGTACCGGCTGACCGACGACCCGGCGGGTCCGCCGCCGCTGCGCCGGAACGACACGGTGGCCTGGCCGCGTCGGCTCGACGCCACCGCCATGGATCTCGCGGCGGGGCTGCTCCTCGGTGAGCACGACTTCGCGGCCTTCTGCAGGCGCCGCGAGGGGGCGACGACGATCCGCACCCTGCTGCGGCTCAAGGTCTCGAGGGCCGTGGAGGACGCCGGCGTCGAGGTGCTCCGCATCGATGCGTCCGCCGACGCCTTCTGCCACTCGATGGTGCGCAGCCTCGTGGGGGGCCTGATCGCGGTGGGTGAGGGGCGGCGCCCGCTCGACTGGCCGGCGAGCCTCCTGGCACGCTCCGAGCGGTCCAGCGAGGTGCCGGTCGCCCCGGCCCACGGCCTGACGCTGCTCGCCGTCGACTACCCGCCCGATGCCGAGCTCGCCACCCGTGCCCAGGTCACCCGGGCGCGCCGGGGGTGACGGCCGGGCCGTCGAACAGCCGGTCCAGGCGGTAGCCCAGGATCGCCAGCGCGTCCTCGGCGTCCCGCTGCCGGCCGAGCACGCTGTCGCTGAGGCCGTTCACCAGGGCGAGCAGGCTCGCCGCCTCGATGCGGGCGTCCCGCTGTGCGTCGACATCTCCGCTCTGCTGCGCGCGCACGACGTACCCGGTCAGCAGGTCGGCGAGCGCATCCGGGTGGTCGGTGGTGCCCTCCAGCAGCCCGGGGTCGGTCAGCGTTGCGGCGAAGTAGGCCGTCCACGCCATGCGGTCCGCACGACTCGACTCGTCGGTGGGCAGGATGCTGCCGAGCACGACCTCGAGGGCCAGCCGCGGTGGCAGGCCGGCACCGTGCGCGGTGGCGCGCTCACGGACCCGGCGGTCGAACCGCGCCGCGAGCTCGTCCAGGCCGGCCCGCATCAGCGTCCGCTTGTCGGTGAAGTAGTACTGCACCAGGCGCAGCGACACCCTCGCTTCGGCGGCGACCTCCCGCATGGTGACCGCCTGCAGGCCGCGGCTGCTCGCGATGCGCAGCAGAGCCGCTGTGATGTGTGCCCGCCGTTCGCCGTGGTCGACGCGCCTGGGCATCAGGCCTCCGCGCGTGGGCAGCTCACGGATGGGGGGAAGGAGAGCACCCGGTCGGCCACCAGCTCGGGAGCCTCGACCTGCAGCGCGTGGCCGGTGCCGGGGACGACCTCCACGCGCCAGTCCGGCCGTACGGCGGACAGGCGGCGGGCGACCGCGGTGGCATCGTGGATGGTGCTGCGCTCGCCGATCAGCACCTGCACCGGCGGGGCGACGCTCTCGAGCTCGTCGTCCGACCACGGCGAGGGGGCGGGGAGCCGGCGCCGGAAGGCCATGGATGCCGACACCAGGGCCATGAGGTCGTCGTCGGCGAGCGTGCCGTTCACCAGGCGCCGGGCCGCCCGGTGGCGCAGTCCCCGGGGCAGTGCGGCGGCCATCCCGCCGAGGACCACCCAGCGGTAGAAGCGGCCGGTCAGCGGCTGGAGGCCGGCCGGGTCCACGAGCGTCACCGCGGAGATCCGCCCCGGCTGCACCCGCGCGTGCTCCAGGGCCAGCCAGCCGCCGTAGGAGCACCCCACCAGGTGGGCGCCACGGGCCCCGACCCCGGCGAGCACCTCCTCGAGCCAGCCCGTGAGCGCCGGCCCGTCGGCCGGCGGCGCGGTCTGCCGGGAGCGGCCGGGCTCACCGGGTGTGTCCACGACCAGCACCGGGTGCTGCCGGCTCAACGCGGCGACGGCGCGGTACCAGCCGATCGCGTTGCCACCCGCGCCGCTGAGCAGGACGACCGGGGCGCTGCCGGTCGGGCCGGCCCGGTATCCCCGGACGGTGCCCGCCGTGGTCGGCAGGTCGACCGGATCGACCGGGACCGGCCAGACCCGGTCCAGCACCTCGTCGTAGCGCACGAGGAACCTGTTCCGCGCTGCATCGCTGGTGAACGCGGACGGGCGGGCGGTCCTGGTGGGCATGGCGGCTCCTGCCTCGGCAGCCTTGATGATACAGGTGTACCACCAAGCGTCGCCGGGCGGAAGGGCCGCGTCAGGGGACGGAGGCGACCGCCTCGGCGACCGGCGTCGTGCCGGAGACCAGCTCCACCACGGCTCCGTCGCGCGGGGAGTCGAGGAATGCCAGCAGCACGGCGGCGACGTCGTCGCGGGGGATCTCGCCGCGCTCCACGTGCCGGTCGAGGGTGACCCGGCCCGTGCCGGGATCGTCGGTCAGGCCGCCCGGCCGCAGCACCGTGACCGCGAGGGCGGGGCGGGCGAGCAGGTTCTGCTCGGCGGCGAGCTTGGCGCGCAGGTAGGCGGCGAACACCTCGTCGACGCCGTCGGGCGCGGCGCCACCGGCCACCAGGTCGGTCCCCATGGACGAGACGAGCAGGTAGGTGCGCACCCCCGCCCGCTCGGCGGCGTCGGCCAGCAGCACCGCCGCTCCGCGGTCGACGCTGTCCTTGCGGGCGGCCCCGCTGCCCGGCCCGGCGCCCGCGGCGAACACGACCCCGTCAGCGCCCTGCAGCACCTCGGCGACCTCCTCGAGCGAGGCCGACTCGAGGTCGATCACCGCCGGCGTCACGCCATCGGCTTCCAGGTCGGCCCGGTGATCGGGATTGCGGACGAGCCCGACGACGGTGTCGCCGCGGCCGGACAGGAGACGGCCGAGGCGGCGGGCGACCTGCCCGTGGGCCCCGGCGATGACGATGCGCATGCCCACGCCCTACCCGGGGGGCGCGCCGGCTACCGCCCGGGCGCGCGCCAGCTCCTCGGGGGTGTCGCAGTCCAGCCACGGCGCCGGGCGGCCGGGTGCCACCGGCGGGGAGAAGCGGTCGACGGCGAGCCCGGAGACCACCCGGTGCAGGGCGCGAGGGCAGTCCGGCGCGGCCACGGCGGCGCGCAGCGCAGCCGTGCGCCAGGCGCCGAGCAGGAGCTGGTCGCGACCGGTGTCGTCGACCACCAGGACACCGTCGTGGCGCAGGCGTCGGCGCAGCTCCGCGACCAGGTGGGCGGTGAGGAACGGCAGGTCGGCGGCGAGGAGGACGACGACGGCGGTGTCCACGACCGCGAGCCCGGCCCGCAGCGCCGCGACGGGCCCACCGCCGGGCGGCGCCTCGCGGGTCAGGAGGACATCGCCCGGGACCTCCTGCGCCGGCCCCACGACGATCCGCTGCCGCGCGTCGCCGACGGCGTCGAGGACGGCCGTCAGCATCGACCGGCGGCCCACGCGCAGCTGGGGCTTGGCCTGCCCGCCCAGCCGCTCGGCCCGTCCACCGGCCAGCACCACGGCCGAGTACGGGGGCAGCGGGTCCACGCCGACACGGTAGGCCCACGGCATGGGTACCGTCCTCCGCGTGGGACGAGTCACCAGCCGCACCCCGGTGCTGCGCATCCGCGGCGCGCAGCACACCACCCGGCCCGACACGGTCGCCGCGGAGGAGCCGCTCGAGATCCGCCTGGGCGGTACCGCGCTGGCGATCACCATGCGCACCCCCGGCGACGACTTCGACCTGGTGCACGGCTTCCTGGCGACCGAGGGCGTGATCCGCGGCGCCGACGACGTCGCGGGCCTGCGCTACTGCGACTCGGTCGACGCGGACGGGCGCAACACGTACAACGTCGTGGACGTCGACCTGGCGCCCGGCGTGCCGATGCCCGACACCGGGCTGGAGCGGAACTTCTACACGTCCAGCTCCTGCGGGGTCTGCGGCAAGGCGAGCATCGACGCGATCCGCACGAAGACCTCCTTCGACGTCGCCGCCGACACCCTGCGGCTCCCACTGGCGGCCCTGCTGGCGCTGCCGGACCGGCTCCGCGCCCAGCAGCAGGTGTTCGACAAGACCGGTGGCCTGCACGCCGCCGGGCTGTTCGGCGCCGACGGCGAGCTGCTCGCGCTGCGCGAGGACGTCGGTCGGCACAACGCGGTGGACAAGGTGATCGGCGACGGCGTGCGGGCCGGCCGGCTGCCGCTGGCCGGGCACGTCCTGATGGTGAGCGGCCGGGCGAGCTTCGAGCTGACCCAGAAGGCGGCCATGGCCGGCATCCCGGTGCTGGCGGCGGTCTCCGCGCCGTCGTCGCTGGCCGTGGAGCTGGCCCGCGAGGTCGGCATCACCCTCGTCGGCTTCCTCCGTGGCGACGGCTGCAACGTCTACACCCACCAGGAGCGCATCGCACTGGACTGACGCGGCCACCTGCACGGGCCTTGCGCGCCCCGCGAGGTGACCGCAGGAGTGGGGGCCGGAGGCTCCCGCGACGCAGGTCAGGACGCGCTCAGCGCAGCTGGGGCACGGCTCCTGGCCGCGATGTCGTCCGGAGGACGACGTCAGACATGGTCTCCGCCGCGGAGCTGGCTCACCACGTGCGGGAGCAGCGGGCCGAGGACGGCGAGCCCGTCCCGCACCCCGCCGGTGGAGCCGGGCAGGTTGACGATCAGCGTGCGCGCGGCGGTGCCGGCCAGCCCGCGGGAGAGGACCGCCGTGGGGACCCCGTGCTCGGCGCCGTACCGGCGGACCGCCTCGGCGATGCCGGGCGCCTCCCGCTCGAGCACCGCCCGGGTGGCCTCGGGTGTGACGTCGGTGGGGGAGAGGCCGGTGCCGCCGGTGGTGACCACCAGGTCGACGCCGAGGTCCACCGCGTTGCGCAGCACGGCCTCCAGCTCGGCGGCGTCGTCGGGCCGCACGTGCGGCCCCTCCACCGCGAAGCCCAGCTCGCGCAACCCGGCGGCGAGCACCTGGCCGCTGCGGTCCTCGTAGACGCCGGCCGCGGCCCGGTTCGAGGCGGTGAGTACGACGGCGCGCGCGCCGGCCGGGAGCGCGGCGGTCACCGGGTCCACTCCCCGCTCTTGCCGCCGGACTTCCGCAGCAGCCGGACGTCGGTGATCGTCGCCCGCGGGTCGACCGCCTTCACCATGTCGATCATGGTGAGCCCGGCCACGGTGACCGCGGTGAGCGCCTCCATCTCCACCCCGGTGCGGTCGGCGGTGCGGGCGGTGGCGGTGATCTCGACCGCGTCGTCGGCGACCTCGACGTCCACCGTCACGCCGTGCAGGGCGATCGGGTGGCACAGCGGCACCAGGTCCGGCGTCCGCTTGGCCCCGGCGATGCCGGCGATCCGCGCGACGGCGACGGCGTCGCCCTTGGGGACGCCCTTCCCGCGCAGCAGGTCGACCACCTCGGCGCTGACCAGCACCCGGCCGGCCGCGGTGGCCTCCCGGGCGGTGACCGCCTTGGCGGAGACGTCGACCATCCGGGCGGCGCCGGACTCGTCGACGTGGGTGAGGCGTGGTCCGGTCACTGGAGCGCTCCCTCGATCAGCACGACGTCCACGGAGGCGCCGGCGGGCAGTTCGGTGACGTCCTCGGGCACGACGACCAGGCAGTTGGCCCGGGCCAGGTGTGCGACCAGGTGGGAGCCGGGTCCGCCGACCTGGGAGACCTCCCCGCCCTCGTAGCGGCCGCGCAGGTACTGCCGGCGACCGGCGGGGGAGCGCAGCGGGCCGGCGAGCCGGGCGGGTACCCGCACCCGGGCGGGCGAGCTGTGCCCCAGTGCCCGGCGCAGGGCCGGGCGGACGAACACCTCGAAGGAGACGAAGGCGCTCACCGGGTTGCCGGGGAGGGTGACCACGGGGACGCCGTCGACCGTGCCGGCGCCCTGGGGCCCGCCGGGCTGCATGGCGACCTTGCCGAACTCGACGGTGCCGAGCGTGCGGAAGGCGTCCTTGACCACCTCGTAGGCGCCGGCGCTCACCCCGCCGCTGGTGATCAGCAGGTCGGCCGTCGCCAGCTCCGCCCGCACGGTGGCGAGGAACTGGTCCACGTCGTCGGGGACGAAGTGCAGTCGCCGGGGGATGCCGCCGGCCTCCTCGACCGCGGCGGCCAGCAGCACCGAGTTGGACTCGTAGATCTGCCCCCGCGCCAGCGGCTGCCCCGGTGCGACGAGCTCGCTGCCGGTGGAGAGGACCAGTACCCGCGGCCGGCGCCGGACGACCAGCTCCGAAACCCCCACCGCGGCGGCCAGGCCCAGCTGGGCGGCGCCGAGCGGGGCCCCGGCGGGGAGGGCGACGGTGCCTGCGGTGATGTCCTCGCCGGCCGCCCGCAGGTGGCTCCCGGCGGGCGGGCGGTCGCGGATCTCCACGACGTCGGTGCCCCCGTCGGTGAGCTCCACGGGGACGACGACGTCGGCCCCCGGGGGCAGCGGGGCCCCGGTCATGATGCGGTGGACGGTGCCCGGCGCCAGGGGGACGACGTCGGTGCGCCCGGCGGGGATGTCCTCGGCCACCGGCAGCCGGACCGGGCCGCCGTCGTCGCCGGCGAGCTCGGCCCACCGGCCGGCGTAGCCGTCCATCGCCGAGTTGTCGAAGCCCGGCAGCGGCACCTCGGCGACGACGTCGCGCGCCAGCACCCGACCGTGCGCGGCCGACACGGGCACGGTCTCCTCGGGCAGGGCGGGCAGCAGGGCGTCCACCACCGACTGGTGTTCCTCGACCGTGCGCACGGGGCACATCCTCGCCCATCGCCGCGTGCCCGCCACCGGCGGTGGAAGGGGGCGCGTGGATGGCAGCGGTCGTCGTGCTGGGCCAGATCGGCCGCGATCTGGTGCTCCGGCTCTCGCGGGTGCCCGCGGCCGGTGGGTCGGCCCCGGCCACGGGGCGCCGGGAGCTGCTCGGCGGGAAGGGGGCGAACCAGGCGGTCGCGCTGACCCAGCTCGGCGTCCCGGTGGCGCTGGTCGGCGTCGTCGGCGACGACGCCGCGGGACGCGACGTGCGGGCGCAGGCCGCCGCCGACGGGATCGACGTCTCCGGCGTCGTCACCCGGCCGGGCACGCCCACCGCGCTGCTGCTCGACCTGGTGGAGGACGGCGGCCGCCGGCGGCTGGTCGAGGACGTGCCGCCCGGCGCGCTGCTGACCCCCGCCGACGTGGCCGGCGCGGCCGAGCAGCTGGCGGCCTGCCAGGTGCTGAGCCTGCAGCTGCAGCAGCCCGGCGCGGCGGTGCGCGCGGCGCTGGCGCGCGTCCCCCGGACGGCCTTCGTGGTGGCCGACGGCGCCGCGGAGGACCCGGCGACGAGGGAGGCGGTGCTCGCCCGCGCGGACGTCGTCCGGGCCGACGCCACCGAGGCCGAGCTCCTGGTCGGCCGCCCGCTGCCCCGTGTGGAGGACGCCCGCGACGCCGCGGCGCAGCTGCTGGCGGCGGGCCCCCGGCTGGTGGCGATGGCGGTGGGGAAGCAGGGCGACCTGGTGGCCTGGCGGTCCGGACCGGCCCTCGGCGTCGCGGCGGGGGAGCGCGAGGTCGACCCGGCGTGGGCCGATGGCGAGCTCGTCGTGCCGCTGCTCGGGGAGGCGTCGGTCGACCCGACCGGAGCCGGGGACGTGTGGGTGGCGGCGCTCGTCGCCGCGCTGCTCGGCAGGGGCGGCCCCGAGGACGCGGCCTGGCTCGCCGCCGCGGCGGCGGCCGCGACGGTCTCGCACGCAGGGGGCAGGCCGGCGCTGGACCCGGCGGTGCTGGCCGACGTGGTCGCCCGCGAGCGCGGACGCCTGGGAGTCCGGTTATCGTCCGGTCGTGGCTGAGATCGACCGGATGCTCGAAGCGAACGCGGAGTGGGCCGAGCGGTTCCCCGGCAGCAAGCCGGTGGCCCCGGCCCGGAAGGTCGCCGTCGTGGCGTGCATGGACTCCCGGATGCCGCTGTTCCCCCTCCTGGGTCTGGAGGTCGGTGACGCGCACGTCATCCGCAATGCCGGCGGCGTCGTCACCGAGGACACCGTGCGGTCGCTGACCATCTCGCAGCACCTGCTCGGCACCCGGGAGATCGTGCTGGTCCACCACACCGACTGCGGGCTGCAGAAGAGCAACGACGTCGACTTCGCCGACCGGGTCGAGCAGGCCACCGGCCGCCGTCCCCCGTGGTCGGCGCGCACGTTCACCGACGTCGACGCCGACGTCCGCGAGTCGATGCGGCTGCTGCGGGACTGCCCCTACCTCCTGTCGCGCGAGGTGCGGGGGACGGTCTACGACGTCGACACCGGGCGGCTGCGCGAAGTCCGGTAACCGGCCGTCAGCGGCCCCCGTCCAGGGTCCCGGTGACACGCTGGAACGGCCCCCGTCCAGAGGCTCGCCCCGAGCCTGCGAGGGGTGAGGAGGACGGAGGTCCTTCGACTGGTATCGTGCTCGGTTGGCGCGCGTGCCGGCTGGTGCCGCGCGTGCAGAACCGTCTCCCGTGCTCGGCGAGGCGATCCCACCAGCCATCCCGACGACGACGGAGGACGCGCGCCGTGCGCACGTACACCCCCAAGCCCGGCGAGGTCGCCCGGGCCTGGCACGTCATCGACGCCACGGACGTGGTGCTCGGTCGACTGGCCAGCCAGACCGCGCAGCTCCTGCGCGGCAAGCACAAGCCCCAGTACGCCCCGCACGTGGACGTCGGCGACTTCGTCGTCATCGTCAACGCCGGCAAGGTCGCCCTGACCGGGTCCAAGCGCGAGGACAAGCGCGCCTACCGGCACTCCGGCCACCCGGGTGGCCTCAAGACCATCAACGTGGGCGACCAGCTGCGCACGCACCCCGACCGCGTCATCGAGCGCGCGATCAAGGGCATGCTGCCGCACAACAGCCTCGGTCGGCAGATGATCAAGAAGCTCAAGGTCTACGCCGGCCCGGAGCACCCGCACGCCGCGCAGCAGCCCCAGACCTACGAGATCAAGCAGGTGGCCCAGTGACCAGCGCACTGACCGTGACCGACGCCGAGGGGCGTCCGGTGCAGACCGTCGGCCGGCGCAAGGAGGCAGTCGTCCGCGTGCGGCTGCTCCCCGGCACCGGCCAGTTCAAGCTTAACGGCCGCACCCTCGAGGAGTACTTCCCGAACAAGGTGCACCAGCAGCTCATCCGTGAGCCGTTCGTGACCCTCGAGAAGGCCGAGCAGTACGACGTCGTCGGCCTCCTCAAGGGTGGCGGCGTCACGGGCCAGGCCGGCGCGCTGCGCCTGGCCATCGCCCGCGCCCTCATCGAGGTCGAGAGCGAGGACCGCCCGGCCCTCAAGAAGGCCGGCTTCCTGACCCGTGACCCGCGGGTCAAGGAGCGCAAGAAGTACGGGCTCAAGAAGGCCCGCAAGGCGCCTCAGTACTCCAAGCGCTGACCGGCACGGCTGCGTCGGCCATGGGGGGGAGACTCTTCGGCACCGACGGCGTCCGGGGTCGGGCGAACGCCGACCTCACGCCGGAGCTGGCCCTCTCGGTGGCACGCGCCGCCGCAGGCGTGCTCGCCGACCGCGACGGGACCTCGCGTCCCGTCGCGGTCGTCGGCCGCGACCCCCGTGCCAGCGGGGAGATGCTCGAGGCCGCGGTCGTCGCGGGCCTCACGAGCGCCGGAGCCGAGGTGCTCCTCGCCGGGGTGGTCCCCACGCCGGCGCTGGCCTGGCTGACCGGCCGCAGCGGCGCCGATCTCGGCGTCATGATCTCGGCCAGCCACAACCCGATGCCCGACAACGGCATCAAGCTCTTCAGCCGGGGCGGGCACAAGCTGCCCGATGCCGTCGAGGCGGCCATCGAGCAGACCGTCGCCTCCGGCTCCTCCGACGGCCACCGCCCCACCGGCGGCGGGGTCGGCCGCGTCCGCGCACTCGACGACGGCACCGACGCCTACGTCGAGCACCTGCTCGGCACGGCCGTCCGGCCGCTGACCGGCCTGTCCGTCGTCGTGGACGCCGCCCACGGAGCGGCCGCCACGGCCGCCCCCGAGGTCTACCGGCGGGCCGGCGCGACGGTGCACGCGATCGGCTGCGCGCCCGACGGCTGGAACATCAACGACGGCGTGGGCTCCACCCACCTCGGGCCGCTGGTCGAGGCCGTCCGGGCGCGCGGCGCCGACATCGGGCTCGCCCACGACGGGGACGCCGACCGGTGCCTCGCCGTCACCGCCGACGGCGACGTCGTCGACGGCGACGCCATCCTGGCCATCTGCGCGCTGGACCTGCACGAGCGCGGTGCGCTGAAGTCCGACACGGTCGTCGCGACGGTGATGAGCAACCTCGGGTTCCACCACACGATGCGCGACGCCGGGATCACCGTGAGCACGACGGCCGTCGGCGACCGCTACGTGCTCGAGGCCTTGCGCGCCCACGACCTCAGCCTCGGCGGGGAGCAGAGCGGGCACCTCGTCTTCCTGGAGCACGCCACCACCGGCGACGGCCTGCTCACCGGGCTGGCCCTGCTCTCCCGCATGGCCGGCACCGGCGCCTCGCTGGCGGAGCTGGCCTCGGTGGTGCAGCGGCTGCCGCAGGTGCTGGTCAACGTGCCGGTCTCCGACCGCCTCGCCGTGGCCGAGAGCGACGAGGTCGCCGCCGCGGTCAACGCGGTGGAGGCGGAGCTGGGCGACAGCGGCCGGGTGCTGCTGCGCCCGTCGGGCACCGAGCAGCTGATCCGCGTCATGGTGGAGGCGCCCACGCAGGAGCAGGCCGACGCCGTCGCCCAGCGGCTCGCGGAGGTCGTCGCCGCGGTCGGCTGACGGCTGGATCCGGCCTCACCCCTCGGGGCGGACCGGTCGCGCGCGGGGGACGAACGGGCCACGGTCCCCGGTACTCTCGGTGAAATGTGCGGCATCGTGGGATACGTCGGCCCTCAGGACGCGCTGGACGTCGTCCTGGAGGGGCTGCGCCGGCTCGAGTACCGCGGGTACGACTCCGCGGGCATCGCCGTGGTCTCCGGCGGTGAGCTGAGCACGGCGAAGAAGGCCGGCAAGCTGGCCAACCTGGAGAAGGTGCTGGCCGACGAGCCGCTGCCGGCCGCCACGATCGGCATCGGGCACACCCGGTGGGCGACCCACGGCGGCCCCACCGACCGGAACGCCCACCCGCACGTCTCCGGTGACGGGACCGTCGCGGTGATCCACAACGGCATCATCGAGAACTTCGTGGCGCTGCGGGCCGAGTGCGAGGCCGCCGGCGTGGAGTTCACGTCGGAGACCGACACCGAGGTGGTGGCCCACCTGCTCGCCGCCGTCTACGGGGCGACCCCGGAGGGGCCGGGCCGGCTGGCCGAGGCGATGCGCGGGGTCTGCCGGCGGCTGGAGGGCGCGTTCACCCTCGTCGCCACCCACGTCGCCGAGCCCGACACCCTCGTCGCCGCCCGGCGCAGCAGCCCGCTCGTGGTCGGCATCGGGGAGACGGCCGACGGCGTGGCCGAGTACTTCCTGGGCTCCGACGTCGCGGCGTTCATCGGGCACACCAAGGAGGCCCGGGAGCTCGGCCAGGACCAGGTGGTCGAGATCGACCGCACCCGCGGGCTCACGGTGACCGGCTTCGACGGGGCGCCGGCCGAGCCCACGGCCTACACGGTCGACTGGGACGCCGCCGCCGCCGAGAAGGGCGGCTACGACTGGTTCATGCTCAAGGAGATCGCCGAGCAGCCGCAGGCGATCGCCGACACCCTGCTGGGCCGGCTGGGCGAGAACGGCGAGCTGGTTCTCGACGAGGTCCGGCTGTCGGACCAGGAGCTCCGCGACATCGACAAGATCTTCGTCGTCTCCTGCGGCACGAGCTACCACGCGGGCCTGATCGCCAAGTACGCCATCGAGCACTGGACCCGCATCCCGGTCGAGGTGGAGGTCGCCAGCGAGTTCCGCTACCGCGACCCGGTGCTCGACCGCTCCACGCTGGTCATCGTCATCAGCCAGTCCGGCGAGACGATGGACACCCTCATGGCGCTGCGGCACGCCAAGGAGCAGAAGGCCCGCGTGCTCGCCATCTGCAACGCCAACGGCTCGACCATCCCCCGGGAGTCCGACGCCGTCCTGTACACCCACGCCGGCCCCGAGATCGCCGTCGCGTCGACCAAGGCGTTCCTCGCCCAGGTCGTCGCCTGCTACCTCGTCGGGCTCTTCCTGGCCCAGGTGCGCGGGGTCAAGTACGAGGACGAGATCGCCGCGATCGTCGAGGACCTGCGGCAGCTGCCCGACGCCGTCGAGAAGGTGCTGGAGCAGATGGAGCCGGTGCGCGCGCTGGGCCGGTCGCTCGCCGACGCGGGCACCATCCTGTTCCTCGGCCGGCACGTGGGGTTCCCCGTGGCGCTGGAGGGTGCGCTCAAGCTCAAGGAGCTGGCCTACATCCACGCCGAGGGCTTCGCCGCGGGCGAGCTGAAGCACGGGCCGATCGCCGTCGTCGACCAGGGCACCCCGGTCGTCGTCGTGGTGCCCTCGCCGCGCAGCCGCAACTCGGTGCACGGCAAGGTCGTGTCCAACATCCAGGAGGTCCGGGCCCGCGGGGCGCGCACGATCGTGATCGCCGAGGACGGCGACGACGACGTGGTGCCGTTCGCCGACCACCTGATCCGGGTGCCGCGCACGCCGACCCTCATGGCCCCCGTGGTGACGACCGTGCCGCTGCAGGTGCTCGCCTGCGAGATCGCCGACACCCGTGGGTACGACGTCGACCAGCCGCGCAACCTGGCCAAGAGCGTCACCGTCGAGTAGTAGGACCTCGATGCCCCCCACGACTCGCTCCGCTCGCCGCGGGCCCCTGCATCGAGGCCGTTCCATCCGGTCGCCTCGGTGATCATCGGGGTGGGGATCGACGTCGTGCCGGTCGAGCGGTTCGCGCAGTCGCTCACCCGCACGCCGGGGCTGCGCGACCGGCTGTTCACCGCCGAGGAGCAGCGCACCCCCTCCGGGGCCCCGCGGACCGGGGAGTCGCTGGCCGCCCGGTTCGCCGCCAAGGAGGCGCTCGCCAAGGCCCTCGGCGCGCCCGGTGACCTGCGCTGGCACGACGCCGAGGTGACCGTCGGCGAGCACGGGCGCCCGCAGCTGGCCGTCCGCGGCTCGGTGGCCGGGCGGGCCGCGCAGCTGGGCGTCACGTCGTGGCACGTCTCGCTGAGCCACGACGGCGGCATCGCCTCCGCGGTGGTCGTCGCCGAGGGCCTGACCCGGGAGGCCACATGATCGACCTGCACACCGCCGCGGAGGTGCGGGCGGCCGAGGCCCCGTTGCTGGCCGCCCTCCCGGACGGCGCCCTCATGCAGCGGGCGGCTGCCGGGCTGGCCACCGTGTGCCTGCGGCTGCTCGCCCGCCCGTACGGCGCCCGGGTGGCCCTGCTGGTGGGCGCGGGGAACAACGGCGGCGACGCCCTCTTCGCCGGCGCCCGGCTCGCTGCGCGTGGCGCCCGGGTGACCGCCGTCCTCCTCGCCGCCGACCGCACGCACCCGGCCGGCCTCGCCGCTTTCCGCCGGGCCGGTGGCCGCACCGTCGACGCCGGGTCGGCCGGTCCGCTGCTCGACCGCGCGGACCTGGTGCTCGACGGCATCGTCGGCCTGGGCGGTACCGGCGGGCTGCGGCAGCCGGCCGCCGCACTCGTCGAGCGGGCCGCCGCCGGGCCGGCGCACATGGTGGCGGTCGACCTGCCCAGCGGCGTGGACGCCGACACCGGTGCCGTGCCGGGCGCTGCCTTTCCGGCGACCCACACCGTCACCTTCGGGGCGGTCAAGCCGGGCCTGGTCACCGGGGCCGGGCGCGGCTGCGCCGGGCAGGTGCACCTGGTCGACATCGGGCTCGGGCCGCACCTGCCGGCACCGACCGCCCGCCAGCTGACCGACGCCGACGTCGCCGCCCGGCTGCCGCTGCCCGACGCCGACGACGACAAGTACTCGCAGGGGGTCGTCGGCGTGGTCGCCGGCTCGGCCGCCTATCCCGGGGCCGGGGTGCTCTGCACCGGTGCGGCGCTGCGGACCCGTCCCGGGCTGGTGCGCTACGCCGGGACGGCGGCCGACGGCGTGCGGGCCGCGTGGCCGGAGGCGATCGTCACCGACGGCCGGCCGGGGGACGCCGGCCGCGTGCAGGCGTGGGTGGTCGGGCCGGGCCTGGGCACCGGCGACGACGCCCGGAGCGTGCTCGCCGAGGTGCTCGCCACCGATCTGCCCGTGCTCGTCGACGCCGACGGGCTGACCCTGCTCGCCCGCGAGCCCGAGCTCGTGCGCCGCCGGGCGGCCGCCACCGTGCTCACCCCGCACGACCGGGAGTTCGCCCGCTTCGGTGCCGAGCCCGGGGACGACCGCCTCGGGGCCACCCGCCGGCTGGCGGCCGACCTGGGGGCGGTCGTCCTGCTGAAGGGCGACGCCACCGTGGTCGCCGATCCGGAGGGCACCGCGTTCGTCAACGGCACCGGCACCCCGTGGCTGGCCACCGCGGGCACCGGCGACGTGCTCTCGGGCATCGCCGGCGCACTGCTGGCGGCGGGTCTGTCCGCGGCCGAGGCGGCGGCGGTGGCCGCGCACGTCCACGGGCGGGCCGGGCAGGTCGCCGCGGCCGGCGGCCCGTTCCTCGCGGGCGACGTCGTGCGACACCTCCCCGAGGCGATCAGCCGGGTCCGTGGGACCTCGCCGGCCGGCCTGCCAGACTCGGAGGCGTGACGAACGGAACCGGTGCGGAGGTGGTCGTCGACCTCGACGCGATCGCCCGGAACACCGCGGTGCTGCGCGAACGGGTGGGCCGCCCGCTGATGGCGGTCGTCAAGGCCGACGGGTACGGGCACGGTCTCGTCCCCTCGGCGCGGGCCGCGCTCGCCGGCGGTGCCGACCAGCTGGGCGTGGCGGTGATCAGCGAGGCGCTGGCCCTGCGGGCGGCGGGCATCACCGCGCCGGTGCTGGCCTGGCTCAACGGCCCGGGTGCCGACGTCGCCGCTGCGCTGACCGCGGACGTCGAGGTGTCGGTCAACGCCGCGTGGGGCCTCGCCGAGGTCGTCGCCGCCGCCCGGGCGACCGGCCGGACCGCGCGGCTGCACCTGTTCGTCGACACCGGGCTCTCCCGGGAGGGCGCCCCGGTGGCCGAGTGGCCGGCGCTCGTGGCCGCGGCCGCCCGCGCGCAGGCCGACGGCGACGTCGTGGTCGTGGGGCTGTGGAGCCACCTGGCCTACGCCGACGCGCCCACGCACCCCACCATCGGCGCGCAGGTGCGGGTCTTCGAGGAGGCGGTCGCGGTGGCCCGGGCAGCCGGGCTCACCGACGCCCGCCGGCACCTGGCCAACTCGGCGGCGACGGTCGCCCTGCCGGGGACCTGGTACGACATGGTGCGCCCGGGCGTCGCCGTCTACGGGCTGGACCCCCTCGGCGGGGACGCCGCCGACCACGGCCTGCGGCCGGCGATGACGGTGCGGGCCCGCGTGGCGCTCACCAAGCGCGTCGCAGCCGGGGCCGGGGTCTCCTACGGCCACACCTACGCGACCCCGGCCGAGACCACCCTGGCCCTGGTGCCCGTCGGCTACGCCGACGGGGTGCCGCGGGCCGCTGGCAACAGCGCACCCGTCCTGGCGGCGGGCACGCAGCGGACCATCGCCGGCCGGGTGTGCATGGACCAGTTCGTCCTGGACGTCGGCGACGACACGATCGCCGCCGGCGACGAGGTGGTCCTCTGGGGGCCGGGGGACGGTGGAGAGCCGACCGCCCAGCAGTGGGCGGACGCCGTCGGCACCATCCACTACGAGCTGGTCACCCGGATCGGCGGGCGGTTCACCCGCCGCTACGTCGGGTCGGCGGGGGCGGTCTGATGGTGCGGAACCGCTCGCGGCCGGCCCGGCGCCCGCACAAGCACCCCACGGCGCACGCCGCCGGCCTGCTGGGTGCCGTCGTCGGGCTGGCCGCCGCCGGCACCGCGGCCGGCGTGGCGCTCAGCCGGGTCGCGGCCCGCCGCGTGCGCGCTGCCGAGCTCGGCCCCGCCGCCGAGCTCTCGGCCGCGCGGGCCGAGCGCCGGCTGCGGCAGGCCGACCCGCTCGGCGCCGACGCCCGCCCGGCCGACCGCACCGCACTGGTGCGCGCCGACGACGGCGTGCTCCTCTCCGTGGAGGAGATCGGGCCCCGCGACGCACCCCTGACCGTCGTCTTCGTGCACGGCTACACGCTCTCGATGGCGTCGTGGGCGTTCCAGCGACGCACCCTCGCCGCGGAGCTGGCCACCGGGAACGGGCACCGACCGCAGGCCCGGCTCGTCTTCTACGACCAGCGCGGCCACGGCTCCTCCGGCCGGGGCCCGGCCGAGCACTCCACCATCGAGCAGCTGGCGGCCGACCTCGTGGCGGTCCTGGACGCCCGGGTGGCGCGTGGACCGGTCGTCCTCGTCGGTCACTCCATGGGCGGGATGACGATCATGGGCCTGGCCGCGACGCGACCGGACCTGTTCGGCAGCCGGGTGCGCGGCGTCGCACTCGTCTCCACCTCGAGCGGCAACCTCGCCGACCTCAGCTTCGGCCTGCCCGAGATGCTCACCCGGATGCGGGCCGCGGTGCTGCCGGTCGCCGCCTGGACGATGCGCCGCCGGCCGGCCTTCGCCGAGCGCACCCGTCGGGTGGCCGCCGACCTCGTCTCGGCGGCGACCCGGGCGCTCTCGTTCGGCTCGTCCGACGTCGAGCCCGCGCTGGTGCGCTACGTCGACGCGATGATCGCCGGCACCCCGGTCGACGTCATCGCGGAGTTCTACCCGGCGCTCGCCGGCCTGGACGAGACCGGTCGCCTGGAGCCGCTGCGCCGGGTGCCGACCCTGGTGCTCACCGGGGACCGGGACAGGATGATCCCCAAGGAGCACAGCGACCTCATCGTGGAGCGGCTCGACGCGACGGGGGAGAACGCCGTCGACTACGTCGTCGTCCCCGGGGCCGGTCACATGGTCCCCCTGGAGGAGCCCGACCAGGTGAGCCGGGCGATCGCCGGGCTGCTCCGGCGCGTGGCCGCCGGGCTCGGCGTGGGCGCGACGAGCTGACCCGGCCCCCGGAGCGGGCCTGCCGGCGCGGTTAGGGTGCGGGGGTGGCCGCCCTCCGTCCGCCCCGGCTCGACGCCGCCGCCGACGAGGTCGCCCGCACCGCGGCAGCGGCCGCGGACTGGGCGGCCCTCGCGGACGTGGCCCGCTCCTGCGTGGCGTGCCCCGAGCTGGCCGCGGCCCGGCAGCACGTCGTCGTCGGGGACCTCCCGCGCGGCGGCCGGCCCAGGTTCGTGCTGGTCGGCGAGGCGCCGGGCGCGACCGAGGACGAGACCGGCCGGCCGTTCGTCGGGAAGTCGGGGGCCTTGCTGGACCAGCTGCTGGCCGAGGCCGGGCTGTCGCGGGCCGAGGCCGCCGTGCTCAACATCGTGAAGTGCCGGCCGCCGGCCAACCGCACACCGAAGGCTGCCGAGGTGGCGCGGTGCAGCGGGTGGCTCCGCCGTCAGCTCGAGCTCCTCGACACGCCCGTCGTCGTCGCGCTCGGGCTCTCCTCGGCCAAGTGGTTCCTCGGCCCGCGCACGGTGCTCGCGGCGGTCCGCGGCCGCCCGCACGACGTCGACGGCCGCGCCGTCTGGGCCACCTACCACCCGTCGGCCGCCATCCGGTTCGGCCCGAACGGTGCCCCCCGCGCCGGGCTGCTGGCTGACCTGACCGCCGTCGCCGGGGCGCTGGAGGAGGTCGCGTGAGGCGCGAGCACGTGCTGCCGGAGCTCGCCGACACCCACGCCCTGGGCGAGGCGCTGGCCGCCCTCGCCCGCCCCGGCGACCTGCTGGTGCTGGTCGGCCCGCTCGGCGCGGGCAAGACGGCGCTCACCCAGGGCATCGGTGCCGGGCTCGGCGTCCGGGAACCGGTCACCTCGCCCACGTTCGTCATCGCCCGGGTGCACCGCGGCGGGCGGATCCCGCTGGTGCACGTGGACGCCTACCGGCTCGGCGGGCACGCCGACGTCGACGACCTCGACCTCGATGCCTCGACCGAGGAGTCGGTCACGGTCGTCGAGTGGGGGCAGGGGCTGGTCGAGCAGCTGGCCGACGAGCACCTGGAGGTGCGGCTGGACCGGCGCGACGACGACGTCCGCACCGCGTTGCTCGTGCCGCACGGCCCGGGGTGGGCGGCCCGGCTCGACGCGAGCTGACACCGGCGGCCACACGGGGTCGGGTGGCAGGATCCGCCACCGTGACCCCTCCTGGTGCGCCCCCGGCGCCGTACCGCACCGTCGTCGCCGACGGGCTGCCGGAGCTGGACCAGCGGTTGTCCGGCGAGCTCGACGCGTTCAACGCCGCCGCGACCGAGCCCGTGGCGCCGGCCCGGGAGCTGACCGTGCAGGTCCTCGACCCCTCGGGACAGCTCGCCGCGGGGTTGAGCGGCTGGACGTGGGGTGTGGCCGCCGGCATCGGGATGACCTGGGTGCGCGCGGAGTCCCGTGGCGACGGCCTGGGGGCAGTGCTGCTGGCGAGCTTCGAGACCGAGGCGCGGGCACGGGGGTGTACCCACGTGTTCGTCACCTCGTTCACCTTCCAGGCGCCGGGCTTCTACGAGCGGCACGGCTACCGCGAGATCTTCCGCTGGGAGGGCGTGCCCACGCCCGGCGCCGCCGACGTGCACCTCCGGAAGGAGCTGTGACCCCGGGCCCTCCCGCTGTGGAGCTCATCGCCCTCGGCCCGACCGCGCTGCGTGCGCTCGCCGACGGGGACCTGGCCGCGGCCGAGGCGGCGGCGCCGGTGCCCCTGAGCCCCTACCTCGTCGGGCGGGAGTGCCGCTGGGTGTGGAGGGTCCGGGCCGAGCAGGTGGTGGCCGACCCGGGCAGCGCCCGCTGGATCACCCGGGTGGTCCGCGATCCGGGGCGGGAGCTGACCGTGGGCCGGGCCGGCTTCCACGGGCCGCCGGACGCCTCCGGCATGGTGGAGGTCGGCTACTCGATCGATCCGGAGCACCGGCGGCAGGGGTACGCGCGGGCGGCGCTGCGGGCGCTGCTGGCGTGGGCGGCCGACGAGCCGGCGGTGACCACGGTTCGCGCGTCGGTGGCCCCGGCGAACACCGCCTCGCGGGACCTGGTGGTCGGCGAGGGGTTCGTCGCCGTGGGGGAGCAGGTCGACGAGGAGGACGGTCTCGAGATCGTCTACGAGGTGGCCGCCGGCACTCGCCTACGCTGAGCGGTCGTGCTGGTCCTCGCGCTCGACACCGCCACCCCGACGCTCGTCGCGGGGCTCGCGCGGTGGACCCCTGACGGCGGCACGGAGGTGCTCGCCGAGCGCGCCGTCCCGTCGGGCACGAAGCACGCCGAGCTGCTGACCCCGGCGATCGAGGGCGTGCTCGCCGACGCAGGTGTCGCGCTGGGCGACGTCGAGGCGGTCGTCACCGGGCTCGGCCCCGGGCCGTTCACCGGTCTGCGGGTCGGCATCGTCACCGCGGCGGCGATCGCGGACGCGCGCGGCCTGCCGGTCGTGGGGGTCTGCTCGCTGGACGCCGTCGGCTCGGGCGCCCGCACGGTGGTCACCGACGCCCGCCGCAAGGAGGTCTACTGGGCCGCCTACGACGACCAGGACCGGCGGGTCGACGGCCCGGGCGTCGAGCGCCCCGAGGAGCTCGGCCGGACCGGGCCGTTCGTCGGTGACCCGGCGTTCGCCGAGCGGCTCGGTGCCGACGTGCAACCGGCGGAGGTGACGACGGCGGGGCTGCTGCGCGCCGCGGCGGCACAGCTGGCCGACCCGTCGTCCGCCGCGCCGCTGGTGCCGCTGTACCTGCGCCGCCCCGACGCCGTCCCGCCCAGCTCGATCAAGGCGGTGTCGCAGAAGTGACCGTCCGGCTGCGCCCGATGCGGCTGGCCGACCTGCCCGCGGTGATGGAGCTGGAGGAGGAGCTCTTCGCCCCCGACACGTGGACGGTCGCCATGTACCGCGACGAGCTGGCGCGCACCGACACCCGGCACTACCTGGTGGCCGAGGACGAGGGGGCGGTCGTCGGCTACGCCGGGCTGATCGCCTACGACGACGAGGCGCACATCGCCACGATCGGAGTCACCGGCGCCCGGCAGGGCGAGGGGATCGGCGCCCGGCTGCTCGACGCGCTGCTGGCCGAGGCCGACCGGCGCGGCGCACCGGTGGTGCTGCTCGAGGTGCGGGCGGACAACGAGACGGCGCAAGGGCTCTACCGGCGGCGCGGGTTCGCCGAGATTGGCAGGCGGCGCGGCTACTACCAACCGAGCGGCACGGACGCCGTGGTGATGAAGCGGGAGCGGACAGGGGCGTGAGCATCGCAGCGAGGAACGAGCGAGGAGCGGAGCGCCCCGCGGGAGCGACATGTGACGGAGGGACGCCGTGAGCGAGCCGCTGGTCATCGGGTTCGAGACCTCGTGCGACGAGACCGGCGTGGGCATCGTCCGCGGGCACACCCTGCTCGCCGATGCGCTGGCCACCTCGATGGCCGAGCACGAGCGCTTCGGCGGCGTCGTCCCGGAGATCGCCTCCCGCGCGCACCTGGAGGCGATGGTGCCGACGGTGCACCGGGCGCTGGCCGACGCAGGTATCCGGGCCTCCGACATCGATGCGGTGGCGGTGACCTCGGGTCCCGGCCTGACCGGCGCGCTGCTGGTCGGGGTCGCGGCCGCGAAGGCGTACGCACTGGCGCTGGGGAAGCCGCTCTACGGGGTCAACCACCTGGCCGCGCACGTCGCCGTCGACGAGCTCCAGCACGGGCCGCTCGCCGAGCCGTCGATCGCGATGCTCGTCTCCGGCGGCCACAGCTCGCTGCTGCTGGTGCCCGACCTGGCGCAGGAGGTGCAGTCGCTGGGGCGCACCATCGACGACGCGGCCGGGGAGGCGTTCGACAAGGTCGCCCGCGTGCTGGGGCTGCCGTTCCCGGGCGGTCCACCGATCGACAAGGCCGCGCGTGAGGGGGACCCGCACGCCATCGCGTTCCCGCGCGGGCTCACCGGTCCGCGCGACCCGGCCTACGACTTCTCCTTCTCCGGGCTGAAGACCGCCGTCGCCCGGTGGATCGAGGCCCGGGAGCGCGCCGGGGAGCCGGTGCCGGTGGCCGACGTGGCCGCCTCGTTCCAGGAGGCGGTCGCCGACGTGCTCACCGCCAAGGCCGTGCGCGCCTGCCGCGACCACGGCGTCGACCACCTCGTGCTGGGCGGGGGAGTGGCGGCCAACTCCCGGCTGCGCGCGCTGGCCGAGGAACGGTGCGCGAAGGCGGGCATCGTGCTGCGGGTGCCGAGCCCGAAGCTCTGCACCGACAACGGCGCGATGGTGGCGGCGCTCGGTTCGCGGCTGGTCGCCGCCGGGGTGGCGCCGTCCGCTCCGGACCTCGGGGCGGACAGCTCCCTGCCGATCGACGTCGTCAGCCGCTGAGAGAGGACCCCGCCCTCCCCACCCCTCGCAGGCTCGGGGCGGGCCCCTGGTCGGGGCCGACGGCTGGTCAGGTGGTGACGTCGCAGACCAGCGCGGTCGGGGCGCCGGCGACGCGGGTGACGACGACGATCGCGGTGCCGGGGGCGTCGGTGCGCAGCTGGCGGGCCAGGGTCTCCGGCTCGATCGCCGAGCCGCGCTTCTTCACCACGACCCGGCCCACCCCGCGGTCCCGCAGCAGCGCCTTGACCTTCTTCAGGTTGAACGGCAGCACCTCGTCGACCCGGTAGGAGCTGACCCAGGGGGAGTCCGCGCGGGTGTCGGTGGTCAGGTAGGCGATCGTCGGGTCGACCAGGTTCGCGCCGAGGTCGGCGGCGACGAGCGACACCAGGCCGGAGCGGATGACGGCGGGGTCGGGCTCGTGCAGCCAGCCGCGCACCGGGCCGGCCGGCGCGGGGCCGGGGTCGGCGTCCGCCGTCAGCTCGTGCACCTCGTCGTCGCGCAGCAGGGTGGCGCGACGCCACGTCGTCGACACCGCGGGGCCCCACAGCAGCGCCTCGACGATGGAACCGCCGACCGACACCCATTCGGCCTCGACCCCGTCGGGCACCCGCTCGTGGTCGAGCCCGGGGGCCACCTTCACCACCGAGGTGGGCACCCGGTCCAGCAGTTGGACGACGGTGGACCACGGCGGCGACCAGCGGTCGGGGTCCAGCAGCCGCCGCCCACCCGCCCGCCGGGCCGGGTCCAGGACGGCGGCCCCGCACCCGGCCACCTCCCCACCACGGGCGGCCGCCACCAGCTCCACCGCGTCGCCGGCGACCACCCAGACGTCGTCGTCGACGCCGAGCGCCTCGGCGTTCAGGGCGGTGAGCTCGCGCGCCACCGGGTCGACGTCGACGGCGAGCACCCGCGCGCCCGCGCGGGCGAGGGCGATCGTGTCGGTGCCGGCGGCGCACCCGAGGTCGGCGACGGAGTCGGCCCCTCCGGCCAGCAGGCGGGCTGCGCGCCGGGAGGCGAGCTCCGGACGTCCTGCCTGCTCGAGGGTGTCGCCGGTGAACAGCATCCGGTCCGCGTCGGCCCCGAACGTCGGCCGCGCCTTCTGCCGCTGCCGGGCGATGCCCCATGCCGGCCCGGCGAGATCGGTGCCCACCTCGGCGCGCAGCCGCGTCAGCGCGGTGACCGCATCGGTCCCCTCGTCCAGCAGCGTCGCCGCGCGCGACAGCGCCCTGGCGCCCTCCGGGGTCACCAGCGCGCGCAGCTGGCGCACGGTCTCGACGGTCTGCTCGTCGGTCGGCCGGTCCACCTGCACAGGGTGGCGCACGGGCTGGTCAGCCCCCACGTCACCCACCTCGGCGACCGGGTTGAGCGGCTGGCACTCTCCTGGGTAGAGTGCCAAACGACACGGGCTGGCGCCCGACCCCCGCGACGGCGGGTGCCCGGACCCCGTGCCACAGCATCGAACATCCCTGCCGTCCTACACCGAAGGGGGCGTCACCGACGTGACGACCGCTACCAAGGTCAGCATCAAGCCGCTGGAGGACCGCGTCGTGGTCCAGGCCAACGAGGCCGAGACCACCACCGCGTCCGGTCTGGTCATCCCGGACACCGCCAAGGAGAAGCCCCAGGAGGGCACCGTCGTCGCCGTCGGCCCCGGCCGCATCGACGACAACGGCAACCGCGTTCCGCTCGACGTGAACGTCGGCGACGTGGTCATCTACTCGAAGTACGGCGGCACCGAGGTCAAGTACGCCGGCGAGGAGTACCTCGTGCTCTCCGCCCGCGACCTGCTCGCCGTCGTGGAGAAGTAGAAGGACCCCCTCACCCCCACGCCTCGCTCCGCTCGCCGCGGGGCCCTGCGAGGGGGCCGTTCCAGCACGTTGCGTCCGCCCCGGCGACCCGAACACCGGGTCCCGGGGCGGTCGTCTTCGCCCAGCACTCCCTGATCGGAAGGGCCCATGGCCAAGATCATCAAGTTCAACGAGGATGCGCGCCGCGCCCTCGAACGCGGTGTCGACAAGCTCGCCGACGCCGTGAAGGTGACGATCGGCCCGCGTGGCCGCAACGTCGTCATCGACAAGAAGTTCGGCGCTCCCACCATCACCAACGACGGCGTCACCATCGCCCGCGAGGTGGAGCTCGAGGACCCGTACGAGAACCTCGGCGCCCAGCTGGCGAAGAGCGTCGCGACCAAGACCAACGACGTCGCCGGCGACGGCACCACCACCGCCACCGTGCTCGCCCAGGCGCTGGTGCACGAGGGCATGCGCAACGTCGCCGCCGGGGCCAACCCGATGGCGCTGGGCCGCGGTATGCGTGCCGCGGTCGACGCCGTGCACGCCGCGCTCGACGCCGCCGCCATCCCGGTCGAGAAGCGCGACGCGATCGCGGGTGTCGCCACCATCTCCGCCCAGGACGCCGAGGTCGGCGAGCTGATCGGCGAGGCGATGGAGCGCGTCGGCAAGGACGGCGTCATCACCGTCGAGGAGAGCAACACCCTGGACACCGAGCTCGACGTCACCGAGGGCGTCCAGTTCGACAAGGGCTACCTCTCGCCGTACTTCGTCACCGACCCCGAGGCCATGGAGGCCGTCCTCGAGGACGCCCTCGTGCTGCTGGTCAGCGGCAAGATCAGTGCTCTGGCCGACCTGCTGCCGCTGCTGGAGAAGGTGCTGTCGACCGGCGGCCGCCCGCTGCTGATCGTCGCCGAGGACGTCGAGGGCGAGGCGCTGTCCACGCTGGTCGTCAACTCGATCCGCAAGACCATCAAGGTCGTCGCCGTGAAGTCGCCCTACTTCGGCGACCGGCGCACGGCGTTCATGACCGACCTCGCCGTCGTCACCGGCGGTCAGGTGGTCAGCGAGGACGTCGGCCTCAAGCTCGACCAGGTGGGCCTGGAGGTGCTCGGCACCGCGCGCCGGGTCACCGTGACCAAGGACGCGACGACCATCGTCGACGGCGGCGGCACGTCGGAGACCATCGGCGACCGCGTCGCGCAGATCCGCCGCGAGATCGACGCGACCGACTCCGACTGGGACCGCGAGAAGCTGCAGGAGCGGCTGGCCAAGCTGGCCGGCGGCATCGGCGTCATCCGGGTCGGCGCGGCCACCGAGGTGGAGCTCAAGGAGCGCAAGCACCGCATCGAGGACGCCATCGCCGCCACCCGCGCGGCGGTGGAAGAGGGCGTGATCCCCGGCGGTGGCTCGGCGCTGGTGCACGCCGCGAGCGCGATCGACGCCCTCGAGCTGACCGGCGACGAGCTGACCGGCGCGCGCGCCGTCCGCACCGCGCTGGAGGCCCCGCTGGTGCAGATCGCCGACAACGCCGGGTTCGAGGGCCGCGTCGTCGTCGCCAAGGTGCGCGACCTCGGCACCGGGAACGGCTTCAACGCCGCGACCGGTGAGTACGGCGACCTGGCCGGGCAGGGGGTCATCGACCCGGTGAAGGTCACCAAGGCCGCGCTGGGCAACGCCGTCTCGATCGCGGCGATGGTCCTGACGACCGACTCCGCCGTCGTCGAGGCTCCCGAGGAGGAGCACGACCACGACGGCGGTGGGCACCACACCCACGGCCACTCGCACGGCCACGGGCACAGCCACTGAGAAAGGACCCCGTCCTCCTCGCCGCTAGCACGCTCGCGGCGAGCCTCTGGACGGGGCCGGGGTCCTGGCTCACCGTCGACCGTGAGCCAGGACCCCACCGGCTGAGCCCGGACGGTGCTCGCGCCGTCCGGGCACACGAGAGGGCCCGGTCCAGGACTTCCTGGACCGGGCCCTCTCGGCGTTCGTGGCGGGGTGCTACACCCCCGCGGCCACGGCGGCGGGCTCGGTGGCGATCAGCCGGGCCCGCTCCTCCTCGCTCATCCCGCCCCAGACCCCGTAGGGCTCGCGGACGGCCAGCGCGTGCTTGAGGCACGCGTCGACGACCGGGCAGCGCGCGCAGACGGCCTTCGCCGCTGACTGCCGTCGCGCCCGGGCCGGCCCCCGCTCGCCGTCGGGGTGGAAGAAGAGGGACGTGTTCTCGCCACGGCAGGCGCCGTGCAGCTGCCAGTCCCAGACCTCGGCCACGGGCGTCGGGAGTCTGCGGATGTCGGCCATGTCTCCTCCAGGACTCGGTTGAGCCGGAGGGGGCTGTCCGGCTGCAAGGGGCCGGGTGCCCTCGCCGTCCCACGTCCAAACACAGCCGATTCGCAACTTTTCCCAGGTGCGCCCTGCGTCACCTCCGCGTGCGGCGCTCACCCCCGGGGGTGAGGGCGTCTGTTCCCCCGGTCGGGAGTCGATCAAGGTGGCTCCAGGTCGCGCTGGCGTCCGGGAGGGGGAGAAACCCGGACCGGTCGCGTGACCAGCGCGGAGGTGGGGGGCCCGGTGGGCCCTCCACCCGAGCGACACCCGGCCGGGTGCCTTCCCCGGCCGGCGGGGGGACCCGGCCGCCGCGCGGCCGGGGAGAGCGAGGAGCAGGCGTGATCGACGACAGGATGCGCGCACCCGTGCACGGCGCGACCGTGTGGGTGTACGACGAGCGACGGCGGGTCCGTGACGACGTCGCCTCGCGGCTGGTCGCCCTGCCCTTCGTCGGCCGGGTGGAGGTGGTCGGCGACGCGCAGTCGCTCATGGCCCGCCTCGCCACCCGCACCCCCGACGTGCTCGTCGTGGGCACCCAGCGGGCCGTGGACACCGGGCTGTCCGCCGCCACGCAGGCGCTCCGGTCCCACCCGGGGCTCCCGGTGCTGGTGCTCGGCGCTCCCGATGACGCCGACAGCGTGCGGGCTGCCGTGGCCTTCGGGGCCCGCGGCTACCTGCGCTGGGACGCCACCCCGATCGAGATGGGGCTCGGGCTCTCCCGCGTGGGGCTGCGTGCCGACGGACGGATCCCGCAGCAGGCGACGGCCTCCGTGGCCGCGTGGAGCGGTGCGGCGCCGCTCGCCGGCTCCGCGCCCACCACGGTGCGGTCCACCGTGCGTGACGCCGCCCCGGCCGTGGCGCTGTCCATGCGCGAGATGCAGGTGCTCACCGGGATGAGCCAGGGCAAGAGCAACGCCCAGATCGGCCGGGAGCTCTACCTGTCCGAGGACACCATCAAGACCCACGCCCGGCGGCTGTTCCGGAAGCTGGGCGCCAAGGACCGCGCCGAGGCGGTGGCCACCGGCTTCCGCCGCGGCATCATGACCTGAGCGGTCACCCGACCGACGCACGCGCTGAGGGCCGTCTCCCGAGCCGGGAGGCGGCCCTCGACGCGTTCTCGACGGAGGCATTCACGCCCTCGGGGGAACGGCGCCCGGCCCGGGGTGGTCGCGCCGAGTGGGCCCGGAGGGTCCGCGCAGGCGCGACGGACGCGCTCAGCCCAGCTGGGGGACGGCAAGTGGCCGCGGTGCGGTCCGGAGGACCGCAGTGTCACAGCTCTAGTCGTCGCGGGCGTGGCGCCCGGTGCGCCGGCCGCTGGGCTCGTCCCGCTCGGCGAGCGCCGCGACACCGTCGGCGTACCCGCTGGCGTAGTCCCAGCTGACGTAGTCGTCGGGGTTCGGGTCGAACGGCGGCTCGTGCCGGCCGGTCTGCCCCTCGTCCAGCAGCTGGCGCAGGTTCGCCTGCATCAGCGCCCAGTCGACGTGGTGCTCCTCCTCGCAGTCAGGGCAGTCGACCACGATGCCCTTGATGCCGGTCGGCTCCAGGAGGGTGCGGAAGACCTCGAGCTCGGCCAGGTCGTCGAGGACCCCGGCCCGCTCCTCCATCGAGAGCGGCGGAGGGGCTGGGCCGTCGGCGGAACTGAAGTCCGGCCCGAAGGCGTCGTCGAACGAAGACACGGTCACACGGTAGCCGCCGAGCGGGCGGCGCACCGCCTCCTCCGCGCCGCCGCCTACGATCGGGGCAGGTCCCGCGCGCCCGTGAGGTGTGTCGACCGGTGTCCGACCCGATCCGCGCCGAAGGGTGGCCGCGCACATGCAGCCCGACTCCGTGACCGAGCTGCCGGCGAAGTTCGCCCGCCTCGGTCTCACCTACGACGACGTCCTGCTCATCCCCGGGGCGTCCGACGTCGTCCCGGCGGAGGTGGACACCAGCAGCCGGGTGACCCGGCGCATCACCCTGGCGGTCCCGCTGCTGTCCAGCGCGATGGACACCGTCACCGAGGCCCGCATGGCGATCGCCATGGCGCGGGTCGGCGGCATGGGCGTGCTGCACCGCAACCTCTCCGCCGAGGAGCAGGCCGGCCAGGTCGACCTGGTCAAGCGGTCGGAGGCCGGCATGGTCACCAACCCGGTCACCTGCTCGCCCGACAACACGCTCGCCGAGGTCGACGCGCTCTCGGCGCGCTACCGCATCTCCGGGGCGCCGGTCGTCGACGCCGACGGCGTCCTGCTCGGGATCGTCACCAATCGGGACATGCGCTTCGAGACCGACATGAACCGGCTCGTGCGCGACGTCATGACGCCGATGCCGCTGGTCACCGCGCCGGTCGGGGTCGACCCGGACACCGCCCTGGGCCTGCTCTCCCAGCACAAGATCGAGAAGCTGCCGCTGGTCGACGACGCCGGCCGGCTGCGCGGGCTGATCACCGTGAAGGACTTCGTCAAGCGCGACCAGTTCCCGAACTCCACCAAGGACGCCGACGGGCGACTGGTCGTCGGGGCGGCGCTGGGCGTCGGCGAGGACGCCTACAAGCGGGCCGGCCTGCTGGTCGACGCCGGCGTCGACGTGCTCGTCGTCGACACCGCGCACGGCCATCAGCGCGCGGTGCTGGAGATGGTCGCCCGCGTGAAGCAGGAGTTCGGCGGCGATGCCGGGGTGGAGGTCGTCGGCGGCAACGTCGCCACCCGCGCCGGTGCGCAGGCACTGGTCGACGCCGGGGTCGACGCGGTCAAGGTCGGCGTCGGACCGGGTTCGATCTGCACCACCCGCGTGGTCGCCGGCGTCGGCGTCCCGCAGATCAGCGCCATCTACGAGGCGTGGCTGGCCGCCGGCCCGGCGGGGGTCCCGGTCATCGCCGACGGCGGGCTGCAGTACTCCGGCGACATCGCCAAGGCCCTGGTGGCCGGCGCCGACACGGTGATGATCGGTGGTCTGTTCGCCGGCGTCGAGGAGGCGCCGGGCGAGCTGGTCTTCATGAATGGCAAGCAGTACAAGACCTACCGGGGCATGGGGAGCCTGGGCGCCATGCAGAAGCGCGGCAACCAGTCGTTCAGCCGCGACCGGTACTTCGCCGACGACGTCCTCTCCGACGACAAGCTCGTGCCGGAGGGCATCGAGGGCCAGGTGCCCTACCGCGGCGCGCTGGCCGGCGTGGCGCACCAGCTCGTGGGTGGCCTGCAGGCCTCCATGGGCTACGCCGGAGCGGCCACCATCGCCGACCTCAAGGAGCGCGGGCAGCTGACCCGCATCACCTCCGCGGGCCTGGTGGAGAGCCACCCCCACGACATCCAGATGACCGTCGAAGCCCCCAACTACCGGGGTCGGTGACCGAGATGAGCGAACGGCACATGTCATCTAGTCAGTCCGTCGAGGCACCGAACCACCGGGGACGCTGGGCATGAACGTGCGCGACACCGTCGAGATCGGGCTGAACCGCTTCGCCCGCCGGGGCTACGACCTGGACGAGGTCTCCATCGTCCCCTCGCGGCGGACCCGTGACGTCGACGACGTCTCCACCGCCTGGCAGATCGACGCCTTCCGGTTCGACCTCCCGCTGGTGACCAGCCCGAGCGACGCCGTCGTCAGCCCGGCGACGGCGATCGCCGTGGGGCGCGCGGGTGGCCTGGGGGTGCTCAACGGCGAGGGGCTGTGGGCCCGCTACGACGACCCGGCGCCGGTCTACCGCGAGATCGCCGAGGCGGCCGCGGCCGGCGCTCCGCCGGTGGCGCTGCTGCAGAAGGTCTACGCCGAGCCGGTCAAGCCCGACCTCATCGCCGCCCGCATCAAGGAGATGGGCGACGCGGGGGTGACGACGGCGATCCGGATCTCCCCGCAGCACACCGAGCAGCTGGCCCCGGCCGCGCTCTCGGCGGGGGTGGACCTGCTCGTCATCCAGGGCACGATCGTGTCGGCCGAGCACGTGACCAGCCAGGGCGACGCGCTCAACCTCAAGGAGTTCATCGCCGACCTCGACGTCCCCGTGATCGTGGGCGGCGCGGCCAACTACACGACCGCGTTGCACCTGATGCGCACCGGCGCGGCCGGCGTCATCGTCGGAGTGGGCGGTGACACCTACTCGACGACCGACGCGGTCATGGGCATCCGCGTGCCCCTGGCCAGCGCCATCGCCGACGCCGCCGCCGCCCGCCGCGACTACCTCGACGAGACCGGTGGCCGGTACGTGCACGTCATCGCGAACGGCCGGATCGAGACCAGCGGTGCCATCGCCCGCGCGCTCGCCTGCGGTGCCGACGCCGTCCAGCTGGGGGAGCCGCTGCGGGTGGCCGCCGAGGCGCCGGCCGGTGGCGTGTGGTGGGACTCGGTGGCCGCCCACCCCCGTCTGCCGCGCGGATCAGCGTCGGCGCCCGTCGAGCCCTCGGGATCGCTGGAGCAGGTGCTGCTCGGACCGGCGGACTCCGCCGACGGCCGGACGAACCTGTTCGGGGCGCTCGCCCGCACCATGGCCAAGACCGGCTACTCCGACCTCAAGGAGTTCCAGCGGGTCGACCTCGTGATCGGCGGCTGAGCGTGGACTTCCCGACCGTCCTGGTCGTCGACTTCGGCGCCCAGTACGCGCAGCTCATCGCCCGGCGCATCCGCGAGGCCGGGGTCTACTCCGAGATCGTGTCGTCGGAGGTTCCCGCCGAGGAGATCGTCGCGCGCAAGCCGGCCGCGATCGTGCTCTCCGGCGGGCCGTCCAGCGTGTACGCCCCCGAGGCGCCGACGGTCGACCCGACGCTGTTCGAGTCCGGCGTCCCCGCCTTCGGCATCTGCTACGGCTTCCAGGCGATGGCCGCCTCGCTCGGCGGCACCGTCTCCCGCACCGGCGACCGGGAGTACGGCGGCACCCCGCTGACCGTCACCACGCAGGCGCGGCTGTTCGGCGACCTGCCGGTCGAGCAGAACGTGTGGATGAGCCACGGCGACGCCGTCAGCGCGGCCCCGCCCGGGTTCACCGTCACCGCGACGTCGACCGGTGCGCCGGTCGCCGCGTTCGAGGACGTCGACCGCCGGCTGGCTGGGGTGCAGTTCCACCCCGAGGTGCGGCACACCGCGCACGGGCAGACGGTGCTCGAGCACTTCCTGTTCGACATCGCGGGCCTCGAGCCGACGTGGACGATGAGCAACGTCGTCGACGAGCAGGTGGCGGCGATCCGCGAGCGGATCGGGGACCGGCGGGCGCTGTGCGCGCTCTCCGGCGGGGTCGACTCCGCCGTCGCCGCCGCGCTCGTCCAGCGGGCGATCGGTGACAGGCTCACCTGCGTCTACGTCGACCACGGGCTGATGCGGGCGGGCGAGACCGAGCAGATCGAGCGCGACTTCGCGGCGACCACCGGCGCGGACCTGCGGGTCGTCGACGCCAGCGAGCAGTTCCTCGCGGCGCTCGCCGGGGTGAGCGACCCGGAGGAGAAGCGGAAGATCATCGGCCGCGAGTTCATCCGGGTCTTCGAGCAGGCGGCCACCGACGTCGTCGCCGACGCCAAGGCGCACGGCGAGACGGTGGAGTTCCTGGTGCAGGGCACGCTCTACCCCGACGTCGTCGAGTCCGGCGGGGGGAGCGGGACGGCCAACATCAAGAGCCACCACAACGTCGGCGGGCTGCCCGAGGACCTCACCTTCACCCTCGTCGAGCCGCTGCGCACCCTGTTCAAGGACGAGGTGCGCGAGGTCGGCCGGCAGCTGGGCCTGCCCGACCGGCTGGTGCAGCGCCAGCCCTTCCCCGGGCCGGGGCTGGGCATCCGGATCGTCGGCGAGGTCACCCGCGAGCGGCTCGACGTGCTCCGCCGGGCCGACGCCATCGCCCGCGAGGAGCTCACCGCGGCCAAGCTGGACGACGAGATCTGGCAGTGCCCGGTGGTGCTGCTGGCCGACGTCCGCTCGGTCGGCGTGCAGGGCGACGGGCGCACCTACGGTCACCCGGTCGTGCTGCGCCCGGTGTCCAGCGAGGATGCCATGACCGCCGACTGGACCCGGCTGCCCTACGACGTCCTGGCGCGCATCTCCACCCGGATCACCAACGAGGTGGAGGAGATCAACCGGGTCACCCTGGACGTCACGAGCAAGCCGCCCGGCACCATCGAGTGGGAGTAAGGACCCCCTTCCTCCCCGACCCTCGCTCCGCTCGGGCCGGGTCCCTGGAAGGGGGCCGTTCCAGGACGTCACCTGGGTCGTTCCAGCGCCTCACGTCGCGGGCACCCGCACCGTGTGCGCGTCGGGTGGCGGTGTGCCGAACGCGTCCGGATCGCGCTGGGGAGGCGTCTCGGTGGTGAGGTCGGCGGCCTCGATCCGGTCCCAGCGGAACCAGCGCGGCGCGTCCCGCAGCCGGCACCAGGCCACGAGGTACCACCGGTCGCCGGTGCGTGCCAGCAGGTGCGGCTCCACCCGACGTCGGGAGACCGCGCCGCTGTCGTCGCGGTAGCGGATGGCGACCACCCGCCGGCGCAGGAGCGCTTCCTCGACGACGGACGCCGCCCCCGGTCGTCCTCGCTCGTCGCCGCGCACCCACACCCGGCCACCGAGCTCGCGGGCGGACTCCCGGGCACCTGGCCCCATGACATCGAGGACCTTCTCCAGCGCGGCACGGCCGTCCGCGGCGAACGGCGCCTCCGACGCACCGGCCAGCGCCACCGCCAGCGCCACGGCCTGCGCCGGGCTCAGGTTGACCGGCGGCAGGGAGGCCGTGGCGTCGAGCACGTAGCCGCCACCCGGCCCGGCGGTCGCCCAGATCGGCATCCCCGCCTGCTGCAGGGCGGAGACGTCCCGCTTGACCGTGCGCGGCGACACCTCCAGCCAGTCGGCCAGTCGCTGCGCCGTCCGTCCCCGTGCGCCGGCGCGGCGCAGCTCCTCCGAGATGGCGTGCATCCGGTCGGTCCGGTTCATGCCGGGATCCTGGCAGAAAACGGTGACAGGACGGTGTCACCAGCAGCCCGGCAGGGTGACCTCATGACCACCATCGCGCTCTTCCACTCCGTCCTCGGCGTCCGGCCCGGGATCACGGCGGCGGCCGAACGGCTCCGCTCCGCCGGGCACGACGTCCTGGTCGTCGACCAGTACGACGGGCTGGTCTTCGACGACTACGCATCGGCGATGGCCCACGTCGAGGAGGTCGGGTTCCCGGCGCTGATGGCCCGGGCGGTGGAGGCGGTGCGCCACCTGCCCGACGGGTTCCTCGCGGCCGGCTTCTCCAACGGCGCCGGCATGGCCGAGTACGTCGCCACCCAGCGGCGCTGCGCGGGGCTGCTGCTCTTCTCCGGGGCGTTGCCGGTGCAGGTGCTGGGAGCCGACCGCTGGCCGGACGGTGTGCCCGCGCAGCTGCACTACACCGAGGGCGATCCCTTCCGGGAGCAGGACTGGATCGACTCCGTGGTCGCCGACGCCCGGGGTGCGGGAGTCGAGATCGAGGTCCACGACTACCCGGGGACCGGCCACCTGTTCACCGACGTCAGCCTGCCCGGCGAGTACGACGCCGCCGCCTCCGAGCTGCTGTGGCGGCGGGTCCTCGAGTTCTGCGCGCGGGTGGCCGCCTGAGGTCCGCCCCCTCCGGAGACCCTCCGGAGGGGGCCTCGACCGGCAGGATCCCGGTCGGTGTGGTGGGGTCGTCGTCGGCCGTTGCAGTCGAGGACCCGGAGGACGAGTGAGTTTCGCTCCGTGGCCTCTCTGGCCGAGCCTGGGCGTGCTCGCCGCGATGGCCGTCGTCATCGTGGTCGCGGGGGTCCGGCTCACCCGTGTCGCCGACTCCCTGGCCGAGCGCACCGGCCTCGGTGACGCGATCGGGGGTGCCCTGCTGCTGGGGGCGGTCACCTCGCTGCCGGGGAACGTCACCGTGCTCACCGGCGCGATCGAGGGCGACCCGGGGTTCGCCCTGGCCAACCCGGTCGGCGGTATCGCGCTCCAGACGGTGTGGCTGGCGATCGCCGACCTCCTCTACCGCCGGGTGAACCTGGAGCACGCGGCGGCGTCGCTGCAGAACGTGCTGCAGTCGGTGCTGCTGAGCGCGATGCTCGCGGTTCCGGTGATCGCCTACGCCACGCCGGACCTCCGGCTGGGCTGGATCCACCCCATGACCCTGCTGATCCCCGTCCTCTACGCCTACGGGCTGACGCTGCTCCGGCGGATGCAGCGGGAGCCGATGTGGCAGCCGGTCCACACCGACCAGACCGCAGACGGGGACGAGGGCAACGGCAACGGCACCGGCAACGGGGACGGCGACGGGGACGGGGACGGCGACGGGAACGGGAACGGGAACGGCGACGAGCGCTCGACCGCCCGCCTGTGGGGCCTGCTCGCCGCGCTCGGGCTGGTGACCGGTGTCGCGGGCTGGATCGTGGGCCGGGCCGGGCTCAGTGTCATCGAGCGGGCCGACCTGGACAGCGGCGTCGTGGGATTCACCCTCACGACGGCGATCAGCTCCCTGCCCGAGCTCGTCGTGCTGCTGACCGCGGTGCGGATGGGCCAGCTGACCCTCGGCGTCGGCAACATCGTCGGCGGGAACGTCTACGACATCCTGATGATCTCGGTCGCCGACGTCGGCTACCTGGAGGGGCCGATCTACCGGGACGCCGGCCCGACCAGCCTGGTCCTCGTCGGCGGCACGCTGGTGATGACCGCGGTGCTCTCCGCAGGGCTGCTCATGCGCGACCGGAAGTGGATCGGCTTCGAGGGCGTGTCGATCCCGCTGATCTACGTGGGCACCGTCGCCCTGGCCGTCGTCGGGTAGCCGCCGCGAGCGCCGGGGGGGGGGGGGGGGGGGGGGGGGGGGGGGGGGGGGGGGGGGGGGGGGGGCGGGGGGGGGGGGGGGGGCGCCCCCCCCCCCCCCCCCCCCCCCCCCCCCCGGCGTCCACCCCTCCCGTCGGTCAGCGGCGGCCCCGCGCCTTCCGCAGCTCCTTCACCAGCAACGCGATCCCGGCACCGATCAGGACCAGCCAGAGCAGGCCACCGTCGTCCAGCAGGCCCAGGGCGAGGTCCACGCCGGCCATCGTCGTGATCGCCAGGAGCACGAAGACCAGGCCGGGCACCAGCGCGACGAGATCCGGCTTCCGCCGCTGCGGCGGCTGGGGCTGGTCCTCGGTCGCCAGCGGCGCCACCATCTGCCACTGCTGCTCCTGCCACGCCGTCGGCGTGGTCGGGAACTCGCTGTAATCAGCCACGGGACACCTCCACCTGTCCGATACCGGAGTCGATCTCGAGCACGATCTCGGCCTCGCCGTCGCCGGTCCACTCGGCCGCGCCCGTCCCGGGGTAGAAGCCGCCGCCGGACCCGAGGGAGCCGAGGACGTCGGACTCACCGAGCCCCTGGTCCACGCGGACGCGGGCGTCCGCGGAGGAGGGCAGGACGACCTCGACGTCGCCGACGCCGTGCTCCACGCGGATCTCGAGGGCGTCGGGCAGATCGGCCATGGGCACCTCGGAGAGGTCCACGGTGAGGTTGCCGACACCGCCCTCGTAGAGCTCGCGCACGTCCGCGACGGACTGCGGCCGGTACGTGCGGTCGCCCACCCCGGCGTCGTTCGGCGCCGCGTCGGCGATCGCCAGCGCCACCGCCAGGACGATGCCGAGGGTCAGCAGGCCGCCGCGCGCGGTGCGGCCCTGGCCGAACGCGGCGACGACGAGCCCGGCGCCGACCACGAGCAGGGCGGTCCCGAGGTAGCCGACGGCGCCGACGTCCCAGTCGGTGAGCTGGGCGATCAGCGCGAGCGCCCCGACGACGATCAGCAGGCAGGCGATCGTGAGACCGGGGACGGGGGAGCGGGGGCCGGCCGGTTCCCGGACGCGCGGTGCGGCGGGCTGCCCGGGCGACGGCTCGGCCGTCCCCTCCGGGCCGGCCGGCATGAGCAGCCAGAGCAGGAGGTAGACCAGCAGGCCGGTGCCGCCGGCGAGCGCGAGGGCGACGAAGCCGACCCGCCACAGCAGCGCGTCGATGCCGGTGTACTCGGCCAGGCCGCCGTTCACACCGCCGATGACCTTGTCGGTGCGGCTGCGGCGCAACTGGGGGCGGGCCGGTGGGCCGGGGGGCGGGGACCAGGCCGGTGGCTCCACCGTGGGCGGAGCCGGAGGGGGTGGTGAGGTCATGCCACAGAGCCTGCCCACCGGACGAGGCGGACACCATCAGGGAACCCCCCCAACCGACCCTGGTTCCTCTTCCGGGGTGATCACCGGTGTCGGCGGCGCCACGCCCGGTGCGACGATCGGTAGCGTGACCACCACCCTGCCGCCGCGCCCGCCGCTGGTGCGCCCGCGCGAGGGCCGGGTCGTCGCCGGCGTGGCGGCCGGAACCGCGGCCCACCTGCGCCAGGACCCCCTGGTGGTGCGGGTGGCCTTCGTGCTGCTGGCCACCACCGGGCTGGGCATCATCGGGTACGGGCTGCTCTGGATGACGATGCCGGTCGGCGCGCCCGGGGTCCCGGCGCCCGAGCCGCAGGGCTGGCGACCCGCCGGCGTCCGCCAGTGGGTCCTGCTGGCGGTCCTCGGCCTCGCCGCGGCGAGCCTGCTCGGTCAGCTCACGGCCTGGACCAGCAGTGACGTCGTCCTCCCGCTCGTCCTCCTCGTCGGCGGCCTGGCCGTGATCTGGCGGCAGCTGGACACCGACCGGACGCTCGCCGTGCCGGCGGCCCGCTGGGTGCTGGCCGGCGGGGTCGCCGTCGTGGGTGTCGGGCTCTTCCTCCTGCTGGCCACCACCGGTCAGCTGGCCAACGCCCGCAACGGCTTCGCCGCGACGCTGCTGATCCTCACCGGCGTCGTCCTGGCGACCGCACCGCTGTGGCGCCGGCTGCTCGACTCCCGCGCCGAGGAGCGCGCCGCGCGGATCCGGTCGGAGGAACGAGCCGCCGTCGCCGCGCACCTGCACGACTCGGTGCTGCAGACCCTGGCCCTGATCCAGCGCAACGCCGACGAGCCGCAGGCGGTGAGCCGGCTGGCCCGCAGCCAGGAGCGCGAGCTCCGGGCCTGGCTGTACGACCCGGCGGCCGTCCGCGAGGGCGGCACGTGGGCCGGGCTGGTGGCGGGCATGGTCGCCGAGGTGGAGGCGGACCACGCGCTGACCGTCGACCCCGTCGTGGTCGGCGACGCCCCCGTCGACGAGGAGCTGGCCGCGCTCGGCGCCGCGACCCGCGAGGCCCTGGTCAACGCGGCCAAGCACTCCGGCGTGCCGTCCGCGGACCTGTACACCGAGGTGACCGCCGACCAGGTGTCGGTGTTCGTCCGGGACCGCGGCAAGGGGTTCGACCCCGGCACGGTGCCCGACGACCGGCGCGGCCTGCGCGACTCGGTGCGCGGCCGGCTGGCCCGGCTGGGCGGCAGCACGCAGATCCGGTCGACGCCGGGGGAGGGGACCGAGGTGGAGCTGGTCCTGCCGAGGAAGGCCCTGGGCGGGCAGCGGCGGGAGCAGCGCGGCGAGGCGGCCGCGGACCGGGCGGGAGCACCGCAGCGAGGATCGAGAGTGGAGCGGACCAACCGCGGAGGTGGCCTGGGCATGCGAGCGGGGAGCGGTGCGCCGCACGGAAGCGAACAGGGAGGCCGGGCATGACCCCGCGGGTGTTCGTGGTGGACGACCACGCGATGGTGCGCACCGGGGTGCGGGCGGAGCTCGGCGACTCCGTGGCCGTCGTCGGGGAGGCGGCCGACGTCGCCGGCGCGGTCGAGGGCATCCGTGCCACCCGCCCCGATGTCGTGCTGCTGGACGTGCACATGCCCGGCGGGGGCGGGCGCGCGGTGCTGGAGACGCTGCGGGGCGAGCTGCCCGACGTGCGGTGGCTCGCGCTCTCGGTGTCCGACGCCGCCGAGGACGTCATCGCCGTCATCCGCGCCGGGGCGCGCGGCTACGTGACCAAGACGATCTCCGGGCCCGACCTGCTCGACGCCGTCCGCCGGGTCGCCGACGGCGACGTCGTCTTCAGCCCCCGGCTGGCCGGGTTCGTGCTGGACGCCTTCGCCGCCGGGGGCGCGGTCGCGCAGGCGCCGGCGGCCGAGGAGGCCAGCGACCCGGGGCTGGACCTGCTGAGCGCCCGCGAGCGGGAGGTCATGCAGCTGCTTGCCCGCGGCTACACCTACCGCGAGATCGGCTCCCGGCTGTTCATCTCGGTGAAGACGGTCGAGTCCCACGCCTCCAACGTGCTGCGGAAGCTGCAGCTGTCCAACCGCAACGAGCTCACCCGCTGGGCGGCGACCAACCGGCTGCTCTGACCGGCGACGACTGGCCGCTCCGCCGGCCCCCGGCCAGGATGTGTGGCGGACCACATCCCCGGGGAGAGGAGCTCCTTCGTGCTGCGCACCCTGTCGCGCCCGCTGGTGACCGGCGTCGAGAGGTACCTCCCGGGGGCCTTCGTCTTCGCCGTCGTCCTGACCGTGATCGTCGCCGTCCTCGCGCTGGTCTTCGGCGACATCGGTCCCGCCGAGCTGACCCGGGCGTGGGGCGACGGCCTCTCCGGCCTGCTGGCCTTCATGACGCAGGTGGCCCTCGTGCTCCTGCTCGGCTACACGCTGGCGCTCACGCGGCCGGTCAAGGCCGGGCTGACCCGCATCGCCGACGTCCCCAAGAGCCCCCGGGCGGCGTACGCCTTCGTGGCGCTCGTCTCGGCCCTCGCCTCGCTGATCAGCTTCGGGCTGGGGCTGGTGGTCGGCGGCGTCATCGCCCTCGAGGTCGGCCGGGCCGCCCGGCGTCGCGGCACGCGACTGCACTACCCGCTGCTGGTGGCCAGCGCCTACTCCGGCTTCGCCGTCTGGCACATGGGCTACAGCGCCACCGGCCCGCTGGCCGCGGCGACCCCGGGGAGCTTCGTCGAGGAGGCGATCGGCCGCACCATCCCGATCAGCGAGACGGTCTACTCGCCGTGGAACCTCATCGCGATCGTCGTCGCCGTCGCCGCGATCCTCGGCACGGTGGTGCTCCTGGCCCCCAAGGACAGGGACCGGGTCGTCCAGCTCCCCGAGCGGATGGGGACCGAGGAGCCCGACATCGAGCTGAAGACCCCGGGGACCCCGGCCGAGCGCCTGGAGGCCTCGCGGCTGGTCACCCTCGTCCCGGGTGTCGCCCTGCTCGTCTACCTCGGCGTCTACTTCGCGCAGGAGGGCTTCGACCTCACCCTCGACATCGTCAACTGGAGCTTCCTCGCGGCGATCCTGCTCATCGTGCGCAGCCCGGCGGAGCTGGCCGAGCTCGTCGGCGGAGCGGTGCGGACCGTCGGGGAGGTGCTGCTCCAGTACCCGCTCTACGCCGGGATCATCGGGATGATGACCGCCTCCGGGCTGGCGGCGCAGCTGAGCGGGTGGTTCACCGACATCGCCAGCCCCGGCAGCCTCGGGCTGATGGCCTTCCTCTCGGCCGGGCTGCTGAACCTGTTCGTGCCGAGCGGCGGCGGCCAGTTCGCCGTGCAGGCACCGATCTTCCTCGACGCCGCCGACTCCCTCGGCGTCGATCCGGCCGTCATCACCATGGCGATCGCCTACGGCGACCAGTGGACGAACATGATCCAGCCGTTCTGGGCCCTGCCGCTGCTCGCGGTGGCCGGGCTCGGCGTCCGCGACATCTTCGGGTTCACCGCGATCACCTGCCTGATCACCGGCATCGTCTTCGCCGGCACCCTGCTCGTGCTCGGCGGCGGCTGAGCGGCGCCGCCGCCGAGCACGGCCGTCAGCGGAAGTGGCTCTTCGGGATGACCCCGTGCACGCCGACGGTCCGGTCGACCACCTGGGAGACCTCGAAGTCGACCGCGGCGGACAGGTACGCGTAGGCGACGGCGCGGTCCATCCCGAGGTCGTTCTGCAGGAAGTCCAGGGCGTGCACCACCGCCCGCCGGTTGGCGACGTCGAGATCGCTGCCCTGCCCGAACCGGGCGCCGTCGGGGTCGGACAGGCCGATCGGCAGCCATGACTCCGGCGTCTCCCCGAACGGGTAGCGGAACGCCACCGAGGGGGCGTCGGAGGTGCCCGCGCGGCAGACGGTCAGCCGGAACGTGAGGCGCAGCGAGCCCTCGAGGGCGGTGAGGGCGACCTCGCCGCTGCCCATCGACATGTGCGGGTCCCCGACCGAGAAGAGCGCGCCGGCCGCGACGACCGGCACGTAGAACGCCGACCCCACACCGAGAAGGTTCACGTCGATGTTGCCGCCACCCACGGTGGGCGGGATGGAGTTGACCAGCGGGTCGTTGAGCGCCGTCGCGTCCCCGACCGTCGCCACCGCCATGAGGCCGGCGAAGGGGTCGACCGGCCAGGAGACCGTGCCCTTCGGCCCGCGCGGCAGGGCTGCCCGCACCACGCCGCCGCGGACCGCCAGCGGGGTGAAGTGCGAGACGTTGCCGTACCTCAGCGGGTCCCCGGTGCCGCGCCCGTCGGGCGTGGTGGGCATGACCTCGGCAGCGGTGATGTCGCCGGGGTCGGCGGCGAACGCCGCCGACAGCGCGCCCTTGCCGTGCCGGCTGGAGACGACGCCGTAGGGGACGCGGGGCAAGGCCGTCAGCAGTTCGATCTTGAGGACGTCGCCCGGGCGCGCGCCGTCGACGTGCACCGGCCCGGTGACCACATGCGGGCCGTCGGCGTCGAAGTTCCGTGGGTGCCGGGCGTACTCCGCCGCGATGGCGACGGCGTCGTCGAGCACCTCGCCCCGGGGCACCCCCTTGCTGCCGAACCAGGCCACCGGGTCGCGCCCCTGGTCCTCGAGGATCCCTTCGTGGCTGACGGTGTCGATGGTGATCGTCCCGCCCGACCGCAGGTGGGCCACCGGGGTGTCGGTGGTGCGCGGGAGGTAGCCCCACCGCACCTCGTCGGGTCGTGAGGGCAGGTAGACCTGGCCGTCGATCGGTCCCTTGCCCGGCTGGAGGACCTCCCGGGGCAGCCGCGTGCGCGGCGCGGGTGCGGCGGCCGCCGGACCCGCTGTCGCCGCCCCCGCGGCCAGCAGCGCCCCGGTGGCCAGGGCGGCCTGCACGAACCCGCGGCGGCCGAGCCCCCGCTCGAGGCGCTCGGCCGCCTCCTGCGGGTCGGGGGTGGTGCGGTCGTGCGAGGTGGTCGTCAACGTGTTCTCCCGGTGCCGGCGGTGGGCGTCGGGGGAGTTCTACGGGCCCGGTGTTGCGTCCACGTGGCGCCGACGGGACGCCGTGTTACGAGCTCGTTCCGCCCGCCGTCGAGCGCTCGGGAGCGAAGGCGGCGCGCCGGAAGGCGTCGAACAGCGGCGGTGGCTGCGGGGAGGCCCACATCTGGTTGGTCAGCAGGACGGCCGTCGTGCCGGTGACCGGGTCGGTCCACCACGTGCTGCCCAGGCCGCCGTCCCAGCCGTAGGACCCGGCGTGCCGCCCGTCCGCCTCGTCGGTGCGGCGGACGCCGATACCCAGCCCCCATCCGCCGCCCTCCTCGTCCACCGGGCCGACCTGATCGGTGGTCATGGCGCGGACCGCGCCCTCGCTCAACACCCGGGGCCCGTCGGGAGCGCACCCTCGCGTCTCCAGCGCGCAGGCGAGAGCGGCCAGGTCGCCGACCGTGGAGACCAGGCCGTCGGCGCCGTCGGGGAACGCGGGTGCCGACGACCACTGGCCGTCCACCGGGTCGTAGAGCTCCCGCACGCCATCGGGCCCCGGCGGCGTCCAGTGCGGCCCCAGCCGGTGGCGGGCCGCCGCCGGCACCCCGAAACCGGTGCTGCGCATCCCCGTCGGCCGGAGGATCCGCTCGTCCAGGACCGCGGGCAGCGGCCGCCCCGCGGCGCGCGACACCAGGACGCCGAGCACGCTGGCGCCCACGTGGTAGAGCCAGCGCCTGCCGGGCTGGTGGGCCAGCGGGACTGTGCCGAGCAGCCGCATCCACTCGTCCGGCTCCGGTGCGGCCCGGGGCGCCGGGGGTCCCACGGGCAGCCCCGCTGCGGCGAGCGCGGCCACCGTGGGGGACGGCCAGGGCGCGGTGAAGTCCAGGCCGAGCCCCAGCCGGAGGGTGAGGACGTCTCGGAGCGTGATCGGCCGCTCGGCCGGCACGGTCCCGGCGTCCGGGTCGGTGGGATCGACCAGGACCCGACGGGCGGCGAGCTCGGGGAGGAGTGCGTCGACGGGCTCGTCGAGGGCGAGGACGCCGTCGTCCACGAGCGCCATGGCCGCCGCGGCGACGACCGGCTTGGTCACGGAGGAGATGCGGAACACGGTGTCCGGGCGCACGGCGTCGCCGGTGCCGGGCGCGTGCACGCCCGCTGCGCCGCTGGAGACGGGTTCGCCGTGCCGGCCTACCCACCACGCGGCGCCCGGCACCTCCCCGGCGGCGACCGCCCCGGCCACCGCGTCCTCGATCCGGTCTGCGCGCTCTCTGCCACCGTCCACGGGGAGATGACCGGTCGCGCGGCCGCGACTCATCGCGTCAGGCGGTGTGCACCACGTGGAAGGCCTCGGCGGCCCGGCCGGCGGGCAGGCCGAACCGCTCCGCCGTCTGCCGCATCCAGGCGGTGACGAAGCCGTCGAGGTCGTCCAGATGGCTCACCTGGGTGACGTGGCGCCGGAGCGCGGCCAGCTTCCGGTCGAGCGCGTCGGTGACGTCGACGGCGTGGTCGGCGCGCGGGCTGGCGCCGAGCCACACCTCCGCGACGGTCCACGCGTCCAGCCCCTCGTCGGTCAGCAGCTCGGGGAAGGCGAACGGGTTGCGGGCGTCGGGGTAGACCGCGCGCAGCGTCGACTCGCCCACGGTCATGTGGTCGGGGTGGCTCGCGCCGATCCGCTCCCAGAAGCGCTCCGGCGAGCTGGTCAGCACCCGCTGGGGCCGCACCTGCCGGATGACCCGGCTGATGTCCCGGCGCAGGTCGAGGGTGAGCTCCAGCCGGCCGTCCGGGTAGCCGAGGAAGCGGACGTCGGTGACGCCGACCTCCGCGGCCGCCGCGACCTGCTCGGCCCGGCGCAGCGGCCCCATCCGCTCCCGCGGCGTCTCGTCGAACCCGCCCGCGTCGCCGTCGGTGACGATCAGGTAGGTGACCTCCGTGCCGGCGGCGGTCCAGGTGGCGACCGTCCCGGCGCTGCCGAAGTCCACGTCGTCGGGGTGGGCGAGCACGCAGAGAGCGCGCTCGACGTGGTCGGCGGGCCGGGTCGGCAGCGGGGAGGTCACCCGGCGGAGCCTACGGAGAGCCCGCGGAGCTTGTCCGGGTTGCGCACGACCAGCAGCTGCTCGATCCGCCCGTCGGTGACGACCGGCGAGATGGCCAGCAGCGGCGTTCCACCCGCCCACGCAGCGATGCCCGCGGCGCCGTTGACGTCGACGACCTCGATCCTCAGGTCTGGCAGCGCCGCGCCCTGCGCGACGATCCCTAGCAGGAAGCGCGCCACCTTGTCCGCGCCGGTGACCGGCCGCAACGCCGCCTTCACCTTGCCGCCCCCGTCGCTCACCAGGACGACGTCCGGCGCGAGGGCGGCGAGCAGCGCCTCGACGTCCCCACCGGCGCAGGCCGCGAAAAACCGCTCGGTCACCTCCTGCTGCGACCGGCGGTCGGCGGCGAACCGGGGACGGCGTGCCCGCACGTGCTCGCGGGCGCGGTGGGCGGTCTGGCGGACCGCGGCCTCGGACCGGCCCAGCGCCGCCGCCACCTCGGCGACCGGCAGGCCGAAGACCTCGCGGAGCACGAAGACCGCGCGCTCGGCGGGGGAGAGGCTCTCCAGCACCACGAGCAGGGCGAGGCCGACCTGCTCGCCGAGTTCCGCGGATCCGGTCGGGTCGGTGGGTGCGGGCGCGGCCGCCACCGGGGCGGCGCCGGTGAGCAGCGGCTCGGGCAGCCACGGCCCCACGTAGCTCTCCCGGCGGGCCCGGGCCGAGCCCAGCCGGTCCAGCGCCAGCCGGGTGGTGATCCGCACCAGGTAGGCCCGCGCGTCGGCCACCTCGCCCCGGTCGGCCGCCGACCAGCGCAGCCAGGCGTCCTGCACGACGTCCTCGGCGTCGGCGACGCTGCCGAGCATCTGGTAGGCCACCGAGAACAGCAGCCCCCGGTGCCGGTCGAACGGGGCGAGGGGCGCGGTCACGCGGGGAGCTCGCAGCGGTCCGAGAAGCCCTGGCTGGTGAGGCCCAGTGCGCTGTTGAACCGGGACCGCGAGTTCTCCACGGAGATCATCATCGTCAGCTCGACGAGCTCGGCGTCGTCGAGGTGGCGGCGCAGACCGGCGACCATCTCGTCGGTGACCTGCACCGGGGTCGTCGTCATCGCCTCCCCGTAGGCGAGCACCTGCCGCTCGAGGTCGGTGTAGACGTCGCTGTCGCGCCACCGCGGGACGTCCCGGAGCTTCGCCGGGTCGACCCCGTCCTGCGTGCTCCCCCAGTAGCCGAAGTCCAGGCACCAGGAGCAGCCGATCGTCGCGGCCGACGACATGACCGCCAGCGCCTTGAGCGTGGGGTCCAGGCGGTTCCAGCGGGCCACCGACTGCTCGTGCCGGACGTAGGCGCGCAGCACGCGGCCGTGGTGCGCCATCGCCGCGCCAGGGTCCAGGACGACGCCGAAGCGGCGGCGGGAGTACCACTCGGCGAGGCGGACGAGCGGGGTGCGGGGCGGGTCGAGCGGGATGCGGGCCATGGTCGTTCCTCTCCACGGGGACGGGTGCCCATGGAGACGACGCAGCCGGCCGGGATGTGACACCGGGGCGCCGTCGACCGCGCCGCCGGCATCCCGCAGACTCGCCGTCGTGCCCGCCTTCACGCTCTCGGTCGCCCTCCGGTCCTCCGCCCCGCTGGACGACGCCAGGGTCGACGAGCTCCGGGCCGCCCTCGCCCCGGGCGACCCCGAGCTGCGGCTGTGGCGGGAACCCGACCGGGCGGTGCTGCGGGTGGCGACGGAGCGGGAGGCCGCAGACCTCGACGCCGCGCTGGTGCTGGGCATGCAGCTCGCCGACGAGGCGAACGAGGCCTGCCCGGGGCGGGTGTTCGAGGTCGCGGCGATGGGCGACGACGACTCGCAGGTCTGGCGCAGCGGCCCCTAGGCCCCCGTCGAGCCCCTCACCCCTCGCGCGCGAGGGGTGAGGAGGACGGCGGCCTCCTTGCAGGGGCCCGCGGCGAGCCTGCGAGCGGTGGGGGGCAAGGAGGTCCTTCTAGAGCCGGCCGCGGCCCTGGCGCAGCAGCATCATGCCCAGGTCGGCACCGCCGGGCCCCAGCGCCGAGCGGAACCGGGACAGGACCTGCTGCTCGCGGGAGAGCGAGAGCCGGGTTCCGCCGGAGGCAGCGCGCAGCGCGCCGATCTCCTGGCTGATCCGCAGCCGGCGGCGGACGAGCTCGATGATCTCGGCGTCGCAGGCGTCGATCGCGCTGCGGAGCGCACCGATCCGTTCGGCCGGGTCGGCGGGAGCGGTCGGGCCGGCGGGGGAGGAGGCGGTGAGCGTGTTCATCGGATGTCCTTCGCGGTGGCTGGACCTGGACCCGGGAAAAGAAAAAACGCCCCGGGCTCCTCGGGCCCGGGGCGTCGATTGCGGCATGTGCTCAGCCAGCGGTGACGGACACCGGATCCCGGTGGCCGTAGGAAAAGCGGACCGTGGCGAACACGAGCGGGAGTGTGCCACAGCCGCGCGGCCGGAGGTAGACGCGGTCGCCCGGGGCGGGTGGTGCGGCTGGTCCCCGGGCCCGGCGGAACGGTCACCCGTCCGGCTTACAGTGGCGGTCTCATGAGCAGCAGCCTCCAGCAGTCCCTCCCCGGCACCGCCGCCCTGCAGCGCTCCGCTCCCGGCTCGCTCGGGCGGGAGCTGGACCGGATGCTGGCGGGGCTCAACGGCCCGCAGCGCGACGCCGTCGTCCACGAGGGCAGCCCGCTGCTCATCGTCGCCGGCGCCGGGTCGGGCAAGACCCGGGTGCTCACCCACCGGATCGCCTACCTGCTCGGCGCGCGCGGGGTGCAGCCGGGCGAAATCCTCGCGATCACCTTCACCAACAAGGCCGCCGGTGAGATGAAGGAGCGGGTCGCCGCACTGGTCGGACCGCGGGCGCGGTCGATGTGGGTGTCGACCTTCCACTCGATGTGCGTGCGCATCCTGCGGGCCGAGGCCGCCAAGCTCGGAATGAAGTCCTCGTTCACGATCTACGACCAGGGCGACTCCATCCGGCTGATGACGATGGTCGCGCGCGACCTGGACCTCGATGCGAAGCGCTATCCCGGCCGCAGCCTGGCCAACCAGGTGTCCAACCTGAAGAACGAGCTCGTCGACGAGGAGTCGTTCAGCCCCCAGACGGCGCCGGAAAAGGTGCTGAAGGAGGCGTACACGCTCTACCAGCGGCGGCTGCGCGAGGCGCACGCCATGGACTTCGACGACCTGATCATGACGACGGTCCACCTGCTGCAGGCGTTCCCCGACGTCGCCGAGCACTACCGCCGCCGGTTCCGGCACGTGCTGGTCGACGAGTACCAGGACACCAACCACGCCCAGTACATGCTCGTGCGCGAGCTGACCGGCACGGGCGAGGGGCCGGTGCCGCAGGCCGAGCTGTGCGTCGTCGGTGACGCCGACCAGTCGATCTACGCGTTCCGCGGCGCGACGATCCGCAACATCGACGAGTTCGAGCGCGACTACCCGCAGGCGACCACGATCCTGCTGGAGCAGAACTACCGCTCCACCCAGCGGATCCTCAAGGCCGCGAACACGGTCATCGCCAAGAACACCGGCCGCCGGCCGAAGAACCTGTGGACCGACTCCGGCGACGGCGAGCTGATCGAGGGCTACGTCGCCGACAACGAGCACGACGAGGCGGCGTGGGTCGCCGAGCAGATCGACGCCCTGGTCGACGAGGGCGCGTTCCAGCCGAAGGACATCGCGGTCTTCTACCGCACGAACAACGCCTCCCGCGTGTTCGAAGAGGTCTTCATCCGCGTCGGCATGCCGTACAAGGTCGTCGGCGGGGTCCGGTTCTACGAGCGCAAGGAGGTCCGCGACGCGCTGGCCTACCTGAAGCTGGTCGCCAACCCGGCCGACGTGGTCAGCCTGCGCCGCATCATCAACGTGCCCAAGCGGGGGATCGGCGACAAGGCCGAGTCCTGCATCGAGTCGTTCGCCGACCGGGAGCGGATCGCGTTCGGGTCGGCCCTGCGGCGCTGCGCCGAGGTGCCCGACCTGGCCACCCGCTCGCTCAAGGCGCTGCAGGAGTTCGTGGCGCTGCTCGAGGAGTTCGAGCAGCTCGTCGAGACCGGCTCGGGCCCGGCTGCGCTGCTGGAGAGCATCCTCGACCGCACCGGCTACCTCGCCGAACTGCAGGCCAGCACCGATCCGCAGGACGAGGGCCGCGTCGACAACCTCAACGAGCTCATCTCGGTCGCCGCGGAGTTCGAGGCCGCCAATCCGGGTGGCTCGGTCACCGACTTCCTGGAGCAGGTGTCGCTGGTCGCCGACGCCGACCAGATCCCGGTCTCGGGTGACGAGGCCGGCGTGGTCACGCTGATGACCCTGCACACCGCGAAGGGGCTGGAGTTCCCGGTCGTCTTCCTCACCGGCATGGAGGACGGCGTCTTCCCGCACCTGCGCGCGCTCGGTGACCCGCGGGAGCTGGAGGAGGAGCGCCGGCTGGCGTACGTGGGCATCACCCGGGCGCGCCAGCGGCTGTTCATCTCGCGGGCGACGGTGCGCACCAGCTGGGGGCAGCCGGCCTACAACCCGCCGTCCCGGTTCCTCGACGAGATCCCGGCCGAGACCATCCACTGGGAACGCACCGACCCGGTGCCCGCCCCGTCGACCGGCTACAAGTCGGCGCAGACGCGGGTGGCCGCCACCGGCCTGTCCACCGGTGGTCTGCGCGGCGGGGCCGGCAACCGGCAGGTGATCAGCGTCGAGGTCGGCGACCGGGTCAGCCACGACGCCTTCGGGCTCGGCACGGTAGTGGAGGTGACCGGCGTGGGGGACAAGGCCCAGGCCACGGTCGACTTCGGTTCCGGCGGCACCAAGCGCCTCGTCCTCCGCTACGCCCCCCTCGTGAAGCTGTAGCCCGAGGAGCGGGGCCCGAAGGGTCCCCGACGAGGGCTGGAAGCCGCGGCACCGACAGGGGACGGCACGGAGCTGCGCCCCACGACGCGCGCCGCGTGCGACGTGACCGGAGGAGCGGGCCCGAAGGGCCCTCGACGAGGGTCAGGACGCGCTCAATGCATCAGGGGACGGCACGTGGCCGCGGTGTCGCCCGGAGGGCGACGGATCAGGGAGTCGCGGTGTCGGCCGGAGGCCGACGGATCACACGCTCGCCCCGCGCTCGGCCAGCCAGGCCCGGGGGTCGATCGGTCGCCCGTCCATCCCGCCGCGGTGGATCTCGTAGTGCAGGTGCGGCCCGGTCGACTGGCCCTCGTTGCCGATCTTGGCGATCTGCTCCCCGGCGGTGACGATGTCGCCGGCGGAGACGCTGTAGTAGCGCATGTGCCCGTAGATGTGCACGTTGCCGTCGGCATCCTGGATGTAGACGGCGTTGCCGTACCCCGAGGCGCGTCCGGCCCGCACGACGACGCCGTCGGTGGCGGCGACGATGGGCGTGCCGAGCGGCGCCGCCAGGTCCAGGCCGTAGTGCATGGTGCCCCAGCGGCGGCAGAAGCAGGTGGTGAGCGTGCCCTGCGTCGGGGCCACGATCTTGGGCTGCCGGGCGGCGCGGGAGGCGGCGAGCTCGCTGAGCCGCGCCTGGGCCTCGGCCTCGGTGATGCCGCGCCGGGCGTCGGCGCCCTCGAGGCCGCCGGCGAAGCTCACTTCGGTGCTGACGCCGAGGCCGTAGTCGGAAGCGGAGGCGGAGACGTCCGCGCGGTCCCCGGTCGCGGCCGGGATCCCGGCGAGGACGGCGCCGGCGACCAGGGCGGCGAGCCAGAGGGGGGCGCGACGGCCCGGCGGGTGCGGCAGCCGGCGGCGGACGCGTGGCTCGGCCGAGGTCGTGGGCTCGGCGGGCGGCGGCGTCGGGGCCGGCGCGCGCACGGGGCCCTCGACGGCGGCGCGCGGCCGGGGCACCACGGCGACGTCGGCGCGTGGTCCCTCCAGCACCTGTGCACTGCTGCGAGACACGGCGAACCTTCCCGGACTGCCTGGCCGGCGAGCGCTCGCTGAGCGTTCGTCGGGGGAGCGACGACGGCGAGGACACCGTCAGTGGCGTCCGCCGGCCGTGCCGGCGCCGTGATCGGACCGTAACGATCCGTGAGTGGGCGACCAAGCACCGAACGTTGCGTGTCGCGATGTGTGCACGTCGTCTCGTCGACGGGTCGACTCGGCGCGCCTCCCCGGGGCCGGTCGGCTCAGGCGACCGCGGCCACCGGTGCGCCGTGCGCAGTGGGCTCGGCGACGCCGGCGAGGGTGGCGGCCACCTCGTCCAGGACGCCGCGGTGGATGGGCAGCGACATGTGCCCGACGCCCCGGAACAGCACGTTGCGGGCGCCGAGGTCGGGGTGGTCGCAGCGCCCCGAGTGCGTGGGCAGCACCACCTGGTCCAGGTCGCTGTACACGGCCGTGACGCGGGTCCGGCAGGCCGGCGCAGGGTGGTCCAGTTCCTGCAGCAGCGGCGAGCCGGGACGCAGTTGGCGCACCAGCGGCGTGGGCAGCACGTGGGCCAGGATCGAGCCCCGGTGCGGCGTGCCCAGGGTCACGAGCGTGTCGACCCGGCGGTCGCCACCCTGCCGCTGGACGTGGTACCGGGCGATCAGCCCACCGAGGCTGTGCCCGACGACGTGCACCCGGTCGTAGCCGGTCTGCTCGCAGATCCGCTCGATGTGCTCGCCCAGGTCGGCGGCACCGCGCGTGACGTCGGTGAGGAAAGGGCTGTAGTTCCACGAGCAGACGGCGGCGAACCCGCGCCGGCGCAGGCTCCGCCGCATGACGGCGAAGACCGAGCGGTTGTCGATCAGCCCGTGCACGAGCAGCACCGGGGTGCGGGCCGCCAGCGGATCGGTGGCGAACAGGGCCCGCGCGGCGGGGGGCTGGGCATCGGTCCGCCGGCACGGGTCGGGGCGGAACTGCTCCATCCGGGTGCCCAGCGGGTACAGCAGGGCATGGGCACCGACCCAGGCCAGCTCGGTGAGGCCGCCGACGATCCCGGCGGGCGAGCAGAGCGCGCGCAGTCCTCGTGGCGTGGCGTCGGCGTCGTCCGCGGTGTGCCACTCTGGACCAGGGCCCAGCTCGCTCGATGGGCGCATGGCTGCCCTCCCGTTGGAGCCTCCGGCGGAGCACGGCTCGTGCCCGTCCCGCCGACCGGCGGTGCTCGGGTGTGTGTGCTCCGTTCACCGCACGGTAATGCGGGGGTGTGTCGGTCGTCACATGAAAGTCACCGACGAGCCGTCGATCGAGTCCGGTTCGTGACATGCAGCAGAGGGGGAGACGTGTCCACCCGCGACGATCGCGCCCGGGCAGGCCGGACCAGGGGCGCCGCCCGCAGAGGGCCCGCAGGGGCGTCGGCGGCCACGCCGCCGGCGGCCGACGGGGACCGGGTGGTCGTCGGTACCGTGCCGCCCTCGGTGCGGCTCTGCGGACTGCTGCTCGTGCTCGCCGGCCTGGCCGGCGTGCTCGCCGCCGTGCCGACCTACCTCGTCGTCGGTGGAGAGGAGCTGCGCCAGGTGCGGGGGTTCGGCGGTGCGCTCGCGACCCTCCTCGTGCCCGCCGTCCACCTTGCGGTGGGGGTCACGCTGCTCCGCCGCGCCGTTCCGAAGTTCGGGCTGGCCTACGCCGCCGTGGCCGGTGCGCTGTCGGTGGGGGAGCTGCTCATCGAGCTCTACCGGGGGAGCAGTTCGACGGCCCGACCCGGCGTGGAGGTGCTGGCGGGCGAGCGGGTGCTGACCAGCGGCGTCCAGATCGGCGCCGGCTGGGTGCTGGGCATCGTCGCGCTCGTCCTGACCGTGCTGGCCGGCGCCGTCGCCGTGGCGGCCTGGGGCCGGACCGTGATGGAGGACCGCGGACCGCTGGAGCCGATCCGCTCCGTGCTGGCGGGGGCCGCGGTGCTGCTGGGGGTGGTGGCCGTCCTCTGCCTGGCGCTGCCGCCGGCCGATGTGCCCCAGGAGCTGCGCATCGACCCCGTGACCGGCATGCGGGTCGTCGTGACGCAGGAGGGGCCGCAGGCGCTGCTCGAGCGGCCGGGGCTCGCGCTGCTCGGTGGGCTGCTGCTGGCCGGTGCGCTGCTGCTCTGCGCGGTCGTCGCACCGTCGCTGCGGCCCCGGCTGGGAGCGGTCGGGGGGCTGCTCGCCGTCGCCGTCACCGTGCTCGGTGCGGGGCTGGAGGGCCTGCGGGACGCCGTCTCGTCCGACGAACTGGTCTGGACCGTTCCCGGCATCGGGCTGCTCGTCGCGGGGCTGGGTCTGCTCGGCCTGACGGCGGGCGCCTGGCGGGTGCGGCGCACCGGGACGTGACCCGCGCCACTGCGCCGGCGCGAGAGCTCCTAAGCTGCCTGCCGTGGTGGACGAACGCATCCGGGTGGTCATCGCAAAACCAGGGCTCGACGGGCACGACCGCGGGGCCAAGGTCGTCGCGCGGGCACTGCGCGACGCCGGGATGGAGGTCGTCTACACCGGCCTGCACCAGACGCCCGAGCAGATCGTCGAGACGGTCGTGCAGGAGGACGCCGACGCCGTGGGCCTGTCCGTCCTCTCCGGCGCGCACATGACGCTCTTCGCCCGGCTCGCGGAGCTGCTCCGGGAACGCGGTGTCGACGACGTGGTCGTCTTCGGTGGCGGCATCATCCCGGAGGAGGACGTGCCCGAGCTCCAGCGGCTCGGCGTCACCGGCATCTTCACGCCCGGGGCCACGACGACCGAGATCGTGGAGTGGGTGCGCAACCACGTGGGAGAGCCCGCAGGCGCCTGAGGGGCCTTCGGCGCTGTGACCAGCGCGAACGCGCGAGCAGCGTTGTGATGCAGACCACGTCCGACCCCCGTCCGGGCCGCCCGGGGCAGCGTTCCGGTGGCCAGCGGTCTACGGTGCCTTTCCGTGGATCTCTTCGAGTACCAGGCCCGTGACCTGTTGGCCTCGCACGGCGTCCCCGTGCTCCCCGGCGGCGTCGCCGAGACCCCCGAGCAGGCGGAGGCGATCGCCCGCGAGATCGGGCAGACCGTCGTCGTCAAGGCGCAGGTGAAGACCGGCGGCCGCGGCAAGGCCGGTGGCGTCAAGCTCGCCGACAACCCCGAGGACGCCAAGGCGCGCGCCCAGGACATCCTGGGGCTGGACATCAAGGGCCACATCACGCACCGCGTGATGGTGGCCCAGGCCAGCGACATCGCCGAGGAGTACTACTTCTCCTACCTGCTCGACCGCTCCAACCGCACCTTCCTGGCCATGGCCTCGAAGGAGGGCGGCGTGGAGATCGAGCAGCTGGCCGTCGAGCGTCCCGAAGCGCTGGCCCGCATCCCGATCGACGCCACGGTCGGCGTCGACAGCCAGAAGGCCGCCGAGATCGTCGACGCCGCCGGCTTCCCCGCCGAGGTGCGCGACCAGGTGATCGCCATCGCCGTCCAGCTGTGGGACACCTTCGCCAAGGAGGACGCCACGCTGGTCGAGGTCAACCCGCTCGCCAAGGCGCCCGACGGCACCGTCCTCGCCCTGGACGCGAAGGTCACCCTCGACGAGAACGCCGGCTTCCGGCACGCCGAGCACGCCGCGCTCGAGGACGCCGCCGCCGCCGACCCGCTCGAGGCCGCGGCGAAGGAGAAGGACCTCAACTACGTCAAGCTCGAGGGCGAGGTCGGGATCATCGGCAACGGTGCCGGCCTGGTCATGAGCACCCTGGACGTCGTCGCCTACGCCGGAGAGGAGTTCGGCGGGGTCAAGCCGGCCAACTTCCTGGACATCGGCGGTGGCGCCTCGGCCGAGGTCATGGCCAACGGCCTGGGGATCATCCTCTCCGACCCCGCCGTGAAGAGCGTCTTCGTCAACGTCTTCGGCGGGATCACCGCCTGCGACGCCGTCGCCAACGGCATCGTCGCCGCCCTGCAGCAGCTGGGCGACCAGGCCACCAAGCCGCTGGTGGTCCGCCTCGACGGCAACAACGTGGAAGAGGGTCGGCGGATCCTCGCCGAGGCCAACCACCCGCTCGTGACCGTGGTCGACACGATGGACGGCGCCGCGCGCCGGGCCGCCGAGCTCGCCGCCGCCTGAAGCCCTAGCGAACAGGACCTGTAGAGATGTCGATCTTCCTCAACGAGAACAGCAAGGTCATCGTCCAGGGCATGACCGGCTCCGAGGGCATGAAGCACACCTCGCGCATGCTCGCCTCCGGCACCGCGATCGTCGGGGGCGTGAACCCCCGCAAGGCCGGTACCAACGTCGACTTCGACGGCAGCAGCGTGCCGGTGTTCGGCTCGGTCGCCGACGCCATGAAGGAGACCGGCGCCGACGTCAGCGTCATCTTCGTGCCGCCGCCGTTCGCCAAGGGCGCCGTCATCGAGGCCGTGGACGCCCAGATCGGGCTCGCCGTGGTCATCACCGAGGGAATCCCGGTGCACGACTCGACCTACTTCTGGGCGCACGCCCAGGGCGGCTCGACGCGCATCATCGGCCCGAACTGCCCCGGGCTGATCAGCCCCGGGCGCAGCAACGCCGGCATCATCCCGGCCAACATCACCAAGCAGGGCAAGATCGGCCTGGTGTCGAAGTCGGGCACGCTCACCTACCAGATGATGTACGAGCTGCGTGACATCGGTTTCTCCACCGCGATCGGCATCGGTGGCGACCCGGTCATCGGAACCACGCACATCGACGCCCTCCAGGCCTTCCAGGACGACCCGGAGACCGAGGCGATCGTGATGATCGGCGAGATCGGCGGCGACGCCGAGGAGCGGGCCGCTGACTTCGTCAAGGCCAACGTCACCAAGCCGGTCGTCGGGTACGTCGCCGGCTTCACCGCGCCCGAGGGGAAGACCATGGGCCACGCCGGCGCCATCGTGTCCGGCTCGGCCGGTACCGCCCAGGCCAAGAAGGAGGCCCTCGAGGCCGCCGGTGTGCGCGTGGGCAAGACGCCGTCGGAGACGGCGCAGCTCATGCGGGAGATCGTCGGCTCCTGACCTCCCACGCCGCCACGCTGCCCGGTGACCGCTCTGGTCACCGGGCAGTGGTGCGTCCGGAGGGCGCCGGGTGGGTGGCAGCATGTCGTTGCGCGGGCCGCGTCCCGACCGCCACGATCGATGAGCACCTGATCCGTCCGGAGGAGATCCAGTGACCGCGAGCCAGCCCCCGCAGCCGCCCGAAGGCGGCCGACCTCCTGCGGGTGGCCAGTCACCCGAGGGGCTGGGTGAGGAGGCTCCGCGGACCGCGGAGGCCGGGGCGCAGGGAGGGGACCCGGGGCCGTACCAGCAGCCGCAGGGTGGACAGGCCCACGAACAGCCCGCCTACGGCCAGTTCCCGTACGGGCAGCAGCAATACGGCCAGCAGCAATACGGCCAGCAGCAGTACGGGCAGCCCCCGTACGGGCAGCCCGCCTACGGCCAGCAGTACGGGCAGCCCCCCTACGGGCAGCCCCCGTACGGCCAGCAGCAGTACGGGCAACCCCCCTACGGGCAGCCGGCCTACGGCCAGCAGTACGGGCAGCCCACGTACGGGCAGCCCCCGTACGGCCAGCCGCCGTACGGTGCGCCCCAGCAGCCCTACGGCCAGCCGGTCCACGGGGCTCCCGGCTACGGACCCCCGTTCGCCGGTCCCGGGTACCCGGGCGGCCGGCGACCGGGCGGCGCCGAGTTCTCCTTCGACCCCAAGCGGCTGGCCTGGACCGACTACGCCGTCGCGGGCGGGACGCTGCTGTACCTGCTCGTCGCCTTCCTGCCCTGGTGGCGGTTCGGCGACGCGACCTTCGGCGTGACGTTCAGCGGGCTGGAGGACGGCATGGTCCGCGCCGCCTTCGTGCTCCTGCTGCTGGCGACGACGTGGGCGGTCCTGCCGGCCTTCGTCCGGACGACGCTGAGCTTCCCGCGCTCCGCGGTGACCGCCGGCCTGGCCGGCCTCGGCCTGGTCCTCACCCTGTTCTCGTGGTTGGACACCCTGCGGTACGCCTTCTCGTTCTGGGCGCTGCTGGGCTTCCTGACCGCGGCCGCCGTCACCGCGCTCGCGGTGGTGGCGCTGCGGAGGGAGCTGCGCGAACGACCGGCGCGGCCGGCCACCTCGCACCCCGGCGGGCAGTGGGCCGGCCCGGGGGTCGGGCAGCCGTACCCCTACGCGCCGTACGGGCCGGGGCCGTATCCCTACCCGGGGCAGCAGGCCCCGCCCCCGTGGCCGCCGCATCCCGGCGCGGAGCAGGGTCCGGCCCCGGGACCCGCCGGCGGGCCCGGGGGGTCGACCGCCTCCGGCGAGCCCCCGGGCACTACGCAGAGCGAGCGCCCCGGCACGGACACCTGATCGGCGTTCCGGCGCGCCCCTTCCGGGACGGCCGGCTCCGGCGCGTGCGGCGGACATCCGCCGCGCTGGCTTGCGAGAGTGGAGGGGTGGTCGCCCTGCTCGCACGCCTGCCCTTCCGGCGGGACGACGGGTCGACCACGCGACCCGCGCCGCCGGCCTTCCTGGCGGCCCTCGCCGCGGCCGCCGTCACGGTCGCGGGGGTGGCCGGCCTCTGGCTGGCGCTGGTGGTCGTGCAGGCGCTGGACCCGGCCGGTGGCATGTCGGCGGGCGGATCGGCGTCCCTCGCCACCCGGCTGTGGCTGCTCGCGCACGGCGCCGAGCTCCGGCCGGCCTCCGGCGCGCTGGCGCTGGCGCCCTTGCTGCTGACCCTGCTGGCGGCCCGGGGCCTCTGGTGGGCCGGGCGGGTGGCCGTCCGGGTTCTGGACGACGACGCGTCGGCGCCGACGGTGGCCGGCGCGGCGTCCCTGGTCGTGCTCGTGCACCTCGCGGTCACCTGGCTGCTGGCGATGGTCGTGGACGACGCGACGGCGGGGATCGGCTGGCCGCGCACGCTGTCGGTCCCCGCCGGCCTGACCCTGGTCGCCGTCGGGTGGGGCGCGGGGCGGGAGTCCGGGCTGCTCGACGCCGGGCTGGACCGGTTGCCGGGTGTCGTCCGCCCGGTCCTCCGCGGAGTGCTCGCCGGGCTGCTCACCGCGCTCGCCCTGTCCCTCGTGGTCGTCGCCGTGGCGCTGGCCAGCGACGCGGGCGGCTACGCGGCTCTGTCGCGCGCGCTCGGCGGGGCGGGTGCGGGCGCCGTCGGGCTGCTGGGGCTGAGCGCGCTCTACCTGCCGAACGCGGGGATCGCCGTCCTCGGGCTGGCGGCCGGCCCCGGCTTCTCCGTGGGCACCGGCACGCTCGTGTCGGTGCACGGCGTCACGCTGGGCAGCGTGCCCGCCCTCCCGTTGCTCGCGGCGCTGCCCGACACGCAGGCGGTCCCGCTGGTCGCCTTCGTGTCCCAGGCGATCCCCGCCGTCGCGGGCCTGGTGGCCGGCAGCACCCTGGGCCGCTGGTTCACCGACCGGGACGGCGGCTCGGTGGTCGCCGGACTCGCCGGGCTGCTGGCCGGCTCCCTGCTCGGGCTGCTCACCGGGGTGCTCGCCTGGGCCGCGGGCGGCGCCCTCGGGAACGGCGCACTCGCGGTGATCGGTGCCCCGCCCGTGGCCACCGGCATCGCGATGGCCGCGCAGGCCGGGATCGCCGCGGCGCTCGCCGGCGCGGTGACCCGCTGGCGGGCGCTGGGCTGAAGCGGCCCCGTCGAGAGGCTCGCGCCGAGCCTGCGAGGCGTGAGGACGACGGGGTCCTTATAGGGTCGACGCCGTGCCCGCCGACGAGCCTCCTGCCCGGGCACGGGTCGTCGTCCTGCTGTCCGGCACCGGGTCGCTGTGCGCCGCCCTGCTGGACGCCACCGACGACCCCGCCTACCCGGCCGCCGTAGTGGGGGGGGGGGGGGGGGGGGGGGGGGGGGGGGGGGGGGGGGGGGGGGGGGGGGGGGGGGGGGGGGGGGGGTGGGGGGTGGGGCGCCGGGGGGGGCGGCCGCGCCGCGTA
>NZ_JBJHAL010000022.1:0-88807 GCF_054050995.1 Blastococcus sp. SYSU DS1021 | reverse complement strand
GGTCACCACCCCCCCCCCCCCCCCCCCCCCCCCCCCCCCCCCCCCCCCCCCCCCCCCCCCCCCCCCCCCCCCCCCCCCCCCCCCCCCCCCCCCCCCCCCCCCCCCCCCCCCCCCCCCGCCGACCTGCCCTGGCTGGTCGAGGCGGGCGACGCCGACTTCGACGCCGTCGTGACGGAGAGCCCGCTGCCCGTCCTGGTGGACGTCTGGGCGCCGTGGTGCGGGCCCTGCCGCGCCGTCACCCCGGTCGTGGAGCAGCTCGCGCGGGACCGGGCGGGGCGGCTCAAGGTCACGAAGGTCAACGCCGACACCGCGCCCGGCGCGAGCTCCCGTCTCGGGGTGCGCGGCATCCCGACGCTGGCGCTCTTCACCGACGGCCAGGAGCGGTCACGGCTGGTGGGCGCCCAGCCCGCGACCACCATCCAGCGCTGGGTCGACCAGCAGCTGGACTCGACCCAACAGGATCGCTGAAGGAGGACCAATGACGACCATGATGCCGACGCCGCTGCGCCCGGCCGGGATGCCGGATGACCTGCGTCGACGTCGGCCTGCCGAGTACCGCCTCGCGCCGGCTGCCCGGGCCCCGCGGCATCGCGCGCCCCACGCACCGCGGCGGCGGGCCTGGAACGGGGTCAGGACGGCGGTCCTGCTCTCGGGCATGGCCGGGCTGCTGGTGCTGCTCGGGTCGCTCTTCGGCCGGACCGGCGCGGTGATCGGCCTGGTCCTCGGCGTGGCCACGGTCGCCGGGTCCTACTGGTTCTCCGACCGCGTGGCGCTGCGTTCCGCGGGCGCGGTCCCCGTCGGGCCCGCGAGCGCACCGATGCTGCACCGGATCGTGGGAGAGCTCTCCGCCGAGGCGGGGCTGCCGATGCCCCGCCTGTACGTGACGCCGGATCGGCAGCCGAACGCCTTCGCCACCGGACGCGATCCGGCGCATGCGGCGGTCGCCGTGACGCAGGGGCTGCTCGACCTGCTCACACCCGCGGAGCTGCGGGCCGTGCTCGCCCACGAGCTGGCCCACGTCCGGAACCGGGACACACTGCTCACCTCGGTGGCCGCGGCGCTGGCGACCGGTATCAGCTTCGTCGCCCAGCTCGCCGGGTGGTTGCCGTTCGCGGGCAGCTCGGAGGAGGACGAGGCACCCGGCCCACTGGCCGCCCTCGTCGCCTTCCTGGTCGCTCCGCTCGCCGCGCTCCTGCTCCAGCTGGCCCTGTCCCGCAGCCGGGAGTACGAGGCCGACCGCACGGGCGCCTGGCTGTGCCGTGACGGACGATCCCTGGCGACGGCGCTGGCGAAGATCGAGCGGGTGGCGCAGCGCCTGCCCATGGAGGTGCAGCCGGCCCAGGCGCCCAAGTACGTCGTCAACCCGCTGTCGGGCTCCCCTGGCCGATCGTTGTCGGCGCTGTTCATGACGCACCCGCCGACGGCCGAGCGGATCGCCCGGCTGACCGGGTGGTGACGCACCCGGCGGCCGCACGTCGCAGAGATCCCGACCGGACAGGCGGCGGAATCTACAGCGACCGCTACAGGTCCACCCGTACGTAGTGATCGACCAGCCCGAGAGGAGGACGACAGATGACGTTGCCAGTGCTGAATCGGGAGTCGGCTGCGGATCGGTGGGATCCCTTCCGGGAGCTGTTCGAGCTGCACGACCGCCTGGCCAGGGTGTGGGACGCCGACCCTCTCCGCGCCCTGGACCGCTGGGTCCCGTCCGCCGACCTCGAGGAGACCGACGAAGCCTACGTCGTCGAGCTGGAGGTGCCGGGCCTCGCCCGTGACGACGTCGACGTCCAGCTCGACGACCGGGTCCTGACCGTCTCCGGGGAGATCCGGGAGAAGAAGCGCACCGGCATCCTGCACCGGCGCACGCGCAAGGTGGGCAAGTTCCACTACGCAGTGTCGCTGCCGGCGGAGGTGGACGACGAACACGTCGAGGCCTCGCTGCGGGACGGCGTCCTGACCATCCGGGTGCCGAAGTCCGCGCGGACCCGCCGTCGCCGCATCGAGATCACGCGCTGATCCGCAGCCGGCCCCGGGCCGCCGACGCAGGACGGGCGACGGAGACCGGCGCGCCGGTGCCGGTCACGTCGCCTGCTGCTGCGTCCGCTGTGTCATCGCGGCGGTCCTCGCCTCGAGGGCGTGGACGACGGCGGCCATGTCCGCCGCCCCGTGCCCCAGCCCTTCCGCCTCCCCGTAGAGGGCATGGCAGACGTCGAGCAGCGGCACGGCGGCCCTGATGCGCCGAGCCGCGCCGGCCACCAGCTCGTTGTTCATCAGGACATCGGTGAGCGCCGCCTGGACGGCGAAGTCCCTCTCGACGAGCTTGGCCGCCTTCACCCTCGACACCTCGCTGGCCATGGGCCCGGCGTCGAGCACCTCACGGAGCTGGTGGCTGTCGAGGCCGTGCACGTCGGCGAAGTGGAACGCCTCGGCGAGCCCCGTGACCTGCGTGATCAGGAAGAGGTTGACCGCCAGCTTCATGAGCAGCGCGTTCGGGACGTCCCCGCAGACGAACGTGCGGCGGCACATCGGCTCCAGCAGTGGCCGCACGCCCGCGACGACGCCGGCGTCGCCCGCCAGCATGCCGACCAGCTGCCCCGCCTCCGCGGGGAGGCGGGATCCGGAGACCGGCGCCTCGACGTACTCCCCGCCCGCCGCGCGGACGTCCGCGCCGAGAGCGGCGGAGTACTCGGGCGACGTCGTCCCCATGGCGACGACCACGCGTCCACCGACAGTCGTGGCGAAGTGCCCCGCACCGCGGCCGAGGACGTCGTCGACGGCGGCCGCGTTCGCCAGCATGAGGATCACGATCCGTGCTCGCCGGAAGACCTCCGCCGGGTCCGCCGCGACCGTGGCACCGGCAGCACGCAGCGGCTCCGTCCGGTCGGGGGAACGGTTCCAGACGACCAGCGGCGTGCCCGCCCGGGCGAGGTTCAGCGCCATCGGCTGACCCATGACACCCAGACCGATGAATCCGACGTCCACACGTCCTCCCCTGCGTCGTCGACCGGCGCCGCACCGCCGCCTGCCCGGCGGCGACCCAGCCCTGGTCACGGAAGGCGTCGGAGACAACGAACCGGGCCCGGTGCTCCACGTCCCCGGCCGCGCCGCCGGCGAGATGGCGTCCCGCTCCGCCTGCTCGCCGTCACCCTGACCTCCCGTGCCGAGGATCACCGAGGTGTGCCGGCGCGGACAAGGGCCAGGTCGGCCACGAAGGGCTGGAGGGCTGCCAGGAGCAGCCGCTTCCCGGCCAGGTGTCTCCGGACGTCGGGCGCGTCCGGAGGCCCGGTGGACATGTGGGCGCCTCAGCGTGCCGCGGTCCCTTGCCTGCTCACCGGCGGCTCGCCAGACTGCCGGCCATGGCACCCCGACCCGTCGTCGTCGGCACCGGTCCTCGGCACGTCCTCGCTCTGCACGGCTGGTTCGGGTCCGCCGCCGGGTGGGGGCCGTTCGCCGAGCTGTTCGACGGCGACCGGTACTCCGTCGCCCTCCTCGACTACCGGGGCTACGGCGCCCGCAGGGGGCAAACCGGTTCCTTCACGCTCGCCGAGATCGCCGCCGACGCCCTGGCCGCGGCCGATGAGCTGGGCTGGTCGGAGTTCGTCGTGATGGGGCATTCGATGGGCGGCACCGCGATGCAGCGTGTGCTGGCCGACGCGCCGGACCGCGTGCAGGGCCTCCTCGGCATCAGCCCGGTCCCCTCCACCGGGGTGCCGTTCGACGACCAGGGCTGGCAGCTGTTCAGCAGCGCCGCCGAGGATCGCGGCAGCCGGTACGCGATCATCGACCTGACCACCGGCAACCGGCTCTCCCCCACCTGGGTCGACCGGATGGTGCAGCACTCGCTCGACCAGTCCGACGTCGCGGCCTTCGGCGGCTACCTCGAGGCGTGGGCGCGCACCGACTTCTCCACCGAGGTGCGCGGCAACCCCGTCCCGGTGCTGGTCGTGGTCGGCGAGCACGACCCGGCCCTGGGCGCGCCCGTCATGCAGCAGACGTTCCTCGAGCAGTACCCGAACGCGGCCCTCGAGGTGCTGCCCAACGCGGGGCACTACGCCATGTTCGAGACGCCGGTCGCGCTGTTCACCTGCGCCGAGCGGTTCCTCGACGGGCTCCCGTGAGCTCCCCCGCGTGGAGCCCCTCGGCCGGGTCAGCGGAGACGGTGGCTCTGGTCGACCCGGTCACCTACGAGACCGGCCCGCCGTTCGAGCTGCTGCGTCGGCTGCGGGCCGAGGCGCCCGTCGCCTGGGTGGACGAGCCCGCTCTGCACGGCCAGCCGGCCGGCACCGGGTTCTGGCTGGTCCTGCGGCACGGCGACGTCGAACGCGTGCTGCGCGACCCGGCGACCTACTCCTCCTGGCTCGGCGCCACGCAGGTCAGCGAGGCCCGTGACCTCGCGTGGGTCCGGCAGATGATGCTCAACATGGACCCGCCCGACCACACGCGGCTGCGGCGGCTGCTGACCCGCTCGTTCACCCCACGGGCCGTGGCGGCGCTGACCGACGCGATCGAGGCGACGGCGGCGCGGCTGGTCGACGACATGATCTCCGGCGCCGGCGAGGGCACCTGCGACTTCGCCAAGGACGTCGCGGCCGATCTGCCGTTGCTCGTCCTCGCCGAGGTGCTGGGTGTACCGGCCGAGGACCGCTGGTTGATGTTCGACTGGTCCAACCGGGTCATCGGCTGGCAGGACGCCGACTACGCCACGTCGGCGGCCTTCGACGGCAGTGGAGGCACCGCCATGGCCCGCGAGGCGCTGGCCCTGCGCCCGGCGCCCGCTGACGACGGGACCATGCCCGATCCGCGGACCCGGGCGGGCATGCCCGACCTGTACGCGTACGCGCGCCTGCTCGCCGAGCAGAAGCGGGAGACGCCCGGTGCCGACGTCATGTCGATCCTGCTGGCGCAGGTCGAGGAGGACGGCGGCCGGCTGACCGACGCGGAGTTCGAGAACATGTTCTGGCTGTTCGCGGTCGCCGGCAACGAAACCCTGCGCAACGGTCTGCCGGGGGGCCTGATCGCGCTGCTGCAGCACCCGGACCAGCTGGCCGCCGTCCGGGCGGACCCCTCGCTGCTCCCCGGCGCGGTCGACGAGATGCTGCGCTGGTGGACGCCGGTGATGGTCTTCCGCCGCACCGCCACGCGGGACGTCGAGCTCGCCGGCACCCGCATCCGAGCCGGGGACAAGGTCGTGGTCTCGTTCACCTCGGCGAACCGGGACGAGGCGGTCTTCCCGGATCCCGACCGGTTCGACGTCCGCCGCGCGCCCAACCCGCACCTTTCCTTCGGGCACGGGCCGCACTTCTGCCTCGGCGGGCAGCTGGCGCGGGCGCAGATGCGGGCGCTCTTCGGTGAGCTGCTGCGCCGCACCGCGGTGCTGGAGCCGGCCGGACCGCCCGCGCTGCTGCGGTCCAGCTTCCAGCGCGGGGTCAAGCGGCTCCCGGTCCGCTGGGTGGCCGCCTGAGGAGGCGATGGCCTCGGCCTGGGCGAGCCGCGCGTCCGACCTCAGGACCCGCTGGTCCCCCGGCGCCGGACCCGTCGGTCGAAGCGGTCCTGGCTGCCGCCCAGCGGCCGGCCGAAGAACCTGCCGAGCACGACGCCGGCGGCGAGGGCCAACCCGATCGCCGCGGCCCCCACGAGCGCGTTCATCCCGCCCGAGACGTCGGCCTCCACGACGACCGCGAAGAGGCCCCGGTAGATCGCGAGCCCGGGCAGCAACGGGACGATGCCGCAGACCGCGAGGAGCAGGGGCGGGATCCGCAGCCGATCGGTCAACGCCCCACCGCAGAAGCCGACGACCACGGCCGCCGCAGCACTCGCGACTGCTGGGCCGGCACCGAACACGGCAGCCGTGGACGCCGTGGTCCACGTCAGCGCGCCGGCCACCGTGGCCACTCCGACGGCGAGCGGGCGGGCGTGCGACGCCACCGCCCAGAACCCGGCCATCCCGGCTGCGGCGGCCACCGCCACGGCGAACGGCACGGTGGACGTCGACGGTTCGAGCACGCGCAGCGGGAACTCCGCCCGCCGCGCCAGATCGAGGACTGCGGCGATACCGACGACGATGCCGGTCGTCAGCATCAGCACCTCGAAGGCCCGCGCCGCGGCGGTGACCGGGAAGCCGCTGATCGCGTCCTCGGCCGCGCCCACGAACGAGAGGCCTGCCAGGAGCACCACGATCCCGGCGGCGACGACCAACGAGGTGCGGACCTCGACCTCCCACGCGAGGAGGAGGACGGCCGCCCCGGTGGCCACCGCAGCTCCGGCCACCTGCTGGAAGAACATCGGGAGCCCACGCCGATCGAGTGCGCGGAGCGTCTGCTCGATGACGGCCGTGGTGACCGCCGCGACGAGCGCCACGAGCCAGCCACCGCCGAGCTGGAAGGCGACGCAGCCCGCCACCCCCGACCAGCCGAGTGCGTGGATGGGCCGACGGTAGGGGTGCGGCGCAGACAGGACGTCGTCCAACCGACGGTGCGCGTCCTTCAGGTCCAGACCCTCCGCCTGGATCGCTGACACCAGGTCGGTGATCCCCTGCAGCCGGGTGTAGTCCAGTCCACGGGGGCGCACGATGCGCATCAGCACGAGCGGGGGCACGTCGTCCGGGTCGTAGCTGATCGTGAGCGACGTGAAGGTGACGTCGACCTGGCAATCGGTCAGTCCGTAGGCCGCCGCCACACGGAGCACCGTGGCGGTCACGTCAGCCGCCGACGCCCCGACCGCCATCATCGACTCGCCGATGCGGAGGGCCAGACCGAGCGCCGAGCGCGCGGTGCCCGCGTCGACCCGGCTGGGCTGGGCGCGCAGTGCGAAGGGCGCCGTCGGCGGGCCGGAGCCGGCGATCGCCTTCCGCGCCTGGTCCGGCAGGCGGGCGATCCGCCACCTGCGGTCCCGGCTCGTGGGGGGCACGACGCCCAGGCTACGGAGTGGTGACGGGGGAACGCGGCCGGCGACGACGGGACGGCTCGTGACCATCCGCACAGGCGGCAGGGCATCGACGCACACCGGTCCGGAGCTCCCACGCCTGACCCTGCGCACCGTGCGGGTGGGAGGCGCTCCGGGTGTCTCGCCTCGCCCTCGACACGGGTTCGCGTCGGCGATCAGCGCACGCCCTGGCCTCACCTGCATGCGAGGCGTGCAGATCACCCGCTTCGGCGGTCCCGAGGTCCTCTTCGTCGACGACGTCCCCCAGCCGAGTCGACGGTCAGGACAGGTCCGGTTCGTCCGGCTTGGTGCCGGCCGGGGCGACCCTGGCGAACCGGGCGGACAGCGTGCGGAAGGCCTCGGCGAGGGCCGGCGGGCTGACAGCGAGGACGTCGGTGTCGTAGCGGGCGACGGCAGCGGCGATGCCGACCCAGGACCAGGCACCGAGCGTGAGCCGGCAGCGGTCGGGGCCCAGTGACTCGACGAGGCCGTCGTGGGCGAACGGTGCCACCCGGGCGGCAGGGAGACCCAGTTCGACGGTGCCGGTGCACGGCCAGGTGTCCACACCGCCGGCGCTGCCCTGGAAGGTCCCGTTCACGAAGGCGGCGAGGTCGCCCCCAGGCAGCACACGTGGGGTGAAGCGTGGGCCGGTCGGGGTGCGGGGGGTGATCCGGTCGCAGCGGTAGGTCCGCCAGTCGGCTCGGTCGAGGTCGAAGGCGACGAGATACCAGCGGCCGTTCCGGGTGACCAGGTGGTGCGGTTCGGCTCTCCGGGGCGGGACGACCTCCTCGCTTACCCCGCCCGCACTCCCACGCGCAGCGGCGTAGTCGAACCGCACGATCTCGCGGGCGCGGATCGCTGCCGTCAGCGCCACCAGCACTGCCGGGTCCACCTCGGCGGTCGCGCCGCGGGCGACAGGGGTGACCTGGACGGCGTCGATCCGGTGCCGCAACCGCGCCGGCATCACCTGGCGGACGGTGGTCAGCGCACGGGCGGCGGCCTCGCTGACACCCGCGCCACTGGTGATGGCCAGTTGCAGGGCGACGGCGAGGGCCACGGCCTGGTCGTCATCGAACAGCAGCGGCGGCAGGTCGGTGCCGGCGTCGAGGCGGTAGCCACCGTCCGGGCCCTTGAACGCCTGCACGGGATAACCGAGTTCGCGCAGCCGGTCGATGTCGCGGCGCACGGTGCGGGGCTGGACCCCGAGCCGCTCGGCCAGGGTGGCGCCGGGCCAGTCGCGGCGGGCCTGCAGCAGTGACAGCAGGGTCAGCAACCTGGACGAGGTGCCGTTCCTCTCGGGCATGCCCGTCACGTTGGCCACAGTAGAGGACTGAACCTGTCCGCTACCGCTGCCACGCTCCTCTCGTCGCCACCAAGGGGGTGGCGGGACACCGAGGAGCCGACATGAGCATCACCACGACCACGCACCTCAACTTCCGCGGCCAGGCCCGCGAGGCACTGGACTTCTACGCGTCGGTGTTCGGCGGTGAGGTCATGGCCTTCACCTTCGCCCAGGGCGGCGACGAGCGGGACGGCGCCGACGGCGCGGTGGCCGAGCAGGTCAAGTGGGGCGGCGTCCAGGCCCCCAACGGCTTCGCGATCATGGCCTTCGACGTGCCGCCCGCGCGGGCGTACGACCCCGGCACCGACGCCGTCTACGTCTCGGTGCGCGGCACCGACACCGAGGAGATCACCGGGTACTGGAAGGCGCTCACCGAGGGTGGGACCGTCCGCGCGGAGCTCGCCCCCGTCGGCTACGCACCGCTGTACGGGATGGTCACCGACCGCTTCGGCGTGACCTGGGTCCTCGACGTCCTCCCGCCCTACGAGGCCTGATCGCCACGCCGGGGGCAGGGGGCCGTCGGCCTCCTCCCCCGGCATCCCGCTGCACAGCCTGCCCCGGATCGGGCGCAGAAGGCCGACCCGGTCGCCGCGTTCTCCCGAGTGGTGGCTGCTCTAGCCTCCGACCATGCGCGCTGTGCAGATCACCGAATTCGGTGGCCCCGAGGTCCTGAACGTCGTCGACGTCCCCGAGCCGGAGGCCGGTCCCGGGCAGAAGCTCTACGACGTCTCCGCCGCCGGCGTGAACTTCGCCGACACCCACCAGATCGAGAACTCCTACCTGGCTGCCCAGCAGCTGCCGTTGGTGCCGGGCGCGGAGTTCGTCGGCACCCCGGTCGGGGGCGGGCAGCGGGTGGTCGGGCTGCTCGACGGCGGCGGTTACGCCGAGAAGGCCGTGGCGAACGACGTCCTCACCTGGCCCGTGCCCGACGCCGTCAGCGACGAGCAGGCCCTCTCGCTGGTCCTCCAGGGGACGACCGCCTGGCACCTGCTGCGCACCAGCGCGCACCTGGCCGAGGGCGAGTCCGTCGTCGTCATCGCCGGCGCCGGCGGCGTCGGCTCGCTCGCCGTCCAGCTCGCCCGCCGGTGGGGCGCCGGCCGGGTGATCGCTACCGCCTCCAGCGCGGAGAAGCGGCAGCTCGCCGAGGAGCTCGGCGCGCACGCCACCGTCGACCCGGCCCTCGCCGACGACGACCCCAAGCAGTTCACCGGCGCGCTGCGCGAGGCCAACGGCGGCAGGCCGGTCGACATCGTGGTCGAGATGACCGGCGGCAACGTGTTCACCGGCTCGCTGTCGGCCCTGGCGCCGTTCGGCCGGCTGGTCACCTACGGCATGGCCGCCCGGCAGGAGACGCCCGTGGTGCCCCCCGGCGCGCTGATGCAGAAGAGCCGCGCGGTCATCGGCTTCTGGCTGGCCCACTGCATGGCGCGCCCGCAGATGCTCGACGCCGCGATGAACGACCTGCTGGCCATGACGGCCGACGGTTCGCTGAAGCCGGTCGTCGGCGGGCGCTACCCGCTGTCCGCCGTCCGCGAGGCGCACCAGGACCTGCTCGCCCGCCGCACCACCGGCAAGCTCGTCCTCGACCCCTCCCGCTGAACCGGCCGGTCACCCTCCCGGCGTTTCCACCGGGAGGGTGACCCAGCATCACCCGGAGGGCGGACGCCGTTCGTCCTTTCGGGCACGAGCGGCTCTCCTCCCGGTTTCGCTCCCTACTGTCCGTGACGGACGCAGCCGGGGGGACGAGCGCCACCGATCGACCCTCCGCGCGGTCATCCGACTGACCACGGGGGGAAACCATGGGACGACGCACGCTCCGGTCCGGCGCCGCCGCGACCGGCGTGACCATCGCGCTGCTGGCCGGGACGACGGGGTGCACCTTCCCCGACGTCTCGATGAGCCCGGGCCTCTCCGGAGGGGACGCCGCCGCGGTGGCGACGCCCGCGGTGGACGACGGCACCGAGGCCGCCGAGCCGCAGGAGCACGTGCGCCCCGCCGGCGACCTGGACACCGGCTCGGTGACGCACACCGTCGCCGCCGGCGACCGGACAGTCGTCATCGACTACTGGACCGAGCAGGACGCGGCGTCCTGGACCGCCTCGGATGCGAAGACCGTGCAGCTGGCCGCGCACGTCGAGGGCGGCAGCACCACGGTGACCGTGCTGGTCACCCGCTTCGCGGCGACCACCGACGACGGCATCCAGCGCACCGTGGCCGCCGAGGACCGCGGCGAGTTCGCCCTGACACCGCCGTTCACCTACGCCACCGCCTTCACGCTGCCCGACGTCTCGGCCACGGCGACGACCGTGACCCTCTCCGTCCAGTTCGACCTGCTGGTCGAGACCACGCCCGACTCCGGGCGTTACTTCCGCCAGACCGTGCTCGACCAGCTCGAGCTCCCGCTACTCGAGGAGGACTCGCTGTGACCGAGGTGGTCCTGCACGGCATGCGCCGTGCCACCGACCGCGTCCACCTGCTGGCCCGCAGCGGTCAGGAGATCGTCGACGTCAGCTCGCTCGTGCCCGACGAGTTCGGCGGCGGCCAGGCCCACCACGAGCGCCGGCACGCCACCATCAGCTGCATCATCCCGGCCTACAACGAAGAGGCGACGATCTCCGACGTCCTCACCTCGCTGCTGTCGCAGACCCGGCCGCCGGACGCCATCCACGTCATCATCAACAACACCGACGACGACACCCCCGAGATCGCCCGGGAGTACGCCGGCGAGCACCTGAGGGTGGTGAAGGGCGAGGCCTTCCACACCGTCGTGCACGTGCACGACATCGGCGAGAACCCCGACAAGAAGGTCGGCGCCCTCAACTACGGCTACTACGTCAGCCGCGGCCACGACTACATCCTCGGCGTCGACGGCGACACCACACTGGACCGCCGGTGCGTGGAGTGGCTGGAGAAGGAGATGGTCACCGACCCGCGCATCGGTGGGCTGTCGGCGATCTACACCTTCGACAAGTCCCGGGTGAAGGGCGCGATGGCGCGCTTCCTGGTCGCCGGCCAGCGCGCCCAGTTCGCCGGCTTCAACATGGACAACCTGGTCCGCGGCCGGAACATGGCCGTCCTCGGCGGGCAGTGCAGCCTCTTCAGCGTCCGCGCCCTCGAGACGGTCATGTACCGCAACCACCAGGCCGCACCCTGGGTGCGCGACTCGGAGGTCGAGGACTCCAAGCTGTCGCTGCAGATCAAGGACGCCGGCTTCAGCACCAAGATCAGCGCGCACGCCCGGGCGTTCGTCGGGCCGATGACCACGCTGCGGGCGCTGCACGGCCAGCAGGTGAAGTGGAACTTCGGTGGCATCGACCTGCTGTGGCCCGGTCAGCGGGGCGACACCAAGGGGCAGCCGCTGCACCCGAACCTGCGGCTGCGCTGGTACGAGAACGTCTCGATGGTGTTCAACATCGGCACCCGCATGTCGTTCCTGCTGCTGCTCGCGGCGGCGCTGTCGATCGACGCGTTCGTGTTCAACCCGGTGTGGCTGATCCCGCCGATCGTCGCAACCTTGCTGAACCTGCGGATCGCCGCTTCCATGCACGACAAGAGCGCCTCGGACATCTTCTACGCGCTGCTGTTCGCCCCCGCCGAGCTGTACATGTGGATCCGCATGGGCCACTTCATGAGCGCGTGGGTGCAGTTCTTCGCCCGCGTGGAGAAGGACAACTGGGCCGCCCAGGCCGCCGCCGAGCGCGGCCGCGGATCCGCCTACGTGATGCCGGCGCTGTGCGCGGCGGCCACGTTCGCCGTCCTGATCTTCGCCTGGAGCCAGCAGACCATCGCCGTCCAGTCGGCGATCCTCTCGATCGGCTGGCCCGTCCTCTACCTGGTGACGGTCCTGCAGACGCTGTTCATGCTGAAGAAGCTGGTCCGCCGCCAGCGGGGCTTCTCGGTCTGAGGGAGCGCCCCGTCCCCGCGCGGGCAACGCGTCGGGACGGGGCCTCCGCTCACACCAGGCGGTTGGTCCAGAACAGGCTGAGGACGGCGCCGAGCAGCACGACCAGCACGCCGGCCCGCACGAACCAGGGGCTGATGTCCTTGGGCTCGGTGGTGTAGCCGATCTGGCTGCCCAGGTCGCTGTAGACCTCCTCCAGCTCCTCGACGCTGGCGGCCTCGCTGAAGCTGCCGCCCGTCTCGTCGGCGATCCGCTCCAGCGCCGCCCGGTCCACCGGCACCGGCACCCGCTCGCCGTCGATGTCGAGGGTGCCGTAGTCGGTGCCGAAGGCGATCGTGGAGACGGGCACCCCCGCGGCGCGGGCCGCCTCGATGGCCTGCGAGTCGTCGCGGCCGACGGTGGTGGTGCCGTCGGACAGCAGCACGATGCGCGCCGGTGGGGGTTCCTCGCCGCTGGTCTCCAGGGACGCCTGGAAGTTCTGGATCGCCGCCAGCGAGGTGAAGATCGCCTCGCCGATGGCCGTGGCCTCGGCGAGCTCCAGGTTCTCGATGGCGATGGCCACCTGCCCCCGATCGGTGGTGGGCGGCACCACCGTCGTCGCGGTGCCGGCGAAGGTCACCAGACCCAGGTTGATCCGCTCGGGCAGCACGTCGACGAACTCGGTGGCGGCCCGCTGCATCGCCCGGAACCGCGTCGGCTCGACGTCCTCCGCCTCCATGGACAGGGAGACGTCGACGGCCATGATCACGGTCGCCCGCTCCCGTGGCACCTGCACCTCGGTGCTCGGCACCGCGAGGGAGACGACGAGGGTCGCCAGGCCCAGGGCGACCAGCCCGAACGCCAGGTGCCGCTTCCAGCCGGGCCGCTTCGGGACCAGCGAACTCAGCAGCGAGACGTTGGTGAAACGGGCCGCGTACGCCTTGCGCCGCAGCTGCAGCACCACGTAGACCGCCACCAGCGCGGCGACCACGAGCAGGGCCAGCAGCCACCACGGTGACTGGAAGGTCATCGGGAGGCCCCTCCGCTGCCGGCACGCCGGCGGTCGGCGACGAAGCGGACGACGTCCATGAGCCAGTCACGGTCGGTCCGCAGTTGCAGGTGGCCGGCCCCGGCCCGGCGCAGCGCCGCGGCCACGCCGGCCCGCTGGGCGGCGGCGCCCTCGGCGTACCGGGCGCGGAACTCGGCGTCGCCGGTCGGCACCTCGAGGGTCTGACCGGTCTCGGGGTCCACGACGGTGAGCAGCCCCACGTCGGGCAGCTCCAGCTCGCGCGGGTCGAGGACCTCCACGGCCAGCAGGTCGTGCCGGGTGCCCAGCGCCCGCAGCGGGCGCTCCCAGTCGCTGTCGCCCAGGAAGTCGGAGATCACCACGACCAGGCCCCGCCGGCGCGGCGGGCGGCGCAGCGTCTCCAGCGCCACGGCCAGGTCACCGCGGCGGCCGCTGCCCGCCCGCGGCGTGGCCACCACCGAGCGGAGCAGCCGCTCGGCAGCCAGCCGGCCCGGCATCGCCGGGTACCGGTCCACCCGCTCCCCCGTGGTGACGACCGCGCCCAGCCGGTTGCCGCCGTGCACCGTGAGGTGCCCGACCGCGGCCAGCCCGGCGATCGCGAGGTCGCGCTTCTGGCAGTTCGCGGTGCCGAAGTCCAGGCTGGCCGAGAGGTCGACCACCGCCCAGGTCTCCAGCTCGCGGTCGGCGATCGTCTCCCGGACGTGCGCCACCTGGGTGCGGGCGGTCACCGGCCAGTCCATGCGGCGCACGTCGTCGCCGGGGTGGTAGGTCCGGGAGTCACCGGCCTCGCTGCCCGAACCGGGGACCAGCCCCAGGTGGTCGCCCTGCAGCAGGCCGTCGAGCCGGCGGCGCACGGTGAGCTCCAGCCGGCGCAGCAGCACGTCGGCCGGCCCGTCGGTGAAGCGCGGCGGCGCCCCGTCGTCCCCGCTTCCCGAGCCGGGCGCCGCCGGGTGCAGCAGCAGCCCCGGGTGCTCGGGCGCGACCGACGACGGCTCCTCCCGGCGACGGCGGCCGATCACGTCCGCTGCGACCCGGGCGTGGCGCCGTTGCCGCCGTGCTGCGGCGCGGCCGCACCGCCGTGATCACCGTGCGGCTGCTGCCCGGGCCCCTGGGGCCCCGGGCCGTACTGCGGCCCGCCCGGCGCCTGCGGGCCGTGCTGACCCCACGGCGCCCCCTGCGGCATGCCCTGCGGTGGCCCGAAGAACGGCCCGCCCGGGCCCGGCGGCACCGACGGCCCGCCCGGCGCACCCGGTCCGCCACCCGAGGCGCCCTGCCGGGGCGCCACCTGCGGCAGCGGGACCGTCTGCACGATCCGCTTGACGATGTGGTCGGCCGGCACGCCGTCGGCCAGCGCGTCGTAGGACAGCACCAGGCGGTGGCGGAGGACGTCGGCGGTGACGTCGAGGACGTCCTGCGGGAGCACGTAGTCCCGGCCGCGCACCAGCGCCAGGGCCCGGCTGGCCGCGATGAGCCCGAGCGAGGCGCGCGGGCTCGCGCCGTAGGACACCCACGTGGCGACGTCGTCCATGCCGTGCTCCCGCGGCGCCCGGGTCGCCACCACCAGGCGGACGACGTAGTCGACGAGGGCGTGGTGCACGAACACCTCGGAGGCCGTGCGCTGCAGCCGGCGCAGCTCGTCGGGGCCGAGCACCGTCTCCGGCACCGGGGGCCGGGAGCCCATCCGGTAGATGATCTCGCGCTCCTCCTCGGTGCTGGGGTAGTCCACCAGCACCTTCATGAGGAACCGGTCGCGCTGCGCCTCGGGCAGCGGGTAGACGCCCTCGGACTCGATCGGGTTCTGGGTCGCCAGCACCAGGAACGGGTCGGGCAGCGGGTGGGTGACACCGCCGATGGAGACCTGCCGCTCGGCCATGACCTCCAGCAGCGCCGACTGCACCTTCGCCGGCGCCCGGTTGATCTCGTCGGTGAGCAGGAAGTTGGCGAACACCGGGCCGAGCTCGGTGTCGAACGTGTCCTGGCCGGCCTTGTAGATGCGCGTGCCGATGATGTCGGCCGGCACCAGGTCGGGGGTGAACTGCAGGCGGGAGAAGGTGCCGCCCACGACGGTCGCCAGCGTCTCGACGGCGAGGGTCTTGGCGACGCCGGGCACGCCCTCGAGCAGCACGTGCCCCCGCGCCAGCAGCGCGACCAGCATCCGCTCCACCAGCCGGTCCTGCCCGACGATGACGCGCTTGATCTCGAACAGCACCCGCTCCAGGCGGGCGGCGTCGACCGACGGCGGCACCGGCGCCTGCGGGGAGGTGGGCAGGCTCTCGGTCGGTGTGCTGGCAGCGCTGGACACGTGGCTCCCTGGTCGGCCGGGCCGCGACCACCCGACTCGGGCAGGCCGTCGACGGGGCGCGGTGTCGTCCCGGCCCCCGCCCAGTGTCCTACACCGGCGGGGCGGGCCGCCGGAACGCCGACAGCCGCCCACGGGCCGCTGTCGCACCGCCGCAGGCGGGGCGCGCAACTCCCTGCCCGGCGACCGCGCGGACTGCTAGCCTGACCGTGCGTCGGGCAGCTCCCCCCGTGGCTGCCCGACGCCTTTCTCTGCCTCGTGCCCGGTCCCCGCCGGCGGCGGCTCAGGCGCTCGGTCGCACCGCGCCGAAGTACGTGCTGCTCGAGGTGCGTGCTGCCGCGATGGTCACGTGCTTCCCGCGGTCCGGCGCCTCGATCACCTGCCCGCCGCCGATGTAGATCGCCACGTGGGTGATCGACATGTAGTCGCTCCGGTCCCCGCCCCAGAAGAGCAGGTCACCGGGCTGCAGATCGGCGAGCGCCACCTGCTTGGTGCGGTTGAGCCACCACTGGTCCCGGCTGGTCCCGCCGATGGCGATGCCGGCCCGGGCGTAGGCGTACTGGGTGAGGCCGGAGCAGTCGAAGCCGAAGATCGCGGTGTCCGGCGCGATCCCGTTGCTCGGGCCGTTGCTCCCGCCGCCACCCCACGAGTAGGGCACACCGAGCTGGGAGCGCGCCGCGGCGATGGCCACCGCGGCCGCCGACGCCGACGGGGCACCGGCCGAGCCGCCCGGGGAGCGAACGGGCGACGGGCCGGACGGCGCGGGGGTGGCCACCGGCGGGGCGGGGGTGGTCACCGGCGGGGCGTGGGTGGGCCGCGGCGCGGGAGCGCGAGCGGCGGCATCCTGCGCGGCGGCCTGCCTCGCGGAGGCGGCCTGCGCTGCGGCCCGGGCCCCCTCCAGGCCGTAGAGGATCTGCTGCGCCTGCTGGAGCTCCGCCTGGAGCTGGTCCTCCTGGGCGTCCAGCGCGTCGGCCTGGCGGCGGGCCGACACCTCCTGGGACTGCGCGCTCGCCAGCAGGTCGGCCGCCTGCTGCTGGACTGCCGCGGCCTGCGCCGCGGTCTCGTCGGCGACCTCGCGGGCGCCCGCCGCCTGCACCTCCAGGACCGTCAGCTCGGCGACGACCTCCGTGCGGTTGGCGCCCGCGGCTTCCAGCAGCGCCGAACGCTCGATGAGCTCGGCCGGACCGCTCGAGCTGAGCAGCGCGGTGATGCCCGGAGAGGTGGAGCCCTGCATGTAACTGGCCCGCGCGAAGGAGGCGACGTCGTCGCGTCCCTGCTGCAGGTCGGCGGCTGCCCGGGCCGCCGCGGCGGCCGCGGCGTCGGCGGTGTTCCTGGCCGCGTCGTACGCCGCCTGCTTGTCCTCGTAGTCCTGCAGCGCGATCAGCGCCCCCTGGTGGGCGGCCTCGACCTCGGCCCGCGCCTGCGCCAGCTGGGCGCCGATCTCCCCGACCCGGGTGGCGGCATCGGCCTTCGCCCGCTCCGCCGCGCTCAGCTCGGCGGCGCTGGGCGACCGCGGCGCGGCGCCGGCCGACGACGGGGTCAGGCCGATCGCCACGGCGGCGACGAGCAGCGCGACCGCCGCCCGCAGCGCTGTCCGGCCGTTGCCGCGCCCGCCCCTCACGCACGGGGAACCGGTACCACCGTCCCGCACCGTGCCCATCCGCGTCCCGCTGCCCACGACCTGCCTCTTCCCGACGTCCGCGGGACGCCCGGACGGGCGCCCCGTGGAGGCATCGGACGGCACCGCAGCACCGTTGAGGAGGTCTCACCCGCACGGGTGAGAACACCCGAGCGGGTGACGACGGCCCCGCGCTCGGGCCCGCGCGGCGCGGGCCCGAGCGTTGCGCTCAGTTCACCCGGCGCTCGGCACCGGCCCAGAAGTCCTCGCGCAGCTTGAACTTCTGGATCTTGCCGGTTGCGGTGCGGGCCAGCTCGTCGCGGAACTCCACCCGCTTCGGCGCCTTGTACCCCGCGAGCCGGGCCTTGCAGTGGGCGATGATGTCGGCCTCGGTGGCCTGCTCCCCTTCGGCGAGCACCACGATCGCGGTCACCATCTCCCCCCACTTGTCGTCGGGGATCCCGATGACGGCGACCTCGGCCACCGCCGGATGGCTGAAGACGACGTCCTCCACCTCGATCGAGGAGACGTTCTCCCCACCGGTGATGATCACGTCCTTCTTGCGGTCGGAGATGATGACGTAGCCCTCGTCGTCGATGCTGCCGCCGTCCCCGGTGTGGAACCAGCCGCCCTCGAGCGCCTCCGCCGAGGCGTCGGGGTTCTCCCAGTAACCGGCCAGCACGGTGTTGCTGCGCGCCAGCACCTCACCGCTGTCGCTCACCGCCATCCGGGTCCCGATCGACGGCACGCCGGCGCGCGACAGCCGCTTGGCCCGCTCCTCGGGGTCCAGCCCGTCGTACTCGGCGCGCGGCCGGTTGATGGTGAGCAGCGGCGCGGTCTCGGTCAGGCCGTAGATCTGGTTGAACTCCCAGCCCAGCTCGGCCTCGACCCGGGCGATCGTCCGCGACGGCGGCGGCGCCCCGGCGACGATGATCCGCACCCGGTCGCGCCCGGGCACCTCGCCGTCCCAGTCGGCGGCGGCCTCCAGGACGGCGTTCCAGACCGCCGGGGCCCCGGCCATGATCGTCACACCGTGCTGCTCCACCCGGCGCAGGATCTCGGCGCCGTCGACCTTCCGCAGCACCACCTGGCGGGCGCCGACCCCGGCCATGGCGTACGGCAGGCCCCAGCCGTTGCAGTGGAACATCGGCAGGGTGTGCATGTAGACGTCACGGTCGCTGATCTGCATGTGCATGCCGAAGGTGACCGCGTTGACCCAGATGTTGCGGTGGGTCATCTGCACACCCTTGGGGCGGGCGGTGGTGCCGCTGGTGTAGTTGATCGTCGCCGTCGCGTCCTCGTCCGGCTCCGACCACGGCCGCGGCTCGCGGTCGAAGCGCAGCAGCTGCTCGTACTCCTCCCCCGTGCCGAACCGGTGCTCGGCGCGCACCCCCTTGAGCGACGTCTCCAGCTCCGGGTCGACCAGCAGCACCCGCGCACCGGAGTGCCCGACGATGTACTCGACCTCCTCGGGCTGCAGCCGGAAGTTGATCGGCACCGCGACCCGGCCCGACGACGGCACCGCCAGTAGCACCTCGAGCAGGCGGGCGGCGTTGTGGCTGACGATCGCCACCCGCTCCCCTTCGGCGATGCCCAGCCCGTCGAGCCCGGCCTGCAGGGCGCGGCCCCGCCGGGCCACCTCGCGGTAGGAGACCTCGCCCAGCGACGGCGCGGGCTGCGCCGGCTCGTCGACGATGCCGACGCGGTCGCCGTAGACCAGCTCGGCGCGGTCGAGGAAGTCGCGACTGGTGAGGGGCACGCGCATGCCGGCTCCCGGGGTGCAGGGCCGGAGCAGGCCGGCCGGTCCAACGTGGTCCCCGTCACGTTATCGGTCGGCAGGGAGGACGACGAGCGGTCGCCGTCGACGATCGGGCGACCTGATCGTGGAGCGTCCTCCCGCACCGTGCACCGTGAGGGAGGACGCCGTCAGCCGGCCGCGACCAGCCTCGGCATCGCCGTCCCGATCGGCTCGCGGACGACGAGATCGGCGACGTCGTCGTACGGCGTGGGCTCCGCGTTGACCACCACCACGCGGGCCCCGTGCCGCACGGCGACGTCGACCAGCCCCGCCGCCGGGTGCACCTGCAGCGAGGTCCCGACCGCGAGGAACACGTCGCAGTCACCGGCGGCCGCCACCGCGGCGTCGACCACCGCCGGCTCCAGCAGCTGCCCGAAGCTGATCGTCGCGGACTTCAGGATGCCGCCGCACGACCGGCAGGGCGGATCGGGCTCCCCCGCGGCCACCCGGTCCAGCGCCTCCTGCATCGTCGTGCCTTCGCGGCAGCCCAGGCACTCGACCTCGTGGACGGTGCCGTGGATCTCCACCACCCGGGCCGGGTCCGAGCCCGCCGCCTGGTGCAGCCCGTCGACGTTCTGGGTGACCAGGGTGCGCAACCGGCCCTGCCGCTCGAGGTCGACCAGCGCGGCGTGCCCGGCGTTGGGGCGCACGTCGAGCGCGCCCATGTCCCGCCGCATCAGCCAGGCCCGGCGCCGGATGTCGGGATCGGCCACGTAGTACGACAGCGTCACCAGCTTCTCCGCGTCCGGATCGCGCGTCCAGACGCCGTTCGGGCCCCGGTAGTCGGGGATGCCGCTGTCGGTGGAGATGCCCGCGCCGGTGAGGACGGTGATCCGGGAGGCGGCGGTCAGCCAGCCGGGCAGGGGTTCGGGGACGACGTCGGTCACGCCCGCAACGGTAGGGCCGCACGACCGGCGCCCGCGCGCACCAGCCGCCCGGCCGGGGGCGCCAGCAGCACGACGGCGCAGGCGTAGGCGGCCCCGAGGAGCGTGTCGACGACGTAGTGCTCCCCGGACCACACCAGGACCACCGGCATGAGCACGGCGTAGGCCACCAGGCCGGCCCGCTGCCAGGCGTGCTGGGCCGAGGACATCAGCACGACGCACATGAGGACGGCGAAGGCGGTGTGCAACGAGGGGACCGCGGCGACGAGGTTGACCTGCCCCTGGCCGGTGTCCAGCAGCACCCCGGCGCGGGGCAACCCGAGGACGGCCCAGCCGGCGCTGCTGATCCGCTCGACCGGCTCGATCACCCCCTGCTTGGCGGCCAGCCAGGGCGGGGCGGCCGGGTAGAGGACGTAGGTCACGAGCCCGGCGAGGGACAGCGCCACGACCAGGCGGGCGCAGCGCACCCAGCGCTCGCGGTCGCGCAGCCACAGCACCGCCAGGACCACGGGGGTGAGGACGAAGTGGCTGCTGTAGACCAGCGTCGCCAGGGCCTTCCACCAGTCGGCCTGCACGTGCTCCTGCAGCCACACGGTGGGCAGCACCCCGCCGGTCAGCCACCGGTCCGCGTCGGCCACCTCACGGACGTGCACCGGCATGCCGAGCCCGTCGGCCAGCCCCCGGGTCGCGTCGTACGCCAGCAGCACCGCAACCAGCGGCAGCCAGTCCACCAGCAGCCGCACCAGGCGGCGCCAGCCCTGGGTGACCGAGGTGACGGCCAGCCCGGCCAGCACCCAGCCCAGGAGGACCACGCGGTCGGTGGGCAGGCCGCGCACGGCGCAGGTGAGCACGAACGCCAGCAGCAGGCCCGCCCAGAGAACGGCGGCGACCAGGCGGGCGCGGCCCGAGGCCCCGGCGACCGCGGTCGTCGGCACCGCTGTCGGGGCCGCCGCGAGGGCGGGTGCTGCTGGGTCGACCGCGGTCATGGCGCGGCACGCTAATCGCGCGGACCGGCCGGGAGCAGGCGGCCGCGAACGGCACGCCGTCCGCCCGGGTTCGGTGGGGCCGCTGCGGCGGTAGCGGCGGGAGGGACGCAGTCGCGGCCCGTTCCCCCAGCAGCGGCCGCCGGTGTTTCGCCGACCGTGACGCGGGTCACGGGGTGAGGGAAGGGTCGCCTGACTCGGTGGTCCCGGCTACGAACTGGGATGATCGGGGGTGGTCAACGAAGCGCGATGAACCACGAGGGGTAGGCGCAGAGCAGTGGCAGCCAGCAAGGACAGCTTCGGAGCCCGGGCGACGCTCGACGTCGACGGCACCGAGTACGACATCTACCGGCTCGACGCGGTGGAGGGCGCGGAGAAGCTGCCCTTCAGCCTGAAGATCCTTCTCGAGAACCTGCTGCGCACCGAGGACGGCGCGGACATCACCGCCGACCACATCCGGGCGATCGCCAACTGGGACCCGTCGGCCGAGCCCGACCAGGAGATCCAGTTCACCCCGGCCCGCGTGGTCATGCAGGACTTCACCGGTGTCCCCTGCATCGTCGACCTCGCCACCATGCGCGAGGCGATGGCGGAGCTGGGCGGCGACCCGCAGAAGATCAACCCGCTCGCCCCGGCCGAGCTGGTCATCGACCACTCGGTGATCGCCGACATCTTCGGCACCGAGGACTCGTTCCAGCGCAACGTCGAGATCGAGTACGAGCGCAACGGCGAGCGCTACCAGTTCCTGCGCTGGGGCCAGGGCGCCTTCAGCGACTTCAAGGTCGTCCCCCCGGGCACCGGCATCGTCCACCAGGTCAACATCGAGCACCTGGCCCGGGTCGTCTTCCCGCGCCCCGAGGGCGACCGCGTCATCGCCTACCCCGACACCTGCGTCGGCACTGACTCGCACACCACGATGGTCAACGGCCTGGGCGTGCTGGGCTGGGGCGTCGGCGGCATCGAGGCCGAGGCCGCGATGCTCGGCCAGCCGGTCTCGATGCTCATCCCGCGCGTGGTCGGCTTCAAGCTCTCCGGCCAGCTCCCGGACGGCGCCACCGCCACCGACCTCGTGCTCACCATCACCGAGATGCTGCGCGAGCACGGTGTGGTCGGGAAGTTCGTCGAGTTCTACGGGGAGGGCGTCTCGGCGGTGCCGCTGGCCAACCGCGCCACGATCGGCAACATGAGCCCGGAGTTCGGCTCCACCGCGGCGATGTTCCCCATCGACCAGGAGACCATCACCTACCTGAAGCTGACCGGCCGCTCCGAGGAGCAGGTCAAGCTCGTCGAGGCCTACGCCAAGGAGCAGGGCCTCTGGCACGACCCGTCGCGCGAGCCGGCCTTCTCCGAGTACCTCGAGCTGGACCTCGCCACCGTCGTCCCGTCGATCGCCGGGCCCAAGCGCCCGCAGGACCGGGTGGCGATCACCGAGGCGAAGCCGGCGTTCCGCACGTCGCTGGCCGACTACGTGGCCGACGACGAGACGGGCGGCGAGGACCGCAAGCCCGGCGTTCCCGGTCACGAGCAGCCCTACGGCGTCGAGTCGGCGGCCGACGAGGCCTCGGCCGAGTCCTTCCCGGCCTCCGACCCGGTCAGCCCGTTCGCGCACGGCAACGGGGAGGCCGGCAAGCCGAACCACCAGGTCATCCCCGACCGCGTCCCGGACCGCCCGTCCAAGCCCACCCGGGTGGTCATGGAGGACGGCACGGAGACCTACGTCGACCACGGGCACGTCGTGATCGCCGCGATCACCTCGTGCACCAACACCTCCAACCCACAGGTGATGATCGGCGCCGCGCTGCTGGCGAAGAACGCCGTCGAGCGCGGGCTGACCAGCAAGCCGTGGGTGAAGACGACGCTGGCCCCCGGGTCCAAGGTCGTCATGGACTACTACGAGAAGGCCGAGCTCACCCCGTACCTGGAGAAGCTGGGCTTCTACCTGGTCGGCTACGGCTGCACGACCTGCATCGGCAACTCCGGCCCGCTCCCGGAGCCGGTGAGCCAGGCGGTCAACGAGGCCGACCTCGCCGTGGTCTCGGTGCTCTCGGGCAACCGGAACTTCGAGGGCCGGATCAACCCCGACGTCAAGATGAACTACCTGGCCTCGCCGCCGCTGGTCATCGCCTACGCCCTGGCCGGCTCCATGGACGTCGACCTGAACAACGACCCCCTGGGCACCGACGCCGACGGCAACGACGTCTTCCTGCGCGACATCTGGCCCTCCCCGCAGGAGGTCCAGCGGGTCATCGACCACGCGGTGTCCGCCGAGCAGTTCGGCCGCAGCTACGAGGACGTGTTCGCCGGCACCGAGCAGTGGCAGAACCTGCCCACCCCGACCGGCGACACCTTCGAGTGGGCCGAGGACAGCACCTACGTCCGGCGTCCTCCGTACTTCGACGGCATGCCGGCCGAGCCCGCCCCGGTCGAGGACATCGCCGGCGCGCGCACCCTGGCGGTGCTCGGTGACTCGGTGACCACCGACCACATCTCGCCGGCCGGTTCGATCAAGGCCGACTCCCCCGCCGGGAAGTACCTGCGCGAGCACGGTGTGGACCGCCGCGACTTCAACTCCTACGGCTCGCGCCGCGGGAACCACGAGGTGATGATCCGCGGCACGTTCGCCAACATCCGGCTGCGCAACCAGCTGGTGCCGGGCACCGAGGGTGGCGTCACCAAGAACCACCTGACCGGCGAGACGACGACGATCTACGACGCCTCCCGCGCCTACATCGACGCCGGCATCCCGCTGGTCGTGCTGGCCGGCAAGGAGTACGGCTCGGGCTCGTCGCGCGACTGGGCCGCCAAGGGCACCGCGCTGCTCGGCGTCAAGGCCGTCATCGCCGAGAGCTACGAGCGCATCCACCGCTCGAACCTCATCGGCATGGGCGTGCTGCCGCTGCAGTTCCCCGAGGGCCAGAACCGCGAGTCACTCGGCCTGACCGGCGACGAGGAGTTCACCATCACCGGGATCACCGCCCTCAACGACGGCGAGATCCCGCGCACGGTGAAGGTGAAGGCGGGGGACGTGGAGTTCGACGCCCGCGTCCGCATCGACACCCCCGGCGAGGCGAACTACTACCGCAACGGCGGGATCATGCAGTACGTCCTGCGCTCGCTGCGGGGCTCTGCCGCCTGATGGACCTGGGCCTGGGCGGTCGCGGATACCTGCTCACCGGCGCGAGCCGGGGGCTGGGGTTCGCGACCGCCCGGGCCCTCGTCGACGACGGGGCCCGGGTGCTGGTCAGCTCCCGCTCCGCCGACTCCGTCGACGCCGCCGTCTCCGCCCTGGGGACGGCGGCATCCGGCGTCCCGGCCGACCTCGCCGACCCGGACACCGCCGAGCACCTGGTCTCCTCGGCGCTCGAGCGGCTGGGGCGGGTCGACGGCGCGCTGATCTCCGTCGGCGGGCCGGCCCGGGGGCAGGTGCTGGAGACGACGGAGGCCGACTGGCGGGCCGGGGTGGAGAACGTCCTCCTCGGTCCGCTGCGGCTGGTCAGGGCGCTGGTCCCGCACCTGGCCGAGGGGGCGTGCATCGGGTTCGTCCTCTCCACGTCGGTCCGGCAGCCGATCGGCCACCTGGCCATCTCGAACGGCCTGCGCCCGGGTCTGGCCATGACGGCCAAGGCGCTGGCCGACGAACTCGGGCCGAAGGGGATCCGCGTGGTCGGGCTGATGCCGGGGACCATCGCCACCGACCGGATCACCGAGATCGAAGCGGCATCCCCGGATCCCGCCGCCATGCGGGCCCGGACCGAGGCCTCGATCCCCCTCCGCCGGGTCGGGCGACCGGAGGAGTTCGGCCGGGTGGCGGCGTTCGCCCTCTCCCCCGCCGCCTCCTACCTGACCGGGACGATGATCGCCGTCGACGGCGGCGTCACCCGCGCGCTGTGATCGCACCCGACCACCGCACATGTGTGCTCATCGGGCCATCCCCGGTCCGGACACCCCGATGAGCGCACAGTCGCAGGCGCCCGTCCTGGTGGCCTGCGCCCACGGCACCCGCAACCCCACCGGCCGCCGGCTGATCGCCGAGCTGGCGCTGGCCGCGCGCCGGCTTCGTCCCGGCCTGGTCACCACCGCGGCGTTCGTCGACGTGCAGCCCCCGACGGTCGTGGACGTGGTCGCCGAGCTGGCGGCCGCCGGTCGCCCCGCCGTCGTCGTCCCGCTGCTGCTCTCCGGCGGCTATCACGTGCACGTCGACATCGCCGGCGCCGTCGCCGCCGCGGAGTCCGCCGTCGCCGCCCGGCCGCTGGGGCCCGACCCCCGGCTGGCCGAGGTGCTGCTCGCCCGGCTGGTCGAGTCGGGCGCCGACCCGGCCGACCCGTCGACCGCGGTGGTCCTGGCCGCCGCCGGTTCCAGCGATCCCCGGTCGGTGGCCGACGTCGAGCGCACGGCCGCCCTCCTCCAGGCGTCGTGGGCCGGGCCAGTGACGACCGGCTACGGCTCCGCCGCGCAGCCACCGGTCCCCGACGCGGTGGCCGGCGCCCGGAAGGCCGGGGCGGAGCAGGTGGTCATCGCCTCCTACCTCCTCGCGCCGGGCCACTTCCACGACAAGCTGGCCGGGGCCGGCGCGGACGCGATCACGGCGCCCCTCCTGCCCGACGACCGCATCGCCGCCGTGCTCCTCGACCGCTACGACGCGGCGCTCCCGGACGGGCCCGGCCGGCCGATAGCCTGACGCCGGTGACGTCGCTGATCATTCTCGCCCTGTACCTGGTCGTCGTCGGCCTGTTCCTCCTGGCGATCTACGTGGTGGTGAACCGTGCGGTGCTGCACGCCCTCCGCACCCACGCCGACGAGCAGCGCGCGACCACCGGACCGAGCCCCGCCGGCCCGGGCGACTGAGCCCCGGCGTCTCCCCGTCTCCGGCTCGGGCCTGCCAGCCGAGGAACTGGTCACCGGCGACCACCGCCAGGACGAGCAGCGCCGCAGCCCCCACCGGCACGAGCGGTGTCCACCGGGATCGGGTGGTTGCGAGCCGGGCCAGCAGCACCGCGGGCAGCAGCCAGAGCACCCACAGCGGGAGCAGCGCGTACCTCGGGACGACCAGCCCGCTCGCCAGGTAGAAGTAGCCGACGACCACGTGGGCGGCGCCGGCCACCGCGGCCAGGAGGAGCGGCCCGGGGTCGCGTGGGGTCCCGGCCGGCACGACGGCAGTATGCCCCGCCGGGAGCCCCCTCCTCAGAAGTTGCCGCGGCGCTCCTGCTCGCGCTCGATCGCCTCGAAGAGCGCCTTGAAGTTGCCCTTGCCGAACCCGAGCGAGCCGTGCCGCTCGATGAGCTCGAAGAAGACTGTGGGCCGGTCACCGGTCGGCTTGGTGAAGATCTGCAGCAGGTAGCCGTCCTCGTCGCGGTCCACCAGGATGCCGCGCCGCTGCAGCTCCTCGATCGGCACCCGCACCGTCCCGATCCGCGCACGGAGCTCCGGATCCTCGTAGTAGGAGTCCGGCGTGGCCAGGAACTCCACACCCTCGGCGGTCATCGCGTCGACCGTGGCCAGGATGTCGTTGGTCGCCAGGGCGACGTGCTGCGCGCCAGGGCCCCGGTAGAACTCCAGGTACTCGTCGATCTGCGACTTCTTCCTCGCGATCGCCGGCTCGTTGAGCGGGAACTTGACCCGGTGGTTGCCGTTGGCGACCACCTTGCTCATCAGCGCGGAGTAGTCGGTCGCGATGTCGTCGCCGATGAACTCGGCCATGTTCGTGAACCCCATGACCCGGTTGTAGAAGTCCACCCACTGGTCCATCGCCCCGAGCTCGACGTTGCCGACGACGTGGTCGACGGCCTGGAACAGCCGCTTCGGCGCTCCGGGGCGCTTCACGAAGGACGACGTCCGCGCCACGTAACCGGGCAGGTAGGCCCCGGCGTAGCGGGACCGGTCGACCAGGGTGTGCCGGGTGTCGCCATAGGCCGCGAGGGACGCCAGGCGCACGGTGCCGTGCTCGTCGCTCACGTCGTGCGGCTCCTCGAGCACCGTGGCGCCCTGGGCCCGGGCGTGCGCGATGCAGCGGTCGACGTCGGGGACGGCGAGGGCGATGTCGACGATGCCGTCGCCGTGCAGACGGTGGTGGTCGGCCAGCGGGCTCGCCGGGTCGTAGGCCCCCTGGACGACGAACCGCGCGGCCCCCGAGGTGAGCACGAAGGCGTGGTGGTCCCGGTTCCCCGTCTCGGGGCCGGAGTAGGCGACCAGCTGCATGCCGAACGCCGACTGGAAGAAGTGCGCCGTCTGCACGGCGTTGCCCACGACCCACACCAGCCCGTCCCAGCCGGTGACCGGGAAGGGATCCCCGGAGGGGTCGTACTCCACCAGGCCGACCAGCTGCTGCAGCTGCGGCAGGTCCAGGCCTGCGAGCCGTTCCTCGTCGTTGAGCACCTGCTCGAGCGTCATCGCGCCTCCTCCTCGTCCGTTCGCGTGTCCCGTGTCCCGTGTCACACCACACCGACACGGCCCTGCTGCGCAAGCAAGCACCCTGCGACTGCGCTGGCTGCTCGCTCGGACTGGCTCTGGGCACCTCCGGCTGTGCAGACTGCACAGCTGATGACGTGAAGGAGGCACGATGAGCCGGCCCCGTGAACTGGACACCCTCGACGTCGCGCTGCTGGAGGCGCTGCACGACCACCCGCGCGCCGGGCTGCTGGAGATCGCCCGGGTCGTCGGCGTCGCGCGCGCCACGGCCACGGCGCGCTTACAGCGACTGGAAGCATCGGGGGTGGTCACCGGTTTCGGCCCGGACGTGGACGTGGCCGCCGCCGGGTTCGGCGTGCAGGCCTTCGTGACCCTCGAGATCGCACAGGGGGCGCTCGACGCGGTGCACCGGGACCTCGAGGCGATCCCCGGGATCCTCGAGGCCCACGCCACCACCGGCAGCGGCGACGTGATCTGCCGCGTGGCCGCCGCCTCCCACGAGGCGCTGCAGGAGATCCTGGTGCAGCTGAACCGCTCGGCCTCGGTCGTCCGGTCGACGAGCGTGGTGGCGCTGACCTGCCTGGTGCCCTGGCGCGCCCTGCCGCTGCTGCGCTCCGAGGCGGCGCCCGGGTCGGGGCGCTCGCCCAGCTACCGAGAGCCGGCCCGCGGCTGACCTACTGTGGGGCCGATGGACGGCGACGAACGGAGCGATGCGTCACCCGGGGCCGATCCCACCCCCGCACCTCCCACCCCTGCCGTGGACGAGGCCCGCGCCGAGGACGGCGCGGATGCCCAGGACGAGGCCGGCGCCGAGCGCCGGACCGGACCCGAGGACCGGGCCGACGCCCAGGCCGGAGATCGCGTCGAGGACGGGGCGGGGGCTGGGGACAGCCCGGCACCGGAGGGTCGTCCCGACGACGCGGCACCGCCCACCCCCGACGACGCGACCCCGCTGACCAGCGACGACGGCGCTCGTTCCGGAGCTACCTCAACCTCTACTGGAGATTCACTCCCGACGCGCTCGTGGAGCCGGCCGGTCGCCGTCGCGACCACCGCCGCCCTCGCCGTCGCACTCGGCTTCGCGCTCACCGTCCAGATCCGCAGCACGGCGGAGCCCGGCGACCAGGACGTGCGCCGGGAGGCCGACCTCGTGGTGATCCTGGACGAGCTCGGCGCCCGGGAGGCGACGCTGCGCCAGCAGATCGCAGAGACGCGGCAGACCCTCGAGGACCTGGGCAGCGGGCAGGAGGAGTCCGGCAGCGCACTGGCGGAGGCGCGGTCACGGGCGGAGGCCATCGGCATCCTGGCGGGCACGCTCCCGGCGAGAGGCCCCGGGGTGCGGCTGACCATCCAGGACCCCGGCGGCGCGGTCCCGACCTCGGTGATCCTCGGCGCCATCCAGGAGCTCCGCGGCGCCGGGGCGGAGGTGCTGCAGGTCGACGACGTGCGGGTCGTCGCGTCCAGCGCGGTGACCGGCTCCCCCGGCGCCCTGCGCATCGACGGGCAGCCGCTGACCGCCCCCTACGACTTCCTCGCGATCGGCCCGCCGGCCGCGATGGACGTCGCCCTCTCGGTGTCCGGCGGGGTGATCGCCGACGTCGCCCGCGCGGGCGGCAAGGCGCGGGTGGACCAGGAGGATCTCGTCTCCGTGGACGCCACCGTCGACTGACCCGCGGTCACTGCGGGATGAGCAGGCCCCGCAGTTCGTCGGTCAGCGCCTCCCGCGCCTCGGGGTGCTGAGGCCACGCCGCCGGGGTGACCTGGAACAGCGAGATGCGCCAGCGGCCGCGCCCGTCGTCGACGGCGATCATGGTGTGGACGGCGTTCAGCTCCGGATCGAGGTCGCCGGCACCCGCGGGGATCATGCCCGCGTGGGCGGTCAGCATCGCCACGCCCTCCCCGACCGGGCGGACCGAGCGGACGACCGCCACGTAGGCGGGCGTCTGCTGCGAGGTGAACACCTGCCGCAGGTCTGCCGCGATCGACAGCCGGCCCCGGTGGTGGCTGCCGTCGAACCCGATGATGTCGCCGTCGTCGGCGAACCCGGCCGCCACCGCCGCGCCGCTGCGCCGGTTCCAGCCGTCGATGAACTCCGCGTAGAGCGCCTGGATCTGAGCGTCCTGCGGGTGCGCTGCGGTCACGTCTCCTCCTCGCTGGCGTTCGTCGGCACGTCCCGACGCCTGCTGTGGTTCCGCGTGGCCGCGCCAGCCCGGCCACGTGTCCCGGGCTGCGGCCGCCTGGGACAGGAGTGACGCTAGTGGTCCGGGAGCCACTCCCGTTCGACGCTCGCCGCAGTGACCCGCCGTCAGATCGACCACCACCGGCACGCGCCCGAGCGCCTGCCACAGGGCGTGCACGAGCATGCGCGCAGAGCGATCGATCGCACTCGGATCCGGTCACCCGACGACGACGGACCGCGGCTCCTGCTGCGCGAACTGGGTGCGGTGCAGGTCGGCGTACCGGCCGTCGCGCGCCAGCAGCTCCTGGTGCGTGCCCGCCTCCACGATCCGACCCTCGTCGACGACGAGGATCTGGTCGGCGCTGCGGATCGTCGACAGCCGGTGCGCGATGACCAGCGACGTCCGGCCGGCCAGCGCGGTGTCGAGGGCGTGCTGCACCGCGGCCTCGGACTCGCTGTCCAGGTGTGCGGTCGCCTCGTCGAGGATCACGATGCCGGGCGCCTTCAGCAGCACGCGGGCGATGGCCAGCCGCTGCTTCTCCCCGCCCGAGAGGCGGTAGCCGCGGTCACCGACCACCGTCTCCAGCCCTTGGGGCAGCGAGCGCACCAGGTCGGCGATGCGGGCCCCGGTGAGCGCCTCCCACAGCTGCTCGTCGGTGGCCTCCGGCCGGGCGTAGCGCAGGTTGGCGCCGATGGTGTCGTGGAACAGGTGCGCGTCCTGGCTGACGACGCCGATCGCGTCGCGCAGGGAGGAGAGCGTCGCCCGCCGCACGTCCACGCCGCCGACGCGGACGGTGCCACCGGTCGCGTCGTACAGCCGCGGGACGAGGTGGGCGATCGTCGACTTCCCGGCCCCCGAGTGGCCGACCAGGGCGACCAGCTGGCCGGGGGCGACCCGGAAGGAGACGTCGTGGAGGACGTCGACCGGCCCCCCGTGCTCGGGCAGCGACACCTCCTCCAGCGACGGCAGCGAGACGTCGGCGCCGGCCGGGTAGCTGAAGGAGACGTGCTCGAACTCGATGGAGCGGTCCTCGGCCGGCACGGGCACGGCGTCGGGCGCCTCGCGGATCATCGGCGGGAGGTCGAGCACCTCGAAGACCCGGTCGAAGCTGACCATCGCGCTCATCACGTCGACCCGGACGTTGGCCAGCGCCGTCAGCGGCCCGTAGAGCCGGGACAGCAGCAGCGCCAGGGCGACGACCGCGCCGGGGCTCAGCGAGCCGGTGAACGCCAGCCAGCCGCCGAGGCCGTACACCAGCGCGGTCGCCAGGGCCGCCACGAGCGTCAGCGCGGTGAAGAAGGTGCGCCCGTACATGGCCGACAGGACGCCGATGTCGCGGACCCGGGCGGCCCGCCCGCGGAACGACTCGGCCTCGGCGGCGGGCCGGCCGAAGAGCTTCACCAGGAGCGCGCCGGCGACGTTGAAGCGCTCGGTCATCGTGGCGTTCATCGAGGCGTTGAGCGCGTAGGACTCCCGGGTGATCTCCTGCAGCCGGCGGCCGATGCGGCGCGCGGGCAGTACGAACAGCGGCACCAGCGCCAGCGACAGCAGCGTGATCTGCCACGAGAGCGTCAGCATGACGCCCGCGGTGAGCACCAGCCCGATGACGTTGGAGACCACGCCCGACAGGGTCGAGGTGAACGCCTGCTGCGCGCCGACGACGTCGTTGTTCAGCCGGCTGACCAGCGCGCCGGTCTGCGTGCGGGTGAAGAAGGCGACCGGCATCCGCTGGACGTGCTCGAAGACCCGGCTGCGCAGGTCGTAGATGACCCCCTCGCCGATGCGCGCGGAGTACCAGCGCGTGCCCAGGGAGATGGCGGCGTCGACGACCGCCAGGCCGGCGATGACCAGCGCGATCCGGACGATGCCGCCCGCGGTGCCCTCGAGGTCGGCGATCCGGTTGACGATGTCGCCGGCCAGCAGCGGCGTGACGACGCCGATGACCGACGACCCGACCACCAGCAGCAGGAAGAGGGTCAGCTCGCGCCGGTAGGGCCGGGCGATGCCGATGATGCGCCGGACGGTCCCCTTCGGCAGCTGCCGGGCGGTGACCGAGGGGTCGCGCTTGAACGACCGCATGGCGGCCATCGACGTCATGGGGCTGCTCATGTCCACCGCACCTCCCGACGCCCGCCGGTCGCGCCCCGGCGGCTCCTGCAACCGGGACGCGACCGCGCTTGTTCCTGGGAGTCCGTCAGCGACCGCCGGCCAGATCGTGCAGCCGCTGTACCTGGGCGGCGCGCTCGGCGGCGTCCTGGCTGGCGAAGTCGTTGCGGACGGCGGACCGCACCAGCGCGGCCGTCGCCCGGCTGGCCCCGACGGGCGGGGCCACCAGGGCCGCGGTCAGGTCGGCGACCGCTGCGTCCAGCTCCACCCGCGGCACCACCACGGTCGCCAGGCCGATCGCCTGCGCCTCGGCGGCGCCCACGGCCCGGCCGGTCATGCACAGCTCCAGCGCGCGCGAGTAGCCGACGAGCTCCACCAGCGTGCTGGTACCGGTCAGGTCCGGGACGAGGCCGAGGGTCACCTCGGGCAACCGGAGCTGCGCGTCGTCGGTGAACACCCGCAGGTCGCAGGCGAGCGCGAGCTGGGCGCCGGCGCCGATGGCGTGGCCCTGCACCGCGGCGACCGAGACGATCCCCGGCGAGCGGAGCCAGCGGAAGCCGGCCTGGTAGGACCGGATCCGCTCCTGCGCCTCCTCCACCGGCAACCGGACGAGCTCGCCGAGCCCCCCGCCGGTGGTGGAGCCGGTGTCGAACATGCTGCGGTCCAGGCCCGCCGAGAAGGCCCGTCCCGAGCCGCGCACGACGACGACGCGGACGTCCTCGTCGAGCGCGGCCCCGACGTCGGCCAGCGCCGACCAGGTCTCCGGCGTCTGCGCGTTCAGCTGGTCCGGGCGGTCCAGCGTGACCGTGAGGACGGCGCCCTCACGGCTCGTCCGCACCCAGCCGGGCGTGGCGGCGGAACTGGTGGGGTCTGGTGCTGTGCCTACTGGTTCGTTCGCGGGCTCACTCACTCTTCTTACTATTCCGGTTGGCCCCACCGCGGCTGCGCAGCGAGGCCCCGGACTCCGACAGCAGGCGGTGCACGAACCCGTAGGACCGGTTCGTCGAGGTGGCCAGCGACCGGATGCTCTCGCCCTCGTCGTAGCGCTTGCGCAGCTCGTCGGCGAGCGTCGACCGGTCCCCGCCGGTGATCCGCTTGCCCTTGCCGAGGTCGGACGTGCTGGTGTCGGCCATGGCTCCCCTCCGTGTCGGCCACCGGTCTCCCGGCGCCGGCAGTGCCGGCTCGCGCGGCGGCCCGTGTGTTGGCTGTCGCCGTGGTGCCGCCGTCCCGTCGACCACGGCTCCCGCCACCCCATGATCACCCACACCCCAGGTGTCGGCCAGGTGAACCTGTGTCGTCCCGAGCGGGGCCCGGAGGGTTCCCGAGGGACGGTGCGGACGGGGGCACCCGGAGAGCGACGGCACCTGGTCGCGGTGCCAGCGGGAGCCGCCCCGCGAGGCGGCGCGAGGAGCGGGGGCCGGAGGTCCCCCGACGAGCGCCGGGGACTCGCTCGTCGCAGCGGGGGACGGCGCGTGGCCGCGGTGTCGGCCGGAGGCCGACGATCTGCTACGCGAGCTCGACCAGGTCGGCGAAGTCCTCGCTCCAGGTGTCCTCGGTGCCGTCGGGCAGCAGGATCACCTTGTCGGGGTTCAGCGCCCGCACCGCGCCCTCGTCGTGGGTGACCAGCACGATCGCCCCGGCGTACGTGCGCAGCGCGTCGAGCACCTGCTCGCGACTGGCCGGGTCGAGGTTGTTGGTCGGCTCGTCGAGCAGCAGCACGTTCGAGCCGGAGACGACGAGCGTCGCCATCGCCAGCCGGGTCCGCTCACCGCCGGAGAGCGTGCCGGTGCGCTGGTCGACCGTCTCCCCCGAGAACAGGAAGGCGCCGAGGATGCGGCGCAGCTCGGTGTCCGTGCTGTCCGGCGCCGCGGAGCGCATGTTCTCCAGCAGCGTCCGGTCCATGTCAAGGGTCTCGTGCTCCTGCGCGTAGTAACCGACGCGCAGCCCGTGCCCGGCCTTGACCTCGCCGGTGTCGGGCACCTCGGTGCCGGCCAGCATCCGCAGCAGCGTGGTCTTGCCCGCGCCGTTGAGCCCCAGCACGACCACGCGGGTGCCGCGGTCCACCGCCAGGTCGACGTCGGTGAAGATCTCCAGCGAGCCGTAGCTCTTGGACAGCCCCTCGGCGGTGAGCGGCGTCTTCCCGCACGCGGCCGGCGTCGGGAAGCGCAGCTTCGCGACCTTGTCCTGCACCCGCACGTCGGCCAGGCCGGCGGCCAGCCGCTCGGCGCGCTTGTCCATGCTCTTGGCGGCCTTGGCCTTCGTCGCCTTGGCGCGCATCTTGTCGGCCTGCGCGTTGAGGGTGTCGATCTTCCGCTCGGTGTTGGCCCGCTCCTGCTTGCGCCGGCGCTCGTCGGTCTCCCGCTGGGCAAGGTAGGGCTTCCAGCCGAGGTTGTAGACGTCGACCGTCGCCCGGTTGGCGTCCAGGTGCCACACCTTGTTGACGACGGCGTCGAGCAGCTCGACGTCGTGGCTGATGACGATCAGTCCACCCCGGTGGCTGGAGAGGAACCCCTTGAGCCAGGTGATCGAGTCGCCGTCGAGGTGGTTGGTGGGCTCGTCGAGCAGCAGCGTCTCGGCGTCGGAGAAGAGGATCCGGGCCAGCTCCACGCGCCGGCGCTGGCCACCGGAGAGGGTGCGCAGCGGCTGGGCCAGCACCCGGTCGGGCAGGCCCAGGTTGGTGCAGATGCGCGCCGCGTCGCTCTCCGCGGCGTAGCCCCCCAGGGCGGCGAACTGGTCCTCGAGGCGCCCGTACCGGCGGACGGCCTTGTCCTGCTCGGCGTCGTCGGCCGGCTCGGCCATCGCGACCTGCGCCTTCACCATCTGGTTGCGCAGGACGTCGAGCCCGCGGCCGGAGAGCACCCGGTCGCTGGCGGTGATGTCGAGATCACCGCTGCGCGGGTCCTGCGGCAGGTAGCCGATCTCGCCGCTGACCTCGACCTTCCCGGCGTGCGGGAGCCGCTCACCGGCCAGGGTGGTCAGGGTGGTGGTCTTGCCCGCGCCGTTGCGCCCGACCAGGCCGATGCGGTCACCGGGCTGCACGCGCAGGTTGGCCTCGCTGATGAGGATGCGGGCGCCGGCGCGCAGCTCCAGGCCGGTCGTCGTGATCACTGCTCCCAGTGTAGGACCCCCGCGCAGCGGCCGGGCCTCGTCACGGCCCACCCCCGTCGGCTGCGGTGGTCGGGACCGGGACTTGCGCCTAGGTTCGGCAAAAAGGCTGCTGCACCCGCCCGCCCCCGCACCCCGATCCGAGACAGGGCAGACGACAGCCCCTTCCGCAGGGACCGCCATGACCGCTACTCCCCCACGCCGCCCGCGCGCCCTGCCGGCGGTCCTGCTGGCGACGCTGCTCGCGCTGGCGGCCTGCACCGGTGACGGGGAGGAACCGCCGACCGGCGCCGCCCCGGGAACGGGGGGCGGCTCCGGGGCGGTGACCAGCCTCACCGACGCCACCGGGGTCGTCGAGGTCCTCGAGGCCAGCGTGGTCACGATCCTCTCCGGTCCCGGCCTGGGGAGCGGCGTGGTCTACAGCGACGAGGGGCTGATCGTCACCAACGCCCACGTCGTCGCCGACCAGCAGGAGGTGGAGATCGCCTTCGCCGACGGCCGGCGCGGCCGGGCCGCCGTCCTGGCCGCCGACCCGGTCTCCGATCTCGCGCTGCTCCGCGCCGACCGCGACGACCTGCCCGCCGCCACGTTCCAGGAGGAGCTGCCCGCGCCCGGGGAACCGGCCGTGGCGATCGGCAGCCCGCTGGGCTTCGAGAACACGATCACCACCGGGGTGATCTCCGGGCTCCACCGCGACATCCCCGCCGGGACCAGCGGCGCGCAGCTGCCGCTGGTCGACCTGATCCAGACCGACGCGGCGATCAGCCCGGGGAGCAGCGGCGGGGCCCTGGCCAACGCCGACGGCGAGGTCGTCGGGATCAACGAGGCCTACCTGCCGCCCTCGACCGGTGCGGTGGCGCTCGGGTTCGCCATCCCTGCCGCGACCGTCGTGGACGTGGTGGAGCAGCTGCTCGAGGACGGGACCGTGAGCCACGCCTTCGCCGGCCTGGTCCCGGTCACGCTCACCGAGCGGATCGCCGAGCAGCTCGGGACCCCGCGGACCAGCGGCGTGGTCGTCGCCGAGGTCGCCCCCGACGGGCCGGCGGCCGCGGCCCGGCTGAGCCCCGGGGACGTCCTCACCGAGGCGGACGGCGAACCCCTGCGCGGCGCCGAGGAGTTCGTCTCCGTCGTCCGGGCCCACGACCCCGGTGACACCCTGGAGCTGTCCGTGGTGCGCGGCGACGGCTCGACCGAGACGGTGTCCCTGACCCTGGCGGAGCGGCAGCCCGCGGGTTGACGGGCTGCCCGGCACGGGCACAGCTCCACGGTGGGACGGCACCCGGGCGGAGGGAGGAGGCGGCCATGACGCGGCCGGTCGGCACGTCCCCGCTCGCCTACCGCGCCCGCCCCCCGCAGGTGCTGCTGGGCGTCGGGGCGGTCCTCCTGGTGACCGCCGGCGCCGCGGTGGCCTCGGCCTCCGGCGGCTGGGCGGTGCGCGGGCTGCTCCTGGCGCTCGCCGCGGCCGCCGCCGCCGGCTCGGTCCGCGCCGCCCGCGAGCGCCTGCGCAGCTCCGAGGAGAGCCTGGCGGCCACTGCCGCGGGATTGTCGCTGGCCGCCCTCGCACCGGCCGGCGGCGTCCTCGCGCCGTCCACCGCGGTCGGCGGGGGGCTGACCGCGGCGTTCCTGGCGCTGCGGTTCCTCGCCCCGTCCACGGCGGCCTGGCCGGTGGCGGCCTGGGCCACGCTGCAGCTGGCCGTGCTCGGGGCCCTCGGCGGCCTCGCCGACGGCCCGCGCACCGACGCCTGTCTCACCGTGGCGCTGGTGGGCCTGGGGACCGCCGCCGCCGCCCGTCCCGCCGTGGCGCGGATCGCGCTGGTCACCACCGCCCCGTGGTGGCTGTTCGGCGTGGTCGCCGGAACCACCGAGGTCTGGCACGCCGCCGGGACGCGGCAGTGGCTCACCGCCGCGCTCGTCGTCGGGGCCGCGGGCGGCCTGCTCCTCGCCCGGCTCCGCGCTCCGCTGGAGCGCCTCCTCGGACCGCCCCGGGCGGTTCCCGTCGTCGCCGGTGCGGTGGCCGGAGCGGCGGTCGCGAGTGCGTTCTCCTCGTGGGGCGTCGTAGCCACCACGCTCACCGCCTACGGCGGGGTGGTCACCGCGAACCTCGCCGCATCCACGCTGCACGGCTGGCGGCGAGACCTGCTGCTGCCCGCGGCGGTGGCCGGTGGCGTCGTGACCGCGGTGCTGTGCGTGCTGCGCCTGGTGGCCGGGGAGGCGTGGGCGGCCCTGTCGGTCCTGCTGCTGCTGACCGCGCTGCCGACGGCGCTCGTCGCCGTCCGTCGCGGGGACGACCGCCCGGTCGCCCTGCCCACCACCGTCGGGTGCCTGGCCGGCTCGGTGCTGCTGGCCCTGCCGGCCGATGCGCTGACCGCGCCGGTGGCCGCCGTTCTGCTCACCGCCCTCTACGGGGTGGCGATGACGGTCGGCGCCGGGCTGGCGGCCGCTAGCCGCCGGCCCACGGTTCGGGTGGCCGCGGTGTGCGCGGGGGCGGCGGTGCTCGTGCCGCTGGCGGCCGGCGACCGGCCGGTCCTGGCCGCCCACCTGGCGGCCCAGGGGCTGTTCACCCTGTGGTGGGCCTGGCGGACCGGGCGGCGCCCGGAGCCGGTGCACCCCACTGCGGTGCCCGTGCCGGCCGGGACCGGGGGCACCTCGCCCACCGGGGACGATCCGCCGGCGCGCACGCTGGTGGCCTGGCGGGTCGGGGCCGGGCAGCTGGTCGCCGCGGTCTGGGTGGCCGCAGGTGCTGCGGACCTCTCCGCCGTGGAGTGGTACTCGCTGTCGGCGGCCGCCGGGTTGCTGCTGGCGGCGGGGCCGCGGCTGACCCACGGCCGCTCGTGGCCGGCATGGGGCCCCGGCCTCCTGGCCGCCGTGGTGCCCTCGACGGCGATCGCCGTGGTCGCGCCGGACGGGTCGCGCGCGGTCGGGGTGCTCGTCGCCGCGGCAGCACTCATGGTCCTCGGCGCCCGCAGCGGGGTGCGCACGCCGCTGACCGTGGGCGCCGGCGCCGCGCTCGCCGTCGCGGTCGGCCTCGCGGTGCCGGCGCTGCCCTGGCCCCTGGGGATGGCCCTCGCCGTGGGCAGCTTCCTGCTCGCGGTGGGATCCCTGCGCGAACGGCACCCCGTGCCGTTCTTCGCGACCCGTCTCACCGACCTCCGGTGACGAACGGGCGGCCCCTTCGCAGGGGCCCGCCCCGAGCGTGCGAGAGGTGGGGGGCGAAGGGGTCCTTCTAGACCCGGAAACCCAAAGCGCGCAGCTGCTCGCGGCCGTCGTCGGTGATCTTGTCCGGGCCCCACGGCGGCATCCAGACCCAGTTGATCCGGATGTCGTCGACCAGGCCGGGGCCGGGGCCACCGGTGAGCGCCTGGCGCGCCTGGTCCTCGATGACGTCGGTCAGCGGGCAGGCCGCGCTGGTCAGCGTCATGTCGATGATCGCGACGCTGGAGTCACCGTTGCTGTCGTCGACGTCGAGCCCGTAGACGAGGCCGAGGTCGACGACGTTGACGCCGAGCTCGGGGTCGACGACGTCACGCATCGCCTCCTCGAGGTCCTCGAGCAGCGCCGACTTGTAGGCCGGCAGGTCGCCGGGCGCTCCGTCGGTCGCGGGTGTGGCGTTCTCGGTGGTCTCGCTCATGCCTGGCCTCCAGCCGGGGTCGTGGTCGCGGACATCGCCCGCGCCGAGGCGTCCTTCAGGGCCATCCAGCTCATCAGCGCGCACTTGATCCGCGCCGGGTACTTGGAGACGCCGGCGAACGCGACGGCGTCCTCCAGCTCGTCCTCGAGCTTCTCGGCGACGGCCGGGTCGCCCTTGGCCTGCATCAGGGTCATGAAGTGCTCGCCGGTCTCCAGCGCCTCGGTCACGCGCTTGCCGACGACCAGGTCGTACATGGCCGAGACCGATGCCTGGCTGATCGAGCAGCCCATGCCCTCGTAGGACACGTCGGCGACCGTGTCGCCGTCGAGCCGCACGCGCAGGGTCACCTCGTCACCGCAGGTCGGGTTGACGTGGTGTACCTCGGCGTCGAACGGATCACGCAGACCGCGTCCGTGCGGGTTCTTGTAGTGGTCCAGGATGATCTCCTGGTACATCGACTCCAGCTGCATCAGCTCGCTGCTCCCTCACTGTCTCCAGAGGGTGCAACACCGAAGAAGCGCTGTGCTTCCCGGATGCCGTCGGCGAGTGCGTCGATGTCGTCGTAGCCGGTGTGCACGTAGAACGTCGCGCGGGTGGTGGCCGGCACGCCGTAGCGCCGCACCACCGGCCAGGCGCAGTGGTGCCCCACCCGAACGGCGATGCCGAGGTCGTCGAGCACCTGGCCGACGTCGTGCGGGTGGACGCCCTCGACGGTGAAGGAAATCGCCCCGCCGCGGGCGACGGTGTCGGGCGGGCCGACCACCGTGACGCCGGGGATCTCGGCCAGCCTGGCCAGCGCGTAGCCGGTGAGCGCCTTCTCGTGCTCCTCGACCTTGTCCATCCCGAGCGCCTGCAGGTAGTCGACGGCGGCGCCGAGCCCGACCACCTGCGCGGTCATCGGCACGCCGGCCTCGAAGCGCTGCGGCGGCGGCATGAAGGTGCTGCCCTCCATCCGCACGACCTCGATCATCGAGCCACCGGTGAGGAAGGGGGGGAGCTTGTCGAGCACCTCGTAGCGGCCCCAGAGGACGCCGACGCCGGTGGGCCCGAGCATCTTGTGACCGGAGAACACCAGGAAGTCCGCGCCCAGCATCTGCACGTCGACCGGCTGGTGCGGCACCGACTGTGCCCCGTCGACCAGCACCAGGGCGCCGACCTCGTGGGCCCGGGCGACGATCCCCTCGAGCGGGTTGATCGTGCCGAGGATGTTCGACTGCTGGGTGACGGCGACCAGCTTGGTGCGCTCGTTGACCACCGTGCCGAGGTCCGAGAGGTCCAGCCGGCCGTCGTCGGTGAGGCCCAGCCAGCGCAGGGTCGCCCCGGTGCGCTCGCACAGCTGCTGCCACGGGATCAGGTCGGCGTGGTGCTCCATCTCGGTGACCACGATCTCGTCGCCCTGGCCCACCGCGTAGGTGCGGAACTCCGGCTCCTTCGCCGTCGCGGCGTTGGAGAGCGCGTAGGCCACCAGGTTGATCGCCTCGGTGGTGTTCCGCGTGAAGACGATCTCGTTCTCGGGGGCCCCGATGAAGGCGCCGATCTTCGCCCGGGCCTCCTCGTACGCCGCGGTCGCCTCCTCGGCGAGCTGGTGGGCCCCCCGGTGCGGCGCGGCGTTGACGTTCTCGTAGAACCAGCGCTCGGCGTCGAGCACCTGGCGCGGCTTCTGCGAGGTCGCCCCGGAGTCGAGGTAGACCAGCCGCTTCCCGTCCCGGACGGTGCGCGTCAGGATCGGGAAGTCCGCCCGGATCGCCTCGACGTCCAGCGGAAGAGGCGCCTGCTGCGCCCCTCCGGGACGCGAGACGAGCTGGGTCATGCGGATGCGACCTCCGGGGTGCCCTTGACGTAGGACGCGTAGCCCTCGTCCTCGAGCTTGGCGGCGAGCTCCGGGCCACCCTCGTCGACGACCTTGCCGGCGACGAAGACGTGCACGAAGTCGGGCTTGATGTACTTCAGGATGCGCGTGTAGTGCGTGATGAGCAGGACGCCGACGTCGCTGTCCTCGCGGCTGCGGTTGACGCCCTCGGAGACGACGCGCAGCGCGTCGACGTCGAGCCCGGAGTCGGTCTCGTCGAGGATCGCGATGGCGGGCTTGAGCAGCCGCATCTGCAGGATCTCGTGGCGCTTCTTCTCACCGCCGGAGAAGCCCTCGTTGACGTTGCGCTCGGCGAACGCCGGGTCCATCTCCAGGCCGGACATCTCGGTCTTGACGTCCTTGACCCAGGTGCGCAGCTTCGGCGCCTCGCCCTTGATGGCGGTGGCGGCGGTGCGCAGGAAGTTCGACACCGAGACGCCGGGGACCTCGACCGGGTACTGCATGGCGAGGAACAGGCCGGCGCGGGCGCGCTCGTCCACGCTCATCTCGAGGACGTCCTCGCCGTCGAGGGTGACGGTGCCCCCCGTGATCGTGTACTTGGGGTGGCCGGCGATCGAGTAGGCCAGGGTCGACTTGCCCGACCCGTTGGGGCCCATGATGGCGTGGGTCTCGCCCGAGCGGACGGTCAGGTCGACGCCGCGGAGGATCTCCTTGGCGTCGTCACCCTCGCCCACGCTGACGTGCAGGTCGCGGATCTCCAGAACGGACACTTCTCTTCTCGCTCCTTCATTCACCGGCCGCGAGCGGGAGGCGGCCGTCGGCTTCGGTGTCGACGAGCACGTCCTCCCCCTCCACGCGGACGGGGTAGACGTCGACCGGCTCGGTGGCCGGCAGGTTGGTGGGTTCACCGGTGCGCAGGTCGAAGCACGACCCGTGCAGGAAGCACTCGATGGTGGGGGCGCCGTCGAAGGTTTCGACGTCCCCGTCGGTCAGGGGGACGTCGGCGTGCGAGCACCGGTCCTCCAGGGCGTAGAGCTGCCCCTCGAACCGGACGACGGCGACGTCGACGTCCGCGAGCTCGACCCGCAGGGAGCCGTTCTCGGGGACGTCGGCCAGCGCGCAGACCCGTTCGAACGCCATGGTCAGGCCACCTCGACCGGCTGCTCGTCGAGGCCGGGCAGGGCGCCGAGGCGCTCGTCGATCGACGCCATCAGCCGGTCCTGCAGGGCGTCGACGCCGATGCGCTGGACGACGTCAGCGAAGAAGCCGCGCACGACCAGGCGGCGGGCCGTCTCGGCCTCGATGCCGCGCGAGCACAGGTAGAACAGCTGCTCGTCGTCGAAGCGGCCGGTGGCGCTGGCATGGCCGGCGCCGACGATCTCGCCGGTCTCGATCTCCAGGTTCGGCACCGAGTCGGCGCGGGCGCCGTCGGTGAGCACGAGGTTCCGGTTGAGCTCGTAGGTCTCCGTGCCGGTGGCCGCGGGGCGGATGCGGACGTCGCCGATCCAGACCGTACGGGCGCCCTCGCCCTGCAGTGCGCCCTTGTAGAGCACGTTGCTGGTGCAGTTCGGGACGGCGTGATCGACCCAGAGGCGGTGCTCCTGGTGCTGGGTCTCGTCGGAGAAGTAGACGCCGAACAGCTCCGCGCTACCGCCGGGGCCGGCGTACTGCACGTTGCTGACCAGGCGGACGAGGTCACCGCCCAGGGTGACCACGACCTGCGTGAAGGTGGCGTCGCGACCGACGACGGCGTCGTACTGGGCGCCGTGCACCGCGCCGGGCGCCCAGTCCTGCACGGAGACGAGCCGCACCTGCGCGCTGTCACCGACGAGGACGGAGACGCCGCCCGCGTACTTCGCGAGGCCGCTGTGGTCGAGCACGATCGTCGCCGTGGCGAAGGCGCCCACCTCGATCACGAGGTGACCCCACACGACGTCCTCGGAGCCGGTGCCGGCGAGCCCCAGCGTGACCGGCCGGTCCAGCTGCGCCTCCTTGGCCACCCGCACGACGGCGGCGCCGCCACTGCGCTGCCGGGCGAGCGCGGCGAGCCGGTCCACCGGCTCGGGCAGGCCCTTGAGCAGCGGGTCGTCGGCCTCGACGCTGGTCAGCTCCACGCCCTCGGGCAGGTCGGTGGTCCAGGTCAGGTGCGCGTCGGACGGGGCGCCGTCCAGCAGCGGGCGGATCCGCTTCATGGGGGTGAAGCGCCAGGTCTCCTCGCGGCCCGTGGGCACGCCGAAGGCGTCCGGGTCGGTGGAGGTGAACCGCTCGGCCGGTGAGCCGGTCGGGGCGGGCCCACCGTGCGAGTGCGCGCCCGGGCCCGCATCCCCCGCGCTGCCGGTGTCGGCGGCCGGGGTGGTGGGCGGCCCGGCCTGGGCCCCCACGCCCGGAGCGAACAGCTCCGAGGCGAGGGTGCTCGGCTGGGTGGTGAGGTCGGTCGTGCCGGTGTTGGAGTCGGTCATCAGCCGACAGCACCTTCCATCTGCAGTTCGATGAGCCGGTTGAGCTCGAGGGCGTACTCCATGGGCAGTTCGCGGGCGATCGGCTCGACGAAGCCGCGCACCACCATCGCCATGGCCTCGTCCTCGGAGAGGCCGCGGCTCATCAGGTAGAAGAGCTGGTCCTCGCTGACCCGGGAGACGGTCGCCTCGTGCCCCATGGAGACGTCGTCCTCACGGACATCGACGTAGGGGTAGGTGTCCGACCGGCTGATCGTGTCGACCAGCAGTGCGTCGCACTTGACCGTCGACTTGGAGCCGTAGGCGCCCTCGTCGACCTGGACCAGGCCGCGGTAGGAGGTGCGGCCACCGCCACGGGCCACCGACTTCGACACGATGGTCGAGGAGGTGTGCGGCGCGGCGTGCACCATCTTGGCGCCCGCGTCCTGGTGCTGGCCCTCGCCGGCGAAGGCGATCGAGAGCACCTCGCCCTTGGCGTGCTCGCCGGTCATCCAGACGGCCGGGTACTTCATGGTCACCTTGGAGCCGAGGTTGCCGTCGACCCATTCCATGGTCGCGCCCTCGTGGGCCACGGCCCGCTTGGTGACCAGGTTGTAGACGTTGTTCGACCAGTTCTGGATGGTCGTGTACCGGCAGCGCGCGTTCTTCTTGACGATGATCTCGACCACCGCGGAGTGCAGCGAGTCCGACTTGTAGATCGGTGCGGTGCAGCCCTCGACGTAGTGCACGTAGGCGCCCTCGTCGACGATGATCAGCGTCCGCTCGAACTGGCCCATGTTCTCGGTGTTGATCCGGAAGTAGGCCTGCAGCGGGATCTCGACGTGCACGCCCTTCGGCACGTAGATGAACGAGCCGCCGGACCAGACCGCGGTGTTCAGCGCGGCGAACTTGTTGTCGCCGGAGGGGATCACCGAGCCGAAGTACTCCTGGAAGATCTCCGGGTGCTCCTTGAGCGCCGAGTCGGTGTCCAGGAAGAGCACGCCCTGGTCCTCCAGCTCCTTCTGGATCTGGTGGTAGACGACCTCGGACTCGTACTGCGCGGCGACGCCGGACACGAGGCGCTGCTTCTCCGCCTCGGGGATGCCGAGCTTGTCGTAGGTGTTCTTGATGTCGTCGGGCAGGTCCTCCCACGAGGCCGCCTGGGCCTCGGTGGAGCGCACGAAGTACTTGATGTTCTGGAAGTCGATCCCGGAGAGGTCCGACCCCCAGTCCGGCATCGGCTTGCGGCCGAAGAGCTTGAGGGCCTTGAGGCGGCGCTCGAGCATCCACTCGGGCTCGCTCTTGCGGGCGGAGATGTCGCGGACGACGTCCTCGTCGATGCCCCGGCGCGCGGACGCACCGGCGACGTCGGCGTCGGCCCAGCCGTACTCGTAGCGGCCGAGCTGCTCGATCTGCTCGTCCTGCGTCAGCTGCGTGGCCGTCGCCGGCTGCTGGGTGCTGGTCATGCGGGCGTCCTCTCCCGGTCGTTCGTGGGGGTGAAGCTGGTGGACGGTGCGGTGCGCGCGCGACGCGCGGCTGCACGCTCACCTGGTACAGGGCGTTCGGGGGCCGTTCTGTTCCCCGGACGCTGGGACCCCGGCCGTATCGGCCCGGGGATGTGGGTGGTGCAGACCCCGTCGCCGTGGGCGATCGTGGCCAGCCGCTGGACGTGCGTGCCGACCAGCCGGCCGATCACCGCCGTCTCGGCCTCGCAGAGCTGCGGGAACTCCGCCGCGACGTGCGCCACCGGGCAGTGGTGCTGGCAGAGCTGCCCACCTCCGGACAGCGCCGAGGCGGTGGCAGCGTAGCCCTCGGCCGTCAGGGCGGCGGCGAGCGCCTGGGCCCGGTCCACCGGCTCACCGGGGCGGGCGCTGACCGCCTGCTCGACCGCGCTCCAGGCGCGTGCCTCCAGCCCGGCGAGCTGCTGCTCGGCGACCGCACGGACGGCGTCGGGACCACCCACATCCGCCACGTACCGCAGCGCGGTCAGCGCCAGGTCGTCGTAGGCGTGCGGGAAGGCCGAGCGGCCGGCGTCGGTGAGGTGGAAGCGGCGGGCCGGCCGCCCCCGGCCGCGGTGGGCGTCGCGCACCTGGCGCTCCTCGATCCGGCCGGTGGCGACCAGGGCGTCGAGGTGCCGGCGCACGGCCGCCGGTGAGACGCCGAGCCGGCCGGCGAGCTCGGTCGCCGTCTGCGGCCCGTGCTCGAGCAGCAGCCCGCTCACGCGGTCACGGGTGCGCCCGTCGTCGGCGGTCGCCGACGGCCGGGGGTGCGCCGCGATGGATTCCACAACACGAGTGTGTCCTATTTCAGGAGGCCTGCAAGCAAGGTCCACCTAAGAAGCGGCCCCTCCGGGACGGTTCGTGAGCAGCCTCACGCCCCCCGGCCCGCCCGCAGAGGCGCGACTCGGGGCGGGCGAGCGGCGGGGGGCGGTGGCCGCGCTGCAGGGCGCCGCGGCGAGCTCGCGAGGCGCGGGGGGCAGCGGGGTCCTTCAACTAGCATCGGGGCGTGCCGGTCCTGCCCGCCTCCTTCTCGCCCACGACCATCTCGCGGGTCGCCTTCGCGAACGTCGTGGCCAACGGCGGGATCGTCCTCACGGGCGGCGTCGTCCGCCTCACCGGATCGGGGCTCGGCTGCCCGACCTGGCCGCGCTGCACCGACGACAGCTTCGTCACCACGCCCGAGATGGGCATCCACGGGGTGGTCGAGTTCGGCAACCGCCTGCTCACCTTCGTCCTGTCGGTGCTGGCCGTGGCCCTCGTCGTCGTGGTGTTCCGGTCGGCCCGCCGCGACCTGCGCGCCCTGGCCGTGGCCGCGTTCCTGGGCATCCCGGCGCAGGGCGTCGTCGGCGGCATCACCGTGCTGACCGGGCTGAACCCGTGGACGGTCGCCGGGCACTTCCTCGTCTCCATGGGGCTGGTCGCGCTCACCACGGTGCTCTGGCTGCGGTCCCGCGAGCCGGGGGTCGGGCAGCCGCTGGTCGGGCGCCCGTTCCGGTTGCTCGTCGGCGCCGTCGCCGCGGCCACCGCGCTGGTCCTGGTCATGGGCACGGTGGTCACCGGCAGCGGTCCGCACAGCGGCGACGCCGAGGCCGGTCGCACCGGGCTCGACGCAGAGCTGGTCAGCCACCTGCACGCCGACGCCGTCTTCCTGCTCATCGGGCTCACCGTCGCGTTGCTCGTCGCGCTGCACACGACCGACTCCCCCGGCCGGGTCCGGCGCGCCGCCCGTGACCTGCTGGTGGTCCAGCTCGCGCAGGGCGTGATCGGCTACGTCCAGTACTTCACCGACCTGCCGATCGTGCTGGTGCTGCTGCACATGCTGGGCGCGGTGCTGATCACCGCCTACACGGCCCGGCTGGTGTGGTCCGTGCGCGGCCCGGCCTCGGAGGCCCCGCTGACGGCCCCCCTCGAGCCGGCGGTCGCCACCCGCTGAACCGGCTGAGTGCGCCGATGAGCAGTTCTCGCGCCCGAGGCTGCTCGTCCGCGCACACCGCCGCAGTCAGTCGTGCCACACCAGAAGCACGGCGAGCGAGCCGTCGGCGGACTCCCAGCGGCGTCCGGTGACGGTCTCGGCGGCGCTCCGCGCATCGGCCCACGCCGGCCACGCGTCCTCCTCGTCGTGCCACACGAGCCTGCCCCCCGCGAGGTAGGTGACCACGGGCCACCCCGCCTGGATCAGGCCCTCGATCTCGACCGCCTCGATGCGGCCGCCACGGGCCGAGTACGTGCGGCCGTCCGCCCCCACGAACTGGCCCATCCGCACGTTCGCGAGGTCCCGGCGCACGATCCGCACGGTAGTGCTCGGCGGCAGCCGGCTGCGCCGCCCTCCAGGGGCCCCGTCCGGAGGCTCGTCCCGAGCCTGCGAGGGGCGAGGAGGACGGGGCCCTTCCTCAGACGAAGACGTCGACGATGATCGCGACCGACAGCAGCGCCATGTAGGAGATCGAGATGTGGAACAGCTGCATCGGTCGGGTCTCCACCCCTCGCTGGATGCGGGAGAGCAGCCGGTGCGCCTCGACCACGAACCAGGCGCCGAGGGCGGCGGCGGTCAGCGTGTAGATCCAGCCGATGCCGTACTCGGCACCGAGCGGGGCGAGCAGCAGCGAGACCGCCACGGTCAGCCAGGTCCAGACGACGGTCTGCCGGCCGACGGAGAGCTCCGAGGCGACGACGGGGAGCATCGGGACGTCGGCGCGCGCGTAGTCCTCGCGGAACCGCATGGCCAGCGCCCAGAAGTGCGGCAGCTGCCAGCAGAAGACGACGCCGAAGAAGATCCAGGCCGGCCAGTCCAGGGAACCGGTGACGGCGGCCCAGCCGATGAGCACCGGCGCGGCCCCGGGCACCCCGCCGAACAGCGTGCTGTGCCGCGTGCGCCGCTTGAGCACCGCGGTGTAGATGACCGCGTAGTAGAAGATCGCCCCCGCGGCGAGGGCCGCGGCCAGCGGGGTGGTGGTCAGGGCCAGCAGGACGATCGCCAGCACCGACAGGACGACGCCGAAGACGAAGGCGTTGCGCGGGCTCACCTCGCCGGTCACCAGGGCCCGGCGCTCGGTCCGGCGCATCAGCCGGTCGATGTCGCGGTCGTACCAGCAGTTGAAGACGTTGGCCGCACCGGCGGCGAGCGTGCCGCCGACCATCGTCGCGGCCAGCAGGCCCCACGACGGCCACCCACCCGCCGCCAGGATCATCGCCGGCAGCGTCGTGATCAGCAGCAGCTCGATGATGCGGGGCTTGGTCAGCCCCACGTACGCGCCCAGCCGGGCGCGCAGGCGGGTGGAGCGGCGGGCAGCGGAGGCGGGAGGGCGCTCGGACAGCGCCGTCACCGGGTGCCCTCGTGCGCGGTCGCGCGCGGGCAGCAGGGCACCACGGGATCCCTTCGAACCTGGAGGCGTAACTCCCCCACTGTAGCCCCGGCCGGTTCACGGGCCGCCGCGCGGCACGACCTCGGATGACTAGGGTTGATCACGTTGCTGCCGCCGGTGCAGCGGGTAGGGGCGACGCGACGACGTCGTCACGCCCCCTGACCCACCGGCCCGGGGGGACGCCCCTGGGCGACCCACCGGCGGCCGGCCGCTCGCCCGGGCACGACGTCAGGCCTACCTCGAGGGAGAACCGACCAGATGGACACGCGCAGCACCGGACCGGAAGCCCCCGCCGAGGCCGCGACCGACGCGCCCACCGGCAGCCCGTCGCAGCCGCAGCCGACCCTCCCCCAGGACTTCGGGGATCTCGACCGCCGCGTCATCGACACCGCGCGCGTGCTGGCGATGGACGCCGTCCAGAAGGTCGGTAACGGCCACCCGGGCACCGCCATGAGCATGGCCCCGACGGCCTACCTGCTCTTCCACAAGTGGCTGCGGCACGACCCCACCGACCCGAACTGGGTCGCCCGCGACCGGTTCGTCCTCTCCATGGGGCACTCCAGCCTGACGCTGTACGTGCAGCTGTTCCTCTCCGGCTACGGCCTGGAAATCGACGACCTCAAGGCGCTGCGCACCTGGGGCTCGAAGACCCCCGGCCACCCCGAGGTCAACCACACCCCGGGCGTCGAGACCACGACCGGCCCGCTGGGCCAGGGTGTCGGCAACGCGGTCGGCATGGCGATGGCCGCCCGCCGGGAGCGCGGGATGCTCGACCCGGACGCCCCCGAGGGCGAGAGCCTCTTCGACCACTCCATCTGGTGCTTCGCCTCCGACGGCGACATGGAGGAGGGCGTCAGTGGCGAGGCGTCGTCGCTGGCCGGCACGCAGCGGCTGGGCAACCTGACCCTCGTCTACGACGACAACAAGATCTCCATCGAGGACGACACGACCGTCGCCTTCACCGAGGACGTCGGCAAGCGCTACGAGGCCTACGGCTGGCACGTGCAGCACGTCGACGACGGTGAGGACCTCGCCGCCGTCGACGCCGCCTTCGCCGCGGCCAAGGCCGAGACCGGTCGCCCCTCCCTCATCGTGCTGCGGACGGTCATCGCCTGGCCGGCCCCCACCAAGCAGAACACCGGCGCCTCGCACGGCTCGGCGCTCGGCGACGACGAGGTGCGCGCGACCAAGGAGATCCTCGGCTTCGACCCCGAGCGGACCTTCCAGGTCGACGACGACGTCCTCGCCCACGCCCGGTCCGTCGTGGAGAAGGGCCGCGCGGCCCGCGCCGAGTGGGACGAGCGGTTCACCGCGTGGGAGAAGGCCAACCCCGAGGGCGCCGCCCTGCTGGCCCGGATGCGCGAGCGCCGGCTGCCCGAGGGCTGGGCCGAGGACCTGCCCGCCTTCCCCGCCGACGAGAAGGGCGTGGCCACCCGCAAGGCGTCGGGGAAGGTGCTGGCCGCGCTCTACCCACGGCTGCCCGAGCTCTGGGGCGGCTCCGCCGACCTCGCCGAGAGCAACAACACCGCGGTGGAGGGCGAGCCGTCGTTCCTGCCCGCCGACCGGCAGACCAAGATGTGGTCCGGCGGTCCCTTCGGCCGCACGATCCACTTCGGCGTCCGCGAGCACGCCATGGGAGCGATCATGAACGGCATCGCCCTGCACGGCGGCACCCGCGTGTACGGCGGCACGTTCCTCACCTTCTCCGACTACATGCGCGGCGCGGTCCGGCTGGCCGCGCTCATGCAACTGCCGGTCACCTACGTCTGGACCCACGACTCGATCGGCCTCGGCGAGGACGGCCCCACCCACCAGCCGATCGAGCACTTCGCCGCGCTGCGCGCCATCCCCGGCCTCGACGTCGTCCGCCCCGCGGACGCCAACGAGGTCACCGCCGCCTGGCGGACGATCCTGGAGAACAACGACCGGCCGGCCGGGCTGCTGCTGTCCCGGCAGAACCTGCCGGTGTTCGACCGCGAGCGGTTCGGCTCGGCCGACGGCGTCGCCCGCGGCGCCTACGTGCTGGCCGAGGCCTCGACCGGCAGCCCCGACGTGATCCTGCTCGGCACCGGGTCCGAGGTGCAGATCGCCATGGCCGCCCGCGACCGCCTGGAGGCCGACGGCGTCCCGACCCGGGTCGTCTCCGTGCCGTGCGTCGAGTGGTTCGCCGACCAGGACCAGGCCTACAAGGACGAGGTGCTCCCCCCGACGGTCCGCGCCCGGGTGAGCGTCGAGGCGGGCGTGCCGATGGGCTGGCGCGAGTTCGTCGGCGACGCCGGCCGGATCGTCGGGCTCACCCACTACGGCGCCAGCGCCGCGTACACCGTCCTGTACGAGCAGTTCGGCCTGACCGACGAGGCCGTGGTCGCCGCCGCCCGCGAGAGCCTCGAGGCCGCCCGCTCCGGCGCCACCGTCCCGGCCGGTCCGGTCGCCGCCACGGGCGGGCTCCCCCAGGCCACCGGCGACCGCTGAGAAAGGACCTCGCTGCCCCCCACCACCCACAGGCTCGCGGCGGGTCCCTGCAGCGAGGCCGCTCCAGTCCCTTCCTGAAAGGCACCTGACATGGCACAGAACCAGAACCTGGCCGAGCTGTCGTCCGCGGGGGTCGCCGTCTGGCTCGACGACCTCTCGCGTGACCGCATCCGCAGCGGCAACCTGCAGTCGCTGGTCGACGAGCACAGCGTCGTGGGCGTCACCACGAACCCGACCATCTTCGCGGCGGCGATCAGCGGGTCGGACTCCTACGACGACCAGCTGCACGCGCTCGCCGTCCGCGAGGTCAGCGTCGAGGAGGCGCTGCGGACGATCACCGCCGCCGACGTCCGGGACGCCTGCGACCTGCTCCGCCCGATCGCCGACCGGCAGCCGGGCGACGGCCGGGTCTCCCTCGAGGTGGCCCCCGGCCTGGCGCACGACACCGACGCCACCGCCGCCGAGGCCGCCCACCTGTGGTGGCTGGTCGACCGGCCCAACCTCTACATCAAGATCCCGGCGACCGAGGCCGGCCTGCCCGCGATCACCGAGACGATCGCCAACGGCATCAGCGTCAACGTCACGCTCATCTTCAGCCTGGAGCGCTACCGCGCCGTGATGGACGCCTACCTCGCGGGCCTGGAGAAGCGGGTGGCCGAGGGCGGATCGCTCGAGGGCATCGCGTCGGTGGCGTCGTTCTTCGTGTCCCGGGTGGACAGCGAGATCGACAAGCGCCTCGACGCGGCCGGCGCCGACGCCTCGCTCAAGGGCAAGGCCGGCATCGCCAACGCGCAGCTGGCCTACCAGGCCTACGAGGAGGTGTTCTCCTCCGACCGCTGGCGGGCCCTCGAGGCGCAGGGCGCGGCTCGGCAGCGGCCGCTGTGGGCCTCGACCGGAGTCAAGAACCCCGACTACTCCGACACCATGTACATCAGCGAGCTCATCGCGCCGGGCACGGTCAACACCATGCCGGAGAAGACGATGATGGCCTACGCGGACCACGGCGCCCCCGGGACGCCCGTGCAGAAGGCCTACGACGACGCGGCGGGGGTCATGCAGGCGGTGCGCGACGCCGGCGTGGACCTCGACGACGTCTTCCGCGTGCTCGAGGACGAGGGCGTGCAGAAGTTCGTCGACTCCTGGGACGAGCTCACCGACTCGGTACGAAGCGAGCTCGAGGACAAGAAGTGACCCTGGCGGTCAGCTGCACGGGGTTGGAGATCCCCGGCGCTCTCCGCCGGCAACTGGACGAGGACGACGTCGCCGCCCGGCTGGTCCGCAAGGACCCGACGCTGTGGGGCCCCGACGCGGAGAGCGAGGCCGCGGTCCGGCTCGGCTGGATCGACCTGCCGGCCACCTCCCGGTCGCTGCTCACCGCGCTGGCCGAGCTGCGCACCCAGCTGGTCGCCGAGGGGCTGGACCGCATCGTGCTCTGCGGCATGGGTGGCTCGTCGCTGGCCCCGGAGGTGATCTGCCGGACGGCGGGCGTGCCGCTGGTCGTCCTGGACTCCACCGATCCCGGTCAGGTGGCCGCCGCCATGACCGAACTGGAGCGCACCGTCGTGGTGGTCAGCTCCAAGTCCGGCGGAACGCTGGAGACCGACAGCCAGCGGCGGGCGTTCGCAGCCGCGTTCGCCCGTGCCGGCCTGGACGAGAGCCAGATCGGCGCGCGGTTCGTCGTCGTCACCGATCCCGGGTCCCCCCTGGCGGAGGCGGCCGCCGCCATGGGGGCCCGCGCGGTATTCCTCGCCGACCCCACCGTCGGTGGCCGGTACAGCGCGCTCTCCGCCTTCGGACTGGTGCCCGCCGCCCTCGCCGGTGCCGACGTCGCCGCGCTGATCGACGACGCGGCGCAGCTGGCCCAGCAGCTCGCCGCCCCGCGCAACCCGGCCATGGAACTGGGGATCGTGCTGGCCGCGGCGTTCGGCGCCGGGCGCGACAAGCTGGCCCTCGCCGACGCCGGCGTCCCCCCGATCGAGGGCTTCGGCGACTGGGCCGAGCAGCTCATCGCCGAGTCGACGGGCAAGGAGGGCCGCGGGATCCTCCCCGTCGTCCTCGAGCGGCCGGAGGCGTCCGCCAGCTCGGCCCCCGACGTCCTGCTGGGCCTGGTGGGAGCCGACGCCCCCGGCCCGGGGCCGGCGCTCGGCGTCACCGGGCCGCTCGGCGCGCAATTCCTCGGCTGGGAGTACGCGACCGCGGTCGCCGGCCGGGTGCTGGGGATCAACCCCTTCGACCAGCCGAACGTGACCGAGAGCAAGGAGAACACCTCCGTGCTCCTCGCCGCCGGGCTGCCCGACGAGCAGCCGGCGGCGACGATCGGCGCGGTGGAGATCCGCGGGACCGCCTCGGTCCTCGACGGGGTCGACCTCTCCTCGCTCGACGGTCTCTCGCTGACCCTCGACGCGCTGCTGGCCGCCGTCCAGCCCCGCGGGTACCTCGCCGTCATGGCATACCTCGACCGGCACCGGGACGCGCGCGCCGCCGAGGTGCGCAGGTCGCTGGCGAGCCGGACCGAGCAGGTGGTGACCTTCGGGTGGGGCCCCCGCTTCCTGCACTCGACCGGCCAGTACCACAAGGGCGGTCCTCCGGTCGGCGTCTTCCTGCAGCTCACCGGGGCACTCGGCGAGGACCTCCCGGTGCCGGACCGCCCGTACACCTTCGGCATGCTGCAGGCGGCGCAGGCAGCCGGCGACCGCAAGGCGCTCGCCGATCGTGGCTGCCCGCTGCTCCACCTGCACCTCACCGACCGCGAGGCCGGCATCGACCAGCTGCTCACCGCGCTGGGCTGCTGATCTGGGGCACCGACCAGCGAGCCGCCCCTCGATCCGCGCCCGACCCACTCCGCCGCCCGGTCCGACACGCCGGACGACGGGTCCCCCCGACCACGAGGACGGACGATGATCCCCAACCCGCTGCGCGACCCGCGGGACCGCCGGCTGCCCCGCGTGCCCGAACCCTGCGCCCTGGTCGTCTTCGGCATCACCGGCGACCTCGCGCGCAAGAAGCTGCTCCCCGCCGTCTACGACCTGGCCAACCGCGGCCTGCTGCCCACGAACTTCGCCCTGCTCGGCTTCGCCCGCCGCGACTGGGGCGACACCGAGTTCGCCGAGCTGGCCCGGGAAGCGGCCCGGCGCAACGCCCGCACGCCCTGGCGCGAGGAGGTCTGGGAGCGCCTGGCCGGCACGGTCCGCTTCGTCCAGGGCAGCTTCGACGACGACAACGCCTTCGACGAGCTGGCCGAGCACCTTGACGAGCTGGAGGGCAGCCACGGCATCGGTGGCAACGCGGCGTTCTACCTGTCGATCCCGCCCGCGATGTTTCCCATCGTGCTGAAGCAGATGCAGCGCACCGGCATGGCCGAGAGCACGTCCGAGCGCTGGCGCCGGGTCGTGGTCGAGAAGCCGTTCGGGACCGACCTGGGGTCCAGCCGGCAGCTCAACGCGCTGGTGGACTCGGTCTTCACGGCGGACGACGTCTTCCGCATCGACCACTACCTGGGCAAGGAAACCGTCCAGAACCTGATGGCGCTGCGGTTCGCCAACAGCCTCTTCGAGCCCGTGTGGAACGGCCACCACGTCGACTCGGTGCAGATCACCATGGCGGAGGACGTGGGGATCGGCGGACGGGCCGGGTTCTACGAGAAGACCGGTGCGGCGCGGGACGTGCTGCAGAACCACCTGCTGCAGCTGCTGGCGCTGACCGCGATGGAGGAGCCGGTCGAGTTCTCCGCCGAGGAGATCCGCACCGAGAAGCTCAAGGTGCTGCGGGCGATCTCGCTGCCCGAGGACCTGCGCACGTTCGCGGTCCGCGGGCAGTACCAGCAGGGGTGGCTGGCCGGCCAGCGCGCCCGGGCCTACCGGCAGGAGGACGGCGTCGACCCCGGATCGACCACCGAGACCTACGCGGCGGTGCGGCTGGGCGTGGAGACCCGGCGCTGGGCCGGGGTGCCGTTCTACCTGCGCACCGGCAAGCGGCTCCCGCGCCGGGTCACCGAGATCGCGTTGGTGTTCAAGCGGGCACCGCACCTGCCGTTCGCCGAGACCGACACCGAGGAGCTGGGCAACAACCAGCTGGTCGTGCGGGTGCAGCCCGACGAAGGGGTCACCCTCAAGTTCGGCTCTAAGGTCCCCGGGAGCGTGATGGAGGTCCGGGACGTGTCCATGGACTTCCTGTACGGCGAGCAGTTCACCGAGAGCAGCCCCGAGGCCTACGAGCGGCTGCTCCTCGACGTCCTGCTCGGCGACGCCACCCTCTTCCCCCGCAACGCGGAGGTGGAGGCGTCCTGGGCGGTCATCGACCCGTTGCAGGAGTTCTGGCAGGGCAGCGACCCCTATCCCTATCGGGCGGGCGAGTGGGGCCCGCGGGCCGCCGACGAGATGCTCGCGGCCGAGGGCCGCCGCTGGCGGCGACCGTGACCGGCCCGCGCACCGACAGCCCGCACCCGACGCGAGCGGAGGAGACCCCGTGACGACCCTCTGGGACACCACCGGATCCGCGGTGGTGAAGGAACTGGCCGCCCAGCGGCGCACCGGCGGTGCGGTCCTGTCCGGCGTCGCGCTGACGCTGGTCGTCGTCGCCGACGAGAGCCGGGTGACCGAGGCGGAGGAGGCGGCGACGCATGCCGCCGAGCTGCACCCCTGCCGGCTGCTCATCGTGGTGCGCCGGCAGATCGACGCCCCCGGCCCGCGACTGGACGCCGAGGTCCTCATCGGCGGCCGCCTGGGCCCTGGCGAGGCGGTGGTGATGCGCATGTACGGGCGGCTCGCACTGCACGCCGAGTCGGTCGTGCTCCCGCTGCTGGCGGCCGACGCCCCGGTGGTCACCTGGTGGCACGAAGCACCGCCGGAGCGGATCGCCACCGACGCCCTCGGGGTCTTCGCCGACCGCCGGATCACCGACACCTCGCTCGCCGAGGACCCCTTGGCGGCCCTCCGGGTCCGGGCGGAGGACTACGCCCCCGGTGACTCCGACCTGGCGTGGACCCGGAGCACCGCCTGGCGCGCGGCGCTCGCCTCGACGCTGGACTCCGTGTCCGGCCGGCGCGGCGGGGCGGTCCACCTGCAGGGCGGCACGATCGAGGGCGACCCGCACAACGCCACCACCCGGTTGCTGGCGGGGTGGCTCTCCTCCCGTGGCGGCTGCCCGATCGACGTCACCACCGCCGAGCGCCGCACCGGACCGAGCGGCGTCGAGGCCATCACCCTGCAGCTCGACCAGGACGAGGAGGTGCGGATCCGCGCCGACCACCGCGGCGGCGCGGTGATCACCCAGCCCTACCGGCCCGACTCGAGCGTGGCCCTCCCCGATCGGCCGCTCGGAGACCTGCTCAGCGAGGAGCTGCACCGGCTGGATCCCGACGAGCCCTACAGCGATGCGCTGGAGGCGGCGACCGGCCTCACGGGGCTGTCGGACCGTGCACCGGTCCGGAAGCACGTGTGGTTCGACCCCGCTGCCCCGGACGGGTCCCCCGTCCGGGAAGGCGCCACGGAAGGAGGAACCGGATGAGCCTGTCCCCTGGGGACCGGGTGTCCGCCGAGCTGGCGGACGGCGACCGGCCCGTGCCCGCCGTCGTGATCGAGCCGGACGCCGACCGGCTGGCCCGCGCGGTCGCCGAGGCGCTCGTCGCCCGGCTCGCCGCCGCCCAGGCCGTGCACGGCACGGCGTCGGTCGTGCTGACCGGCGGCGGCATCGGCATCGCCGTGCTGGAACGGGTCGCCGGACTCGCGGCGGAGCCGGTGCGGGAGGTCGTGGACTGGACCGCCGTCGACGTGTGGTGGGGCGACGAGCGCTTCGTCCCCGCCGACGACGACGAGCGCAACGAGAAGCAGGCCCGCGCGGCGCTGCTGGACCGCGTCCCCGTCCCCGCGGAACGGGTGCACGCGATGCCGGCGTCCGACTCCAGGTGTGGATCGCCCGAGGAGGCCGCCGCGGCCTACCTGACGGAGCTGCGGGTCCACGCCGGGGAGGGCCGGGACCTGCCGCGCTTCGACGTGCTGCTGCTCGGCATGGGGCCCGAAGGTCACACGGCGTCGATCTTCCCGGACTCCCCCGCGGCCCGGGACGCCCGGCCGGTGCTCGCCGTGCACGACTGCCCCAAGCCGCCGCCCACGCGCGTCAGCCTCGGCTTTCCGGCGATCAACAGCGCCGAGGAGGTCTGGCTGCTCGTCGCGGGCGAGGGCAAGGCCGAGGCCGTGGCGGCGGCGCTGAACGGCGCCGACCCGGTCGACCTCCCCGCGGCAGGGGTCCACGGCACCCGGGCGACGCGCTGGCTGCTCGACGCCGATGCCGCCTCACGCCTGCCCCGGCCCGCCGGCTGAGTCAGCCCCCGCGACGCACGCGGAGCCGGTGCAACGCCTCCTCGAGCAGGGCGTCGCCGTCGGCGTCGCTGCGCCGTTCCCGCACGTACGCCAGGTGCGTCTTGTAGGGCTCGATCCGGGGCGCCGGCGGCGGGGCGGTGCGGTCCTGCCCGGCCGGCAGCCCGCAGCGCGGGCAGTCCCACAGCTCGGGCACCTCGGCCTCGCTCGCGAGCACCACGCGGGTCTCGTGCCCGTTGGCGCACCAGAAGGGGATCCGGCGCCGGGGCGCGGACTCCCCGCGTTCCACCTCGCCGACCGGACCCGCCCCGACCCGGGTGCCCCGGATCGCATTCCCACCAGCCACGTGTGCCCCCTGATCGTCGGTCCGGGTTGCGGCGACGCCGACCACCGCGGGGGAAGTCTAGGGCTTGACGGGGCGCTTCCCGGTCACGATTGCGTGCCGGTTGTGATTCAGCGCACGGGGCGTGCGGTTAGGGATTGACCTTGATCAGGATGCCCAGTGCCACGATGCAGACGGTCCAGATGAGGGCGGTGAGCACGGTCAGCCGGTTGAGGTTCTTCTCCACCACCGACGACCCGGACAGCGAGGAGGACACCGAGCCCCCGAACATCGAGGAGAGCCCGCCCCCCTTGCCGCGGTGCAGCAGGATCAGCACCACCAGCAGCAGGCTGCTGAGGACCAGCAGCACGTTGAGGAACAGCTCCATTGACCTCTCCGGAAGTATCGGCGACCGGCGACGGACGCCAGTTCTCGGTTCGAGCGTAGCCGACGGGGCCGGGTGGTCCGGTCAGCCCTGCCGGCGCCGACCCGCGGCTGTCATCGGACGCCTGCAGTGGCGACGTCGTAGCCGTCGTACGGCCGCATGACCAGGCCGTTGCGCAGCCGCTGCCCCGCCAGGAGCTGGATGCGCGTCTCGACCAGCGGGACGTAGGCGGCTCGAGCCAGCGCCGCCTCGGCCACCTCCGCCCACGTCACCTCCCCCGCCTTCGCCCGGTCGACCAGGGCGTTGACCTCCGGGTCGTCCAGCCGGGCGTGATTGGGATTGCCCACCCGGGCGATGCTGCGCCCGTCGACGAGGGGGACGAGGAAGGACCCGGCCGTCGGGAAGTCCGCGGTCCGGGTGGCCAGCACGAGCCCGTACCCGCTGCGGGCCACGTTGTCCGGGTTGCCGACGTCGGTCGCGTAGAAGGTCGCCGGGTCCAGCGGGCGGACCTCGACGTCGATCCCGATCTCGCCCAGCTGGCCGGCGATCTCCTCGGCGACGTCGACGCTGCTGCGCACGTCGGGCACGGCGAGGACGGTGGCGAACCCGTCGGGCTGCCCGCACTCGGCCAGGGCGGCCCGGGCGGCATCCAGGTCCGGGCCGTCGTCGCCCCCTCCCGGCCCGTCGGGCAACGCCCGTGGCCACAGCTGGTTGCTGCGCACCGCGTCGACGGCACCGCCGAGTGCGGACTGGACGGCACGCCGGTCGATGGCCGCGGCGACGGCGGCCCGGCAGGCGGCGTCGTCCATCGGCGCGACGTCGGTGGGCAGCGCGAGCAGACGCACGGCGCCGGTGGTGACGTCGTCGACCCGGTCCAGCAGCTGCTCGCCGTCGTCCCCGGCGAGGCGGGCCGTCGTCGCAGGCATCACCCCGGTGCCCGAGATGTCGATGTCGGCGGAGCCGGCGAGCAGCGCCTGGTCCCGCGCCAGCCCCGAGAGGTCCGTGCGCACGACCACGTTGTCGGGCAGGGCCGTCCGCACCTGGTCGGTGGCCGGGTCCCACTCCGGGTTCCGCTCCAGCAGGATGCCCGTCTGCGGGTCGACCGAGGAGATGGCGTACGGCCCGGAGGACACCGGGTCGTCGCCGTACGCACCGCGGGTGTCGGCCTCCGCCGGTACCGGGCTGGCCGACGGCAGCGCCAGCACGTACGGCAGGTCAGGTTGCGGGGCGCGCAGCTGGAAGACGATCGTGCGGTCGTCGGGCGTCTCGATCGAGGTCAGGTCGGGGTCGTCCTCGTCGGTGGAGTACGGCCCCGGGTAGGGGTTGGCGGGGTCGTCCAGCAGGCCCACGAGGTAGGTGGGGCCCCCGACGATCACGTCGGAGGCGAACGAACGCTGGATGCCGTACTTCACGTCGGCGCTGGTGATGGGCCGGCCGTTCTCGAAGCGGACGCCGTCCTTGAGGGTGAAGGTCCAGCGCAACCCGTCCTCGGACACGGCGCCCAGGTCGGTGGCCAGGTCCGGGACGAGTTCGCCGGTCTCCCCCGGCGCGCTGGCGAACGTGACGAGGGTGCGGGCGTACAGCCGCATGAGGTTCCACACCCCCGGCAGGTAGGAGCGCTGCGGGTCCAGGCTGTCGATGGACGGGGCGACCACCCGGAGCGTGCCGCCGCGCTCGTCCGACGGCGACCGGACACCCTCGATGCCGGCGTCGGGTCCGTCGGCGAGCACCGGCACGTCGGCCCGGCCGCCCGCGCCACCCAGGCAGCTGACCGCGAGGACGGCGACCAGCAGGATCACCGCCGCGGCCGCGAGCAGGCGTCGCGGGGACCAGTCCCGGGCCCACGGCGGGAGCCGGTCGGTCACCCGCTCCAGCGTCGAAGGCTCCACCTGCTGCCCGTCCCCTTCCGTCTGCGGCCGGGGACGGGCAGCAGGGTTCAGCTACCGCCGGCGATCCGGCAGATCTGCGCGAACTCGTCGGCGTCCAGGCTGGCCCCACCGACGAGTGCGCCGTCGATGTCCGCCCCGGCCAGGATCCCGGCCGTGTTGGCGGCCTTCACCGACCCGCCGTAGAGGATACGGACGCCGGCGCCGGTCTCGGTGCCGAAGCGCTCGGCGAGCCGCGCCCGCAGGGCACCGCACACCTCCTGCGCGTCCTCCGGGGTGGCCACCTCGCCGGTGCCGATGGCCCACACCGGCTCGTAGGCGACCACGAGCCCGCTCACCTGCTCGGCGGTCAGGCCCTCGAGCGCGGCGTCCAGCTGCCGGGTGCAGTGCGCGACGTGGTCGCCGGCCTGGCGGACGTCGAGCCCCTCCCCCACGCACACGATCGGCACGAGCCCGTGGCGCACCGCCGCCTGCACCTTGGCGGCCACCACGGCGTCGTCCTCCGCGTGCAGCGCCCGCCGCTCGGAGTGCCCCACGGTCACGTACGTGCAGGCGAGCGCAGCGAGCATGCCCCCGCTGACCTCACCGGTGTAGGCGCCGGCGTCGTGGGCGGAGAGGTCCTGGGCTCCGTAGCCGATCGCCAGCTTGTCGCCGGCCACCAGCGTCTGCACGCTGCGCAGGGCGGTGAAGGGCGGGAGGACGACGACCTCGGTGGCGTCGAGCTCCTTCTCCTTGAGGGAGAACACGACCTTCTGGACGAGCCCGATGGCCTCCAGGTGGGTCATGTGCATCTTCCAGTTGCCGGCGATGAGCGGCCGGCGGCCCTCGCGGGGCTGGGTGCGGCGGTCGTTGCGGGCCATCTCACTCCCCCGCTCGGTCGGCCAGCACGGCGAGGCCCGGGAGCTCCCGGCCCTCCAGGTACTCCAGCGACGCACCACCGCCGGTGCTGATGTGCCCGTAGGCGTCCTCGTCGAGGCCCAGCACCCGGACAGCGGCCGCCGAGTCCCCGCCGCCCACGACCGACAAGCCGGCTACGGCGGAGACCGCCTGGGCCACCCCGCGGGTGCCCGCCTGGAAGGGAGCCAGCTCGAAGACCCCCATCGGCCCGTTCCAGAACACCGTGCGGGCGTCGCCCAGGGTGGTCCCGAAGAGCTCCACGGTGCGCGGGCCGACGTCCAGGCCCATCTGGTCGTCCGGGATGGCGTCGACCGCCACGGTGGTGGTCGGGGCGTCCGAGCTGAACTCCGGCGCGCAGACGACGTCGACCGGGAGCACGATCCGGTCGCCGGCCTCGGCCAGCAGCCGGCGGCAGGTCTCGACCTGGTCGGTCTCCAGCAGCGACTTCCCGACCCCGTGCCCCTGCGCGGCCAGGAAGGTGAAGCACATCCCGCCGCCGACGAGCAGCCGGTCCACCTTGGGCAGGAGCGCCTCGATCACCGCGAGCTTGTCGCTGACCTTGGAGCCACCGAGCACGACGACGTACGGCCGCTCGGGCTCGGTGGTGAGCCGGGTGAGCACCTCGAGCTCGCGGGCGACCAGCCGCCCGGCGTAGCGCGGGAGCCGCTCGGCGACGTCGAAGACCGAGGCGTGCGCCCGGTGCACAGCGCCGAAGGCGTCGTCGACGTAGACGTCGGCCAGCGTGGCGAGCCGGTCGGCGAGCGCGCCCCGCTCGGCGGTGTCCTTGGCCGTCTCGGCGGCCTCGAAGCGGACGTTCTCCAGCAGCAGGACGTCGCCGTCGCCGAGGGCGGCGGCCTTGGCCTGCGCGTCCTCGCCGGCCACGTCGGACGCCAGCGGGACCGTCGTCCCGAGCAGCTCGCCCAGGCGGGCGGCGACCGGCCCGAGCGAGAACTGCGGGTCGGGCGCGCCCTTCGGGCGGCCGAGGTGGGCGGCCACGACCACCCGCGCCCCGGCCTCCCGCAGCGCCTGGAGCGTGGGCAGGCTGGCGCGGATGCGGCCGTCGTCGGTGATCGCGCGGGTCTTCTTGTCCAGCGGGACGTTCAGGTCGGCGCGCAGGAGCACGCGCCGACCCGACACGCCTTCGGCGATGAGGTCGTCGACGGAGCGCATCAGAGGGACTTGCCCACCAGGGTGGTCAGGTCGACGAGGCGGTTGGAGTAGCCCCACTCGTTGTCGTACCAGCCGAGCACCTTGGCCATCGGCCCGAAGACCTTGGTGAGCTTGGCGTCGTAGATGCACGACGACGGGTCGGTGACGATGTCGGAGGAGACGATCGGCGCGTCCGTGTAGGTGAGGTACTTGCCGAGCGGGCCGGCGGCGGCCTCGCGGTAGGCGGCGTCGATCTCGTCGGCCGAGGCCTGCTTCGTCAGCTGGACGGTGAGGTCGGTCGCCGAGCCGGTGGGCACCGGGACGCGGATGGCGTAGCCGTCGAGCTTTCCCTTGAGCTCGGGCAGGACCAGGCCGATCGCCTTCGCCGCACCGGTGGAGGTGGGCACCATGTTGAGGGCGGCGGCGCGGGCGCGACGCAGGTCCTTGTGCGGGCCGTCCTGCAGGTTCTGGTCGGCGGTGTAGGCGTGGATGGTGGTCATCAGGCCGCGCTCGATGCCGAACGCGTCGTTGAGGACCTTGGCCAGCGGGGCCAGGCAGTTGGTGGTGCACGAGGCGTTGCTGATGATCGTCTGCGAGCCGTCGTACAGGTTGTCGTTGACGCCCATGACGATGGTGATGTCGTCGTCGGTGGCCGGCGCGGAGATGATGACCTTCTTGGCCCCACCGGCGTCGACGTGCTTGCGCGCGTCGGCGGCCTTGGTGAAGAAACCGGTGGACTCGACGACGACGTCGACGCCCAGGTCGCCCCACGGCAGGTTGGCCGGATCGCGCTCGGAGAGGACCTTCATGGTCTTCCCGCCGATCTTGATGCCCTCGCCGTCGGCGGCGACGTCCTCCTTGAGGACGCCCAGGATGCTGTCGTACTTCAGCAGGTGGGCGAGCGCCTCGTTGCTGGTGAGGTCGTTCACCGCCACGATCTCGATGTCCTGGCCGCTGGCGGCGGCGGCACGCCAGAAGTTGCGGCCGATCCGGCCGAATCCGTTGATGCCTACCCGGACCGTCACTGCAGACCTCCCATGGGAACCGTCACGTTGGCTGCCGCGCGGACCGCGCGGCCTCGCTCCGTGCAGACCCTATCGGTCGCGGCGAGACGCGGCTCCCACTCGCCCCGTTCGAGCACCCGCCCCCTGTTGATCAGGTCACCTGATCAACAGGGGTCCTGGCTCGGGGTCGACGGTGAGCCAGGACCCCGTCAGGTGAGCCAGGACCCCGTCAGGTGAGCCAAGACGCCGGGAGGTGAGTCAGGACGTCGGGCCGGCGCCCGCACGTCGACCGGCCCGCCACCCCGGGGGGCGACGGGCCGGTCGACGAAACGGTCGAGCAGTGCCGGGCGGGGCCGGGCCGCTACTGGGTCAGCATGTCGTCGGTGACGACCGACTCCGTGTCGGGGATGCCGAGATCCTTGGCCCGCTTGTCGGCCATGGCCAGCAGACGCCTGATGCGGCCGGCGACCGCGTCCTTGGTCATCGGCGGGTCGGCCCGCTGCCCGAGCTCCTCCAGCGAGGCCTGACCGAACTCCAGGCGGAGCCGGCCGGCGACGAGGAGGTGCTCCGGAGCGTCCTCCCCGAGGATCTGCAGGGCCCGCTCGACCCGGGCGCTGGCGGCGACGGCGGCCCGCGCCGAGCGGCGCAGGTTGGCGTCGTCGAAGTTGGCCAGGCGGTTGGCGGTGGCCCGGACCTCCCGGCGCATCCGCCGCTCCTCCCAGGCGAGCACCGCGTCGTGGGCGCCCATGCGGGTGAGCAGCGCGCTGATCGCGTCGCCGTCCCGGACGACGACCCGGTCGGCCCCGCGCACCTCGCGGGCCTTGGCGGCGATGCCCAGGCGGCGAGCGGCTCCGACGAGGGCCATCGCCGCCTCCGGGCCGGGGCAGGTGACCTCCAGAGAGGAGGAGCGGCCGGGCTCGGTCAGGGAACCGTGGGCGAGGAAGGCTCCGCGCCAGGCGGCCTCGGCGTCGTTGATGCTGCCGGACACGACCGCCGGGGGCAGGCCCCGGACCGGGCGTCCGCGCTGGTCGACCAGGCCGGTCTGGCGGGCCAGACCTTCGCCGTGCTTGGCGATGCGGACCAGGTAGCGCACGCCGCGGCGGATGTTGCCGCCGGCGAGCACGCTCACCCCGCTGGTGTAGCCGTAGACCTCGCTGATGTCCCGCCGCAGCCGCCGGGCGACCGAGCCGGTGTCCAGCTCGGCCTCGATGACCACGCGACCACCGACGATGTGCAGGCCACCGGAGAACCGCAGCAGCGCGGTCACCTCGGCCTTGCGCTCGGAGGTCTTCGTGCACTCCACCCTGGAGAGCTCGTCCTTCACCATCGCGGTCATCGCCACGCCGTCCACCCCCACGTTCCCCCGGGGTTTGCCGCCCCCGCAGTCCGGGTCAGCGTCATCTACGCCGTCCCCTCTCCCCCTCGTGCCGGCCGGTCGACCGTCCACCTGGTACCCGCTCGCACACCGCTATTCGTTCACCGCAGCCCGACCACGGAGGCCAGCGCCGCGGACAGCCGCACCGGGTCGTGCCGCGGCGCGCCGTCCGGCTCGGCGACCGGCGCCAGCAGCAGCTCCGCGCCGCACCCGCGGACCGCCTCAAGCAGACCACGGCGGTCAACCACCGATTCCACGTCCGCGATCACGGTGTGCAACGCCACTCCGTCCAGATGGACCTGCAACACGGACAGGTGCTCCTCCGGGGAGAAGCCGTCCGTCTCGCCGGGCTGCGGTTCCAGGTTCAGCACCACCACCACCCGTGCCCGGGTCGCCGCCAGGGCGGCACGGAGCCGGGGCACGAGCAGGTGCGGCAGCACCGAGGTGTACCAGGAGCCGGGCCCGAGCGAGACCACGTCCGCCGCGGCGATCGCCTCGAGCACCGCGGGGTGCACCACCGGATCGGCCGGGGCGAGCCGGATCTCGCGGACCCGGCCCGGGGTCGCCGCGATCGCCACCTGCCCGCGGATGGTGCGCACGCGGGCCGGGTCGTCCGGGTCGGCGGTCTCCACCCGGGCGACCAGGTCCAGTGGCTCGTCGGCCATGGGCAGCACCCGGCCGGCGGCACCGACGAGCGAGCAGAGCTCGTCGAGGGCCCGGACGGTGTCACCGCCGAACATCTCCGTCAGCCCGGTCAGGAGCAGGTTGCCGACCGGGTGGCCGGCCAGGACACCGCTGCCACCGAAACGGTGCTGGAACAGCGTGGCGAGGGTCTGCTCGCGCTCGGCCTCACCCGCGAGCGCGGCCAGCGCCATGCGCAGGTCGCCGGGCGGCAGCACCGGCATCTCCCGCCGGATCCGCCCGGAGGAGCCGCCGTCGTCGGCCACCGTCACCACGGCGGTCAGCGCCGGGGTGATCCGGCGCCAGGCAGCCAGCGCAGCCGCCAGGCCGTGCCCGCCGCCGAAGGCGACCACCCGGGGCGCTCGTCCCGGGACCGTCGGCCCTGCCACTACTCGCGCCCCAGGTCGCGGTGCCGGGCCACGGCGGCGATGCCCTCGGCGCCCAGCCGCCGGGCGAACTCCTCGGCGATCGCCACGCTGCGGTGCTTCCCGCCGGTGCAGCCGACCGCGAGCGTCAGGTAGCGCTTGCCCTCGCGGCGGTAGCCGGGCAGCAGCAGCCGCAGCACCTCGCCGTACCGGTCCAGGAAGTTGGCGGCGTCCTGCTGCCCGAGCACGTAGTCGCGGACGTCGGCGTCGCGCCCGGTGTGCCCCCGCAGCTCCGGCACCCAGTGCGGGTTCGGCAGGAAGCGGGCGTCCACCACGAGGTCGGCGTCCAGCGGCAGCCCGTACTTGAAGCCGAAGCTCATCACCGTCGCGGTGAGGGGCGGGGTCTGGCCGTCGCGGGCGAACGCGTTCTCCAGGGTGGCACGTAGCTGGTGGACGTTGAGATCGCTGGTGTCCACCCACAGATCGGCCTCGCCGGCGATGCCGGTGAGCAGCGCGCGTTCGGCGGTGATCCCGTCGATGAGCGTGCCGTTCCCCTGCAGCGGGTGCTCCCGACGGACGGACTCGTAGCGCCGGACCAGCACCTCGTCGCGGGCGTGCACGTACACCACCCGGGGCCGGTGCCCGGCCTCGGAGAGGACCCGGATGGCCTCCTGCAGGTCGCTGGAGAAGGCCCGGCTGCGGACGTCGACGACGGCGGCGAACCGGCGCAGGTCCCCGCGGGCGCCCAGCTCCACCATCGGCAGCAGCAGCGCCGGCGGCAGGTTGTCCACGACGAACCAGCCGAGATCCTCGAGCACCCGGCCGGCGCTGTTCTTCCCGGCGCCCGAGAGCCCGGTGACGACGACGACCTCGAGTGGCTGGGTCTCCGTGCTCGCCGGGTCCATCGCCGGCGAGACGTCGTTCTGGGGCCCCACCGGGGGCGTGGTGCCGGGCCCCTGGGCCGGCGCCTCGGCCTCCCTGCCGGCGTCCGCGGTCACGAGGCCACCCGGCCGACCTCGGCGGTGTTCCCGGAGCCGGCGCGCGGGACGCCCTGCTCGGCCGGGCCCTGGGGCGCGAGGGTGGTCTCCGCCGCCGGCGGCTTCCCCTCCTCGGGCGCCGGCACCGGTTCGGCCACCGCCATCTGCACCGCCTCCGCCGTCCGCCGGCCGATGCCGGGTACCGCCATGAGCTCCTCCACTGTCGCGGCCCGCAACCGTTTGAGCGAGCCGAACTGCTTCATCAACGCCTTGCGACGCGTCTCCCCGAGCCCGGGGACGTCGTCCAGGAGGGAGACCAGCATGCCGGTGGACCGCTTCTGCCGGTGGTAGGTGATGGCGAAGCGGTGGGCCTCGTCGCGCACCCGCTGCAGCAGGTAGAGCGCCTCCGAGGTGCGCGGCAGGATCACCGGGTCGCTCTCCCCCGGCAGCCACACCTCCTCCATGCGCTTGGCCAGCCCGCAGACGGCGACGTCGACGATGCCGAGCTCGTCCAGCGAGCGCGCGGCCGCGGCCACCTGGGGAGCACCGCCGTCGACCACCAGCAGGTTCGGCGGGTAGGCGAACCGGCGGGGGCGCCCCTCCTCGGCGGCGATCCCCTGCTCGTCCCGGCGGTCGGCCTCGTCCTTGAGGTGCCGGGCGAAGCGGCGGCGGACCACCTCGGCCATGGCCGCGGTGTCGTCGGTGCCCTCGGTGACGGAGAACCGGCGGTAGTCGGACTTCTTCGCCAGCCCGTCCTCGAAGACGACCATCGAGGCCACCACGTTGGTGCCCTGGACGTGGCTGATGTCGATGCACTCGATCCGCAGCGGTGCGTCGGGCAGCTCGAGCGCCTCCTGGAGCTCCGACAGCGCGAGCGAGCGAGCGGTCAGGTCACTGGACCGCTTCACCCGGTGCCGGGCGAACGCCTCCTTGGCGTTGCGCTCGACGGTCTCCATGAGGCTGCGCTTGTCGCCCCGTTGCGGCACGCGCAGTGAGACCCGGCCGCCGCGGAGCTCCTCGAGCAGCTCGACGTAGACGTCGGCGTCGTCGGGCAGCTCGGGGACGAGCACCTCGCGCGGGACGGCCTCGCCGGCCTCACCGACGCCGGTCTCCTCGTCGACCCCGCCGTACACCTGGAGGAGGAACTGCTCCACCAGTTCGCCGGTGGTGACGTCCTCGACCTTGTCGATGATCCAGCCCCGCTGCCCGCGCACCCGCCCGCCGCGGACGTGGAAGACCTGGACGGCCGCCTCGAGCTCGTCCTGGGCGAAGGCGACGACGTCGGCGTCGGTGCCGTCGCCGAGGACGACGGCCTGCTTCTCCATCGCCCGCTTGAGCGCTCCGATGTCGTCGCGGAGCCGGGCGGCCTTCTCGTACTCCATCGCCTCGGCGGCCTCACCCATCTCCCGCTCGAGCCGCTTGATCATCGAGTCGGTGCGCCCGGCCATGAAGTCGCAGAAGTCGTCGACGATCCGCCGGTGCTCCTCGGCGCTCACCCGGCCCACGCACGGGGCGGCGCACTTGCCGATGTAGCCCAGCAGGCAGGGCCGGCCGATCTGGCCGGCGCGCTTGAAGACGCCGGTGGAGCAGGTCCGTGTCGGGAAGACGCGGGTCAGCGTGTCGAGGGTCTCGCGGATCGCCCAGGCGTGGGCGTAGGGGCCGAAGTAGCGGACGCCCTTCTTCTTGGGCCCGCGCATGACCTGCAGCCTCGGGTACTCCTCGTTCAGCGTCACGGCGAGGCTCGGGTAGCTCTTGTCGTCGCGGTAGCGGACGTTGAAGCGGGGGTCGAACTCCTTGATCCAGTTGTACTCGAGCTGGAGCGCCTCGACCTCGGTGCCGACGACGGTCCACTCCACGCTCGACGCCGTCGTCACCATCTGGCGCGTGCGCGGGTGCAGGCCCGCGACGTCGGCGAAGTAGCTGTTCAGCCGCTGCCGGAGGCTCTTGGCCTTGCCCACGTAGATGACCCGGCCGTTCGGGTCACGGAACTTGTAGACCCCCGGGGACTCCGGGATGGAGCCGACCGCCGGGCGGTACGTGGAGGGGTCGGCCATGCCTCCACACTAGGTCGCCGCACCGACACGTCGTCAGCGAGCGCACCCGTCCGTCACAACCGCCCCAGCGGTTGCGGGCAGGCGTCGAGCCCGGTCCAGCGCCAGCGCGCCGCACCGGGCTCGGGGACGCCGGCTCAGACGACCGGGCGGGACCGCCAGGGCGCGTGGGCGGCGAGCCCGGTAGTCGCGCGCTGGGCGAGGTGAACCGCCCGCCGCGCCAGCACCAGGGCCGACACGGCTCCCGCACCGCCGGCCGCGACCGTCATCACGCCCGACGCCCCACCGGTGAGGACGGACGCGGACAAGGCCAGCACAGCGAGCAGGACGATCGTCGACCGCACTCCCCCGCCGGACACGGGCGAGCCGCAGTTCGAGAGATCGGGGTCGCAGTCGGGCGTCAGCGCACTCATCGCTGTCCTCCTCCGAGGGACTCCGCCACGCTGCTCGAATGCTCTACGTGACGTCGGTCACAACGAGAGTACGGCGGTCGGGCTTCCCGCTCAACCCCCGTGGCCTCCACCCCCCGGTCCGGCGGCCCCGCGGTCCGGCGGCCCGGGGGTGCGCCGACCCCACGCAGCACGCCCACGCGCGATCCGCCACGGCGCCCGACCAGCACGCCGAGCAGCGCCGCGTGGTTCGGCGATCGCGGCACCGGGCAGGCGTGCCGGGTGGCCCGGAACGACGACCGGAAGAGGTGACCGATGATCCCGACCCTCCCCGCGCCCGACAGCTCGCTGGCCCTGCTGCGCGACGGCTACGCCTTCATCTCCCGGCGCTGTGACCAGCTCGATACGGACGCCTTCCGCACCCGGTTGCTGCTGCAGCCGGCGGTCTGCATGCGCGGTGCCGAGGCGGCCCGGATCTTCTACAGCGGTGAGCGCTTCACCCGGACGGGGGCGTTCCCCTCGTCGGTGCTGCGCCTGCTCCAGGACGAGGGCAGCGTGCAGGCGCTGGACGGCGAACCGCACCGCCACCGCAAGGACATGTTCCTCAGCGTGCTCCAGGGCACCGGCAGCGAGGCGATCACCGAGCGGCTCGCCGACGAGTGGCGCCGCGCCGTCCCCCGCTGGCAGCGGGCCGGTCGCGTCGCGCTGCACGACGCGGTGAACGAGGTGCTGACCCGTGTGGCGGCGGGCTGGGCCGGGCTGCCGATGAGCGAGCGCGACGTGCGCCTGCGCACCCGGGAGATGTCGGCGATGGTCGACCACGCCGGTGACCTGGGGCCACGGAACTGGCTGGCCAGGGTGCTGCGCAACCGCTCGGAGCGGTGGGCGCGGGACCTCGTCGAGCGCACCCGCCGCGGCGCCCTGCAGCCGCCGGCCGGCAGCGCGCTGGCCGTGATCGCCGCCCATCGCGACACCGCCGGGGAGCCGCTCACCCTGCCGGCTGCCGGGGTGGAGCTGCTCAACGTCCTGCGGCCCATCGTCGCCGTCAGCCGGTACGTCGTCTTCGCGGCGATGGCGCTGCTGCGTCACCCGTCCTGGTACGACACCTTCGCCGACGGTGACGAGACCGACCTCATGGCCTTCGTCGACGAGGTCCGCCGGTACTACCCGTTCTTCCCGTTGATCGGCGGGCGGGTGCGCCGGCCGTTCACCTGGCAGGGGCACGACTTCCAGGTGGGCCTGCGGGTGCTGCTGGACCTGTACGGCACCAACCACGATCCGCGGCTGTGGCCGGACCCCGAGGCGTTCCGCCCCGAGCGGTTCCGCGACTGGGAGGGCGATGCCTACACGCTGGTGCCGCAGGGCGCGGGCGAGTACGGGGACGACCACCGCTGCCCCGGCGAGCCGATGACCCGGCTGCTCATCGCCGAGGCGATCCGCCAGCTGACCCGGTCGATGCGCTACCGGGTGGGGGTCCAGGACCTCAGCGTCAGCCTGCGCCGGCTGCCGACGCTGCCGGCCTCCGGCTTCGTCATCTCCGACGTCCGGCCGCTGCCGACGGCGGTTCCGGCCGCGGGCTGAAGCCGCCCGCGACGTCGACGGCCCGGGCCCCGGCGTGCGGGCGCGGGCCGTCGACGTCCACCGGTCAGCTGGCCTTCTTGCGCGCCCGCTTCTTCACCGGGCCGGCCGCCGCCGCGGCGACGGCGTCGGCGTCCAGCAACGGCACGAGGTATCGGCCGGTGTGGCTCTCCGGGACCGAGGCGACGAACTCCGGCGTGCCCTCCGCGACGACCATGCCGCCGCGGAAGCCCCCCTCGGGCCCCATGTCGACCAGCCAGTCGGCGCTCTTGATGACGTCGAGGTTGTGCTCGATCACGAGCACCGAGTTGCCCTTGTCCACCAGCCCCTGGAGGACCAGCAGCAGCTTGCGGATGTCCTCGAAGTGCAGACCGGTGGTGGGCTCGTCGAGGACGTAGATGCTGCGCCCGTTGGACCGCTTCTGCAGCTCGCTCGCGAGCTTCACCCGCTGCGCCTCACCACCGGAGAGCGTGGTCGCCGGCTGGCCGAGCCGGACGTAGCCCAGGCCGACGTCGGTGAGCGTGCGCAGGTACCGGGCGATGGCCGGGATGGCGGCGAAGAAGTCCGCCGCCTCCTCGATCGGCATGTCGAGGACCTCGGACACCGTCTTGCCCTTGTAGTGCACCTCGAGGGTCTCCCGGTTGAACCGGGCGCCCTTGCACACCTCGCACGGCACGTAGACGTCGGGCAGGAAGTTCATCTCGATCTTCAGCGTGCCGTCGCCCGAGCAGGCCTCGCAGCGGCCGCCCTTCACGTTGAAGGAGAACCGGCCCGGCAGGTAGCCGCGGACCTTCGCCTCCGAGGTCTGGGCGAACAGCTTGCGCACGTGGTCCCAGACGCCGGTGTAGGTGGCCGGGTTCGAGCGCGGGGTGCGGCCGATCGGCGACTGGTCGACGTGCACGACCTTGTCCAGGTGCTCCAGCCCGGTGACCGTGCGGTGCCGGCCGGGCACCAGTCGCGCCCGGTTCAGCTCGTTGGCCAGGACGCTGTAGAGGATGTCGTTGACCAGGCTGGACTTGCCCGACCCGGAGACGCCGGTGACGGCGACGAGCATGCCGAGCGGGAAGGTGACGTCGACACCCCGCAGGTTGTTCTCGCGGGCGCCCTTCACCACCAGCTCGCGCCCCGGGGTCCGCTCGCGGCGTTTCGCCGGGACGGTGATCTCCTTGCGCCCGGACAGGTACTGGCCGGTCAGCGACCGCTCGCTGGCGAGCAGGTCCTCGACCGTGCCGCTGACCACCACCTCGCCGCCGTGCTCACCGGCTCCCGGGCCGATGTCGACCACCCAGTCGGCGGTCTTGATGGTGTCCTCGTCGTGCTCGACGACGATCAGCGTGTTGCCCATGTCGCGCAGCCGCACGAGGGTCTCGATGAGCTTGGTGTTGTCCCGCTGGTGCAGCCCGATCGACGGCTCGTCCAGCACGTAGAGGACACCGACGAGGCCGGATCCGATCTGGGTGGCCAGCCGGATGCGCTGCGCCTCACCGCCGGCCAGGGTGGCGGCCGGGCGGTCGAGGGAGAGGTAGTCCAGCCCGACGTCGACGAGGAAGGACAGCCGGGCCTGGATCTCGCGCAGCACGCGATCGGCGATCGCCTTCTCCCGCTCCCCGAGCTCCAGCGCGCCGAGCCACTGCGACGCCTCGCCGATGGAGAGGTTGGTGACCTCGGCGATGGAGCGGCCGTTGAGCTTCACCGCGAGGATCTCCGGCTTGAGCCGGGTGCCGTGGCAGACGGGACAGGGCACGTCGCGCATGTAGCCCTCGTACTTGTCCCGCATGTAGTCGCTGTCGGTGTCGTCGTGCCGGCGCTCCAGGAACGGCAGGACACCCTCGAAGGCGGCGTAGTAGCTGCGCTCGCGGCCGTACCGGTTCTTGTAGCGCACGTGCACCTGGTCGGGCGAGCCGTGCAGGATCGCCTTCTGCACCTTGGCCGGCAGCCGCTCCCACGGATCGTCCATCGAGAAGCCGATCTGCTGAGAGAGACCGGTCAGCAGTCGGGTGAAGTACTCGTTGCTCATCGAGCTCGACCACGGGGCGATCGCGCCCTGGTTGAGGCTCTTGCCGGGATCCGGCACGACGAGCTCGGGGTCGACCTCCTTGCGCGTGCCGATCCCGGTGCACTCGCCGCAGGCGCCGAAGGGCGAGTTGAAGGAGAACGAGCGCGGCTCGAGCGCCTCGAACGACAGCCCGTCGTCGACGCAGGCCAGGTGCTCGGAGAAGGTGCGCTCGCGCGCGGGGTCACCCTCCGGCAGGTCGACGAAGTCCAGGACGACCAGCCCCCCGGCCAGCCCGAGCGCGGTCTCCACCGAGTCGGTGAGCCGGCGCTTGGCGCTCTCCTTCACCGTGAGCCGGTCGACGATCACCTCGATGCTGTGCTTCTCCTGCTTCTTCAGCGCCGGCGGTTCGGTGAGCGGGTGCACGGTGCCGTCGACGCGGACGCGGGAGAACCCCTGGGTCTGCAGCGAGCTGAACAGGTCCACGTACTCGCCCTTGCGCGCCCGCACGACGGGGGCGAGCACCTGGAAGCGGGTGCCCTCCTCCATCGCCAGCACCTGGTCGACGATCTGCTGCGGGGTCTGCCGCGAGATCGGCTTGCCGCAGTTCGGGCAGTGCGGCTGCCCGGCCCGCGCGTACAGCAGCCGCAGGTAGTCGTAGACCTCGGTGATGGTGCCGACGGTCGACCGGGGGTTTCGGTTGGTCGACTTCTGGTCGATCGACACCGCCGGCGAGAGCCCCTCGATGAAGTCGACGTCGGGCTTGTCCATCTGGCCGAGGAACTGGCGGGCGTAGGCCGACAGCGACTCGACGTACCGCCGCTGCCCCTCGGCGAAGATCGTGTCGAAGGCGAGGCTGGACTTGCCCGACCCCGACAGCCCCGTGAAGACGATGAGCGCGTCACGGGGGAGGTCGATGTGGACGTCCTTGAGGTTGTGCTCGCGGGCGCCGCGGACGACGAGCCGGTCCATGTGATCCCTGTCGGTCGCTGGTGGGTGGTGCGGTGGTGGCCTGGACGGCGGCGGTCGTGGTCCGATCGCGGCCCAGCCCGTGCAACTCCGGCGCGGCCCGCGGTCGTCCACCCGGCGCTGTGAGTTGCGCCCGGTCACCGGGCGGCCGCTGCGCGCTCGGGCTCAGGCCGGCGTCGCGGTGGGGTCGAAGACGGGCGCGTACCGGCGCCAGGGCCGACGGGACTCCAGCTCGCCGGCGATCCAGAGTAGCCGCTCCTCGGCACCCGGCGGCCCGACGAACTGGACCGGCACGGGGGGCCCGCCCGGCCGGGCGCCGGCCGGCAGGACCGCGGCCGGGATGCCCGCGAGGTTCCAGGCCGCCGTCCACGGGGACCAGCGCGCGTTGGCCGTGAGGTTGGCCAGGAAGGACCGCTCGTGCCAGGGCCGGGCGGGCAGCGGCGGACCGGTGGTGACCGGCGTGAGCAGCAGGTCGACGTCGTCGAAGAAGCGCTCCATCCGCTCCCGGAACCGCTCCTGCGTCCGGGGCCGCACCAGCCCGAGCCGGCGCACCAGCCTGCCGACGCGGGCGTGCGTGCGGCTGCGGGGCTGCAGCCGCGCACGGTCGATGCCGAGGAACTCCGCGTCGTCCTCCGCCCCGGCCATCCACCGCGCGAGCGCGCCGGCCGCGGCGGCCGGGGTGACCGGCGGGTTCCGGCGCACCACCGTGTGCCCGGCCGCCCGCAGCTGGTTCACCACGGCGTCGACCGCCGCGCGGGTGGCCTCGTCCGCGCCGACGCCGGGGAGCGGCGACCGGGTGCTGACGGCGATCCGGAGCGGACGTCCGGGCGCGGCCGGGGCCGTGGGCCGCTCCCCCGCCAGCACGGCGTGCGCGACCGCGAGGTCGGCGACCGTGGTGGCCAGCGCGCCGTTGACGGCCATGCCCGACCAGTCGTCGGCGCCGATGCCACCCGGGACCACCCCGACGCCGGGCTTGAGCGTGACCAGCCCGCACGCCGCGGCGGGCAGCCGGAGGGAGCCCATCCCGTCGTTGCCGTGGGCGAGCGGGACGGCGCCGGAGGCCACTGCCGCCGCACTGCCGCCCGAGCTGCCCGCCGGCGAGAGGGCGGTGTCCCAGGGGTTGCGCGTGACCGTGCCCGGGCCGTCGGTGGCGGCGTACAGGCACAGCTCGGGCACCCGGGTGATGCCGACGACGACCGCGCCGGCCTTGCGCAGCCGGGTGACGATCTCGTGGTCGCGGCGCTCCGGTCCGCTCTCCCGCGCCGGGGAGCCGTCGGTGCACACCTCGCCGGCCACCGGCACGTTGTCCTTCACCGCGACGGGCACCCCGGCCAGCGGGAGGGCGAAGCGGGTGAGGCTCGCGTCGACCGCGGCGGCCTCGGCCAGCGCCGCCTCGCGCCGGACGACGCGGAAGGCGCCGACCCGCGCGTCGACCGCCTCGATGTGGTCGAGGTGCGCGCGGACCACCTCCACCGCCGTCAGCTCGCCCGCGCGGACCCGCGCCGCGATCTCCGTCGCCGTCAGCCCGACGATCCGCGCCCCGGGCTCCTGCGGCTCGCCCCCCGCGGCCCCGCCTCCTGCAGCGTCGCCCTGAGCGGTGCCGACACCTCCGCTAGCGTCCATGACTGGACCGTAACCGCGCCCGCCGACACTTTCCGAACGGAGTCCGGATGAGCACCCCCACCTATACCGGAGACGTCACGGTGGGCGGCCCCGCCGACGTGCGCGAGCTGCCCGGGCTGACCATCAGCAAGGTCGCGGTCAGCGAGATGGCGAACAACGCCTACCTGCTCCGGTGCACCGCCACCGGCGAGGCCCTGCTGGTCGACGCCGCCGACGAGCCGGCCACCCTCCGCTCGCTGGTCGGCGACGCCGACCTGCGCACGGTCGTCACCACCCACGGGCACTGGGACCACCACCGGGCGCTGCCCGACGTCGTGCGCGAGACCGGGGCGGCGACCGTCGCCCACCCGGCCGACGCCGCCGCCCTGCCCGTTCCGGTGACGCGGCCGGCCGAGCACGGCGACACCGTGGCGGTCGGTGAGCAGACGCTCGAGGTCGTGCACCTGCGCGGGCACACGCCCGGCAGCATCGCGCTGGTCTGGCGTGGCCCCGCCGACGCGGGGGTGCACGTCTTCACCGGCGACAGCCTCTTCCCCGGCGGCGTGGGCAAGACCTGGTCGGCGGAGGACTTCGCCAGCCTGATCGACGACGTCGAGGAGCGACTGTTCGCCGTCCTCCCGGACGACGCCTGGATCTACCCCGGGCACGGGCGGGACACCACCCTCGGCGCCGAGCGCCCGCACCTGGGCGAGTGGCGCGAGCGCGGCTGGTGACCCCGCCGGTGGTTCCGGGTGCACCAGGCGCCATCCGGCCGTCGACAGGTACCCCGGCGAGGTCAGCTGACCGCCGCGCCGGGACGGAAGGCGTACACCGCGGCGAGCCGGAGCCGGGTCGCCGCCGCGTAGGCCGGTAGTCGGGTGAGCGTGGCGGTGGACGGGCGGTACCCCTCGAGCACCGCGTCGCGCAGCACCGCCGCGGTTCCGAGAAGACCCTGCTGCTCCCGCAGCTCCAGGTGGACCAGCAGATTGGCCACGTCGAGCGCCGGCTCCCCGGCGGCGAGCAGGTCGAAGTCGAGCAGCCCGACGGACCCGTCGTCGGCCACGAGCACCTGCCGGTCGTGCAGGTCCCGGTGCAGGAGCGCCGGTGGACCGGCCGGCCGGTCCGCCAGTGCGCGGGCCACGTCCTCGACACCGGGGACGTCCGCCGCTCCGAACGTGCGGGCCAGCTCCGCCCACCGACGGAGCACCGCCACCTCCGCCGCTGCGTCGTGCACCGGCGTACCCGGCGGTACCGGCGCCCGGTGCAGCGCAGCCAGGGCCGTGCCCAGCGACCGGCAGGCCGGCACCGCGGCTGCGGAGGCGAGCAGTTCGTGCAGCGGCCGGCCCGGCAGGGCGGCCGTGGTCAGCCGGCCGAGTCCGAGGTCGGACCCGAGCAACCGCGGTGTGCGTACCGGCAGCCGGGGCACCCGCTGGGCCGCGAGCAGCAGGCCCGGCAACCGGTCCGGCCGCACCACCTTCGTGTAGGCCACTGCTCCGTCCGGTCCGCCGTGGCGCAGCACCGCGCGCCGCTCCGGGCGGTGGGCCAGCAGAGCGGCGCCCGGAGCGGCGAGGAGCTCGCCCAGGCCGCGCAACCGCCGGTCGGCGCCCCGGGGCTGCAGCACGAGGCCGCCATGCACGATCGCGCCGACGGTCGCCTCGGCGACCGCCCGGGCGCGTCCGGGATCGCCGAACCACTGCCCCGCGGTCGGCCCCCCGCCCAGCGTGGCCTCCAGGAGCAGGTGCTCCGGACCTCGCGGCCAGGCCCGCAGCAGCCGACCGCCCAGGCTCTCGACGGCGGCGCAGGCGGCGGCGAGCCGGGTGCGCGTCCGTCTCCCGTTCACGACAGGGCCCGCTCGGCGGCGTCCAGGGCGCGGACCAGACCGCTGTCCCACGCGGGTTCGGCCAGCCGGAAGGGCTCCGGCGCCCGGCGCAGCAGCGCAGCGGCGGTGTGGGCGGCCAGCTGACGAGCCGGGGGCAGCGCACGGATCGTGGCGTAGCCGGCGAGCACCGGCTCCACGTCCCCCCCGTGCCCGCCACCGTCGAGACGGGCGCAGGCGATCATCGACGCGAGGTCGGCGGCAGGATCGTCGAGCGCCAGCTCGTCGAGGTCGGCGAGCGCCGGGCCGCTCGGCCCGACGACCACCTGGTCGGCCGAGAAGTCACCGTGGCAGACCCGCAGCCCGGGCGGTGGTCGGAGCCGCGCCGCGATCACCGCGGCCAGGCCCAGGGCGCGGCCGGCCTGCGCGGGGAGCAGCCGCGCCACGAGGCGGGCTCCGGCCCGCGTGCTCTCCGCGACCGTCTCGGGACGGCGCCGCAGCCCCGGGGCGGAGTGCTGGTGGAGCTGCGCCAGCGCCCGGCCCGTGGCGCGGAGCAGCGGCGCACGGTCGCCGACGGGGACGTCGCTCAACGCCTCACCGGGCAGCCACTCCATGACCGTCAGGCCGAGGCCGGCATCCGCGGCGACGAGCCCCGGCGTGCGCACCCGGGCCGTGCCGAACGCGGAGAGGGCGGTCACCAGTTCGGCGGTGACGGCCGGCCGGTGGACACGCAGCAGCACCGGCTCCCGGCCGGCGGCGGTGAGGACGCCGACCCACCGGCGGGCGGGCTTGTACCGCAGCACCCGGATCGTCGCCGCGGCGAGCGGCCACCCCGGGAGCAGCGGAGCCAGGACGCCGGGCCCGCCGCCCGGCCCGGCCAGCGCGGCGACACCCGGCAGGTCGCGGTCGGCCGCCCCGGTGGTGAGCAGCAGGCGCCTGCCCTCGTCCACGGCGAGCACCGTTCCGCCCGGGGCCCGGCGGCGGGTCTTGGCGAGCTTGGGCGCGCTGTGGCCGGCCCAGGCGCTGAGCACCGCGGGGACCGCGCCCGCCCCGGTGCGCAGCTCCAGGCCGAGCACGCAGCCGGTGCCCGGCTTGTACCGGAGGTAGCGGCGTCGCGCGGTCCCGAGGCCGTGCCCGGCCAGCCAGCCGGCCAGCACGTCGTCGTCCAGCAGCACCGGCAGGCCCGGCAGACCGGGGTCACGGGCGGCGAGGTCGGCGTCAGCGGGCTGCACGGGGGAACTCCTCGGACCGCGTCGCCGGCCGGTCCGCCGGCACGACGGAGATCGGCGCGGTGCGCGGGTGCTCCGCCGGCAGCGGGACCGGCCCGGTCGGCAGGACCGCCTCGGGCCGCCCGGTGCGGAGCACCCGGCCGTCCTCCATCCAGAACACCCGGTCGGCGTTCCGGGCCGCGGCGAGGTCGTGGGTGATCACGAACGTGGTGCGCCCGTGGGTCAGCCGGGCCAGCGCCGCGGTCACCTCCGCCTCGGTGTCCTCGTCGAGGCCGGTGAGCGCCTCGTCCAGGACGACGATCGGGGCGTCGCGGAGAGCGGCCCGTGCGATGGCGATCCGCTGCCGCTGGCCGCCGGACAGCGTCGAGCCGCGCTCGCCGACCACGGTGTCGTAGCCCTGCGGCAACCGCCTGACGAAGTCGTGTGCACCGGCGAGCCGGGCGGCCGCCTCGATCTCCTCCTGGGTGACCTCCCGGTCGACACCGAGCGCGATGTTCTCCCGCACCGATGCGGCGAACAGCACGCTCTCCTGGAGCACGATGGACACGCTCGCGCGCACCGACGCGACGGTGAGGTCGCGGAGGTCGTGCCCGTCGAAGGCGACGGTGCCCGTGTCCGGGTCGCGCAGCCGGGACAGGAGCGAGACGAGGGAGGACTTCCCCGCCCCCGAGGGGCCGACGACGGCGATCCGCTCCCCCGGCCGCACCCGCGCGCTCACGCCCCGCAGCACGGGATGACCGGGCTCGTAGGCGAGGTGGACGTCGTCGAACTCGACGTAGCCGAGCAGTGCGGGGCACGGGCGTGCCCACGGGGCGTCCCGCAGCCCCGGCTCCACCTCCAGGACGTCGACGATCCGCTCCCCGGACGCGGCGGCCTTGGAGATCCGGCCGGTGTACTTCGCGATGTCGCGCATCGGCTTGAACGCCGTCTTCAGGTAGGTGAGGAAGACGGTCAGCTCGCCGGGAGTCAGGTCACCGGCCAGGACCTGACGGGCCCCGACGTAGAGGACGATGCCCGTGGCCAGGCCCACGAGGACGTCGGTGCTGCGCTCCAGCCCGGCAGAGAGCCGCTTGGCCCGCACGCCGTCGCGCAGGCTTCGCTCGTTGCTGCCGCCGAAGCGCTGCTGCATGCGCTCCTCGAGGGAGTAGCTCTGCACCACCGTCATCGCCCCGAGCGACTCGGTGGCCAGCGACGCCAGCGCTCCCTCGGCCGTGCGCTGGGTCCGCGAGACGCCACTGATCCGCCGGGTGAGCCGCACGCTGATCAGCCCGAAGAGCGGGAAGACCAGCAGCACGACCATCGCCAGCTGGAGGTTGAGCGCGGCGACGACCGCGAGCATCCCGAGCAGCGTCACGGCGTTACCGAACAGGGGCAGCGCCGCGGTGACCGTCGCCTCCTGCAGCCGGCCGACGTCCCCGGTGACCCGCGTGACCAGGTCCCCGGTCCTCGCACGGTCGTGGAACGCCATCGACAACCGGTTGAGGTGGGCGTACAGCTCGCCGCGCACCCGGGTGAGCACCCGGTTCCCGGCCAGCGCGAAGCAGACGGTCATGCCGAAGGAGGCCAGCGCCCTCAGCGCGACGACCGCGAAGACGGCGATCGAGGCGACGACCAGCACGGTGCCCAGGTCGTCACGCGGTGCGACGGAGAGGTCGGCGCCGGCAGCGACCACGACGGCGTCGATGACCCAGGCCAGCGGCCAGGGCTCCAGCAGCCGCATGGCGACCTCGGCGAACAGGGCGAGCAGCCCCAGCAGGAGCAGCCGGCGCTGGCTGCGCACGTGCGGGCCGAAGCGGCGCAGCGTGCGCCGCAGCCCCGGCAGCGCCGAGCGCAGGCCGATCGGCCGCTCACGGCGGATCGGCGTGCCCGTCCTCACCGCGGCACCCCCGGCCCCGCCGGCGCGGCCGTCCCGAGCGCGTGCGCGAGCGAGCGGCGGACGACGTCCCGCCAGGTGTGCCGGGACACCGCGGCCGCGCGCCCGGCGGAGCGGAGGCGCTTCCGCTCGGCGGCATCCGCGCGCAAGGCCGACAGGGCGGCGGCCAGCGCGGCCGGGTCGCCGGGCGGGACGAGCCGGCCCAGCGGCCGCCCGTCGGGCCCGCCGCCGAGGATGCCCGGCACCTGCCCGACCCGGCTCGCGACGACCGGGAGCCCGGCGGCGAGGTACTCGTAGACCTTCAGCGGGGAGAAGTAGCTGTTCTCGTCGGCGGGGTAGGGCGCCACTCCGACGTCCATGCGCTGCAGCTGGGCCGGCACGTCCGCCGGCGGCAGGGCGCCGGTCGCCTCGGCCACGGCGCCGACCTCCGCCGCCCGGGTCAGCAGGGCCGGCCCCATCGGCCCGTCACCCACCAGCAGCAGCCGCCAGGTCGGGTCGTCCACGGACAGAGCGGCGACGGCGTCGACCAGCGTCTCCACGCCGTGCCACGGCTTGAGGGTGCCGACGAAGCCGACCGTGAACGGCGTGCCCCATGCCGGGGTCACCGGCCGCGACGTCGGCTGCACCCGCTCGACGTCGACCCCGTTGGGCTCGGTCCGCACCCGGTCGGGACGGCGGGACACCGACCGTGCCCAGGCGGCGACCGGGTCGCTGACGCACACGACCGCCGTCGCCGCGGAGAGGGCCGCGGAGGCGACGGCCTCGGCGCCCGCGCGGTCGGCCAGCGACCGGTGCGCGGCCTGCTCCGCGGGCAGCGGCGCGTTGACCTCCAGCACGCTGGGCACGCGGGCTCCCTGCGCCCAGGCGGTCGCGGTCCGCCCCCACAGCGAGTACCGCTCGTAGACCAGCTCGGGTCGGATCCGATCGAGGCAGGCGGCGACGGCGGCGTCGCAGGCCTGCGCGGAGCGCTCCCGGTCAGCGTCCTTTCCCGTGACCGGTGGCAGACCGTCCAGCGTGAGGCCGGGCAGCGGCTCGCCGCCCAGGCGGGGACTGAGGACGTGCACCTCGTGCCCGTCGGCGGCGAGCTCGCGGAGGACCGCCTGCAGGTGCACCGACGCGCCCTTGCTGCCGAAGACCGGGATGCCCGGATCGGTGCAGACGACGGCGACGCGCATCAGCCGGCCACCACGGCCTGCGTGCGGGCCGTCGACGCGCTCCCCGTGGGAGCTGCAGCGGGCGGGAAGCCGGCCGCGACGCCGGCCGCCTGCCGGCGGGCGTCGAAGTCGGCCTCGATGCGGTGCCGCGCCGACGTCGCCAGCCGGGCGCGCAGGTCGGCGTCGTCCAGCAGTCGGCCCAGAGCGGTCGCGAGCGCCCCGGGGTCGCGCTCGGGCACCAGCAGGCCGGTCTCCTCGTCCCGCAGGACCTCGGGGATGCCGGTCACCGGCGTCGCGACGCACGGCGTCCCGAGTGCCATCGCCTCCAGCAGCACGGTGGGCAGCCCGTCGCGGTTCCCGTCGACGCCGACGACGCAGGGCGCGGCGAAGACGGCGGCCGAGCCGACCACCCTCCGCACCTCCTCCTGGGTGAGCGCCCCGGTCATCGTCACGACGTCGTGGAGCCCCAGCCGGCCGACCCGGGCGGCCAGCTCGCCGGCCAGCGGTCCGGTGCCCACCAGCTGCACCGAGAGCTCGCGGCCACGGGCGCGCAGCAAGGCGACGGCGTCCAGCAGGTCCGCGAACCCCTTCTTCTCCACCAACCGGCCCACCGCCGCGATCACCGGCGGGCGGTCCGTGACCGGGTTGCGCGGGAAGGCGGCGAGGTCCAGGCCGTTGTAGACCCGCCGGACCCGGTCCGCGGCGGAACCGAAGCGGCCGCGCAGGTGCGCGAGGTTGAAGTCGCTGATCGTGACGACGTCGGCGGCGTCGACCAGCTTGGCGCGCAGCTCCTCGTGCCGGACCTCGCTGTGGAAGATGTCCTTCGCGTGGGCGGTGAACGAGTACGTGATCCCCGCCAGCCGCGCGGCGAGCCGGGCGACCGTGGTCGCGACGGACGCGAAGTGGGCGTGCAGGTGCGTGACTCCCCCGGCGCGGACGGCGAGTGCGAGCTCCAGCGCCTGCGCGGCGTCGAGCGCGTCGGCGTCCCACAGCTCGTCGGCGTGGTGGGCGAGGTCAGGCAGCCCGGCGCGGGCGTCCCGGAACGCCGTCCACAGGTCGTCGGCGCGGATGCTCGACGAGCGCAGGTAGGTGACCGGCGCCCGCAGGCGGGCGAGCGACTCGTGGAAGCGGCCGTCGGCCGGTGGCCGCAGGGAGAAGACCGCGACGTCGAGACCGCGCTCCTGGTGGGCGAGCAGCTCGGTGACCACGAAGGTCTCGGAGAACCGTGGGTACATCTTCAGCACGTAGCCCACGCGGCCGGGGCGGATGGGCTCAGGCAGCTGCACGACGGACCTCCTGCAGCGCGGTGCCGCCCGCGCCACCGGTCCCGCGGGCGGAGCGGCCGAGGGGCGGACGGGACCGGCCGCCCAGCACCAGGTCGGCCAGGTGCGGGACCCGGCGCAGCCCGTCCAGGTCGACCGGCGCACCGGCCGGGGCGGGCGTGCTGACCGCGGTCGCCAACCAGTCGCCCAGCACGGCGCCGCTCAGGTCGGCCGGGCGGCAGTAGTCGAGCAGCCCGCGCTCGGCGAGCCGTTCGGCACGTACCAGCTGCTCCTCGCGTGGGGCCACCCGCGGGACGACGAGCGCCCGGACGCCGGCGGCGAGAAGCTCGCAGACGCTGTTGTACCCGCCCATCGAGACCACCGCGGCAGCCGCGGCGAAGAACTCCTCGCTGTCCGGCACGAAATCGAGGACGGTCAGGCGCTCGTCGGCCGCGGCAGCGGCCCGGACGGCGTCGCGCACGGAGGCCGCCATGAACGGCCCGGTGAGCAACACCCCCCGGTGCCCCTCGGGCAGCGGCGCCGAGGCGAAGGCCCGGGCCAGCTCCTGGCCGTCCTGCCCACCACCCACGGTGCAGAGGACGTAGGGCTCGGCGGGCGGGGTGAGCCGGGCGGTCGGGCGGCTTCGCGGGCGAACGGTGTCCCGGCGGCCGTGCCCGAGGTAGCCGGTGTACTGGACCATGGCGACCACCTCGGGCGGCAAGCGGTACTCGGCGACCGGGTCGTAGACGACGGGATCGCCGTAGACCCACACCGCGTCGAAGTAGTCGACGAGGATCTCGGTGGTGGCCGACCGCTCCCACTCCTCGATCGCCACCTCGGGGCGGTCGAGCACCTCCCGCAGCCCCAGGACGACGCGGGTGTCTCCCAGCTCGCGGAGCGTGCTCAGCGCCGGGAGCAGCTCGCCGCAGACCCCGGCGGCGACCTTGTCGACGACCAGCAGGTCGGGGGCGAAGGCTCCCAGAGCGGCGTCCAGGATGCGCGCCCGGACGTCCAGCACCACCTCGAGCGGGCTGGCCAGCGCACGGGCTGCGTAGTCCCCGTCGTCGGTCTTCCGGATCGTGGGCAGCGTGAGGACGTCCGTGCGCGGTGGGAGCGGAAGCATCGCCGCCTCCGGGTTGCCGGTCAGCAGGAGCACGTCCGTGTCGGGGCGTGCCGCCACCAGCGCGGCGGCCAGGGCGATGTTGCGGCGCGTGTGCCCGAGACCCTGGGTGTCGTGCGAGTAGAACGCGATCCGCCGCAGCCGCGGCGAGGCCTGTGAGGTGCGCGAGGGCTGGGGTGTCGGCGACATGAGGTCCTCCGGCGACGAGGACGTGGCCGTCCGGTGTCGAGTGGGTGACCCCACCGTGCCCAGCTCGCGTGGCACCCCGGTGAGCCGTGGATGAGAGAGACCTCATCCACGGGCGGGTCGAACGGCACGCGGGGCGCGTGGCCGGCCCCGCTCGCGGCGTCAGTCCTCGGTGAAGAGCGCCACCAGCTCGTCGGGCGTGCCGGGCACGTGCAGCGGGAGCACGGAGACCGACCACTCCGGGCGCCGCTCGTCGACGCCGAGCGCCAGGTCCCACGCCGCGCGGGGGGTGAGCGGGCCGAAGCAGGCGTCGTCGCCGTCCTCGCCCAGGTCGACCTCGACGAGCCACTGGTCCGACAGGTCGGCGGCGAGCTCGGCGAAGTCGGGGGCCGCGTCCTCGTCGGGCTCCGGGGAGTCGATCCGGACCGGGTAGATGAGCGCCATCCTGCGCACGGTAGGCCCCCGGGCCCCGTCCGGCATCCCCCGGACGCCCGGGGCGCCGGGGAGTGCCCCGACCGTAGGTTGGGCGCATGACGACGCCGCGGGACGACGGTCGCTCCATGCGCGAACGGATGCTGGCCGGCGAGCCGTACCTCGCCGACGACCCGGAGCTCGGCGAGCTCAGCTCGCGGGCCCTCGACCTCGCCGACGCCTACAACGCGACGTCGGTCCGCCAGGCCGGGCTGCGCCGGAAGCTGCTCGAGCAGCTGCTGGGGTCGGTCGGCGAGGACACCGAGCTGCGCCCGCCGTTGCGCGTCGACTACGGCCGGCACCTGACCGTCGGCGCCCGCTGCTTCGCCAACTTCGGGCTGGTCGCCCTCGACGTCGCCCCCATCACCATCGGGGACGACGTGCAGATCGGGCCCAACGTCCAGCTGCTCACGCCCACGCACCCGGTGGAGGCGGAGCCGCGGCGGCAGAAGTGGGAGGCCGCGCAGGCGATCACCATCGGCGACAACGTCTGGCTCGGCGGCGGGGTCATCGTCCTGGCGGGCGTCACGATCGGCGCGAACACGGTCGTCGGCGCGGGCGCCGTCGTCACCCGGGACCTGCCGGCCGACGTCGTCGCGGTCGGCAACCCGGCACGCGTCGTGCGCCACCTGGACGAGGCCCGGTAGCCGACGAGCCGCCGCCGGCGTCCCCGTGGGAACGCCGGCGACGGCTCGACCGGTCGGAGGCCGACGGGGCGCGGCCGGTGCGACCGCGCCCCGTCAGCCGTCAGTCGTCAGTCCACGACCTCGTGACCGTGCACGTGGTCGTGCGCGAGGCCGCCGCCGCCGGCCGCCTCCCTGAACGTGCCCTGCTCGCCGGCCGGGGCCGGCAGCTCGAACGCCGGACCGGGGACCGGTCGGCCCGGGACGCCGTTCACCGACTCCGTGGAGAAGGCGAACGTGAGCATCGCGAAGGCGATGAGGTCGCTGTTCACGTCCAGCGCGTCGAGGGCCATGTTGTCGATCTGGTCGCAGGCCAGGTGGTAGCACGGGTCGAACTGCTCGCCCGCGGTACCGCCCCAGATCGCCGCCTGCTCCTCGGTCTTGCGCACCTCGGCGCCGGTGAACAGACCCCCGGACGGGATGCCGGCGTTGATGAACGCCTGGTAGTCGCTGCGGCCGGAGTACTCCGCGTCGTCGTAGGGCACCCCGATCTTGGTGTAGTACGACTCGTAGAGGTCCTCGATCGCGGTGGAGCCCGCCGGGATCGGGGCCGAGGCGTCCCAGGTGGACTCGTCCGAGTCGTAGACCATCTGCACGTAGTTCGGCGACGCGACCATGTCGTAGTTCATGTAGAGCGCGATGCGGTCGAGCTCGGACTGCGGCAGCTTCTCGACGTAGCTCGTCGAGCCGACCAGCCCCTGCTCCTCCGCGGCCCACCACGCGAACCGCAACGTGTTGTGCGGCTTCATCCGAGCCATCGACAGCGCCGTCTCGAGCAGCGCCGCCGACCCCGAGCCGTTGTCGTTGATACCGGGTCCGACCTCGACGCTGTCCAGGTGGGCACCCGCCATGACGACGTTGTTCCGGTCCCTGCCCCGCAGCTCCGCGATGACGTTGTAGTCGGTGCGGGTCTCCGCGGGGAGCACCTTCACGAAGGCGGTGGCACCGTCGGCCGCCAGGGCCTCGCCCTGCGCGAAGCTGGCACCGACGACCGGGATGCCGTGCTGCACCGTGGTGCCGTCGCCGAGGGTCGCCGCGTTGGCGACGATCAGCTCCATGCGGTCGGGGCCGTTCCCCTGGTTGAAGATGATCACCGCCTCGGCGCCGGCCTGCTCGGCGTTGGCCGCCTTGTCGCCGAAGTTGCAGGTGCCGCGCTGGACGAGGGCGATGTCGGCCGGGCCGGTGAGGTCCAGCCCGGCGAAGTCCTCGGCCTCGCAGCCGCTGCTGGAGGCGGCCGGATCGGTCAGTGCGAGGTCGACCGGTACGACGGCGCCCTCCACCGTGCCCGAGCCGCTGCCGGTGAAGACCCCGGTCTCGTACTCGGCCTCGACGGGGGTGAGCTGGCGCAGCTCGGCGGGGAAGTTGAACGTGACCTCGACCGGGTCGAGCGTGACGTCGAACCTGGCCTGCCGCAGCAGGCCCGCGACGTACTCCACGCTGTCGGCGTAGCCGTCCGTGCCCGCCGCGCGGCTGCCCGGGTAGACCGGGTCGTCGCTGTTGTCCGCGATCTCCTGGAACGCGCGCTGGTGCTCGAGGATGTCCTCGAGGTCGACGCACTCCAGCAGCTTCTCGTACGTGATGTTGTGCCGGCGGTCGCACGGATCCCGGGGCAGGGTGTTCGAGTCCCGCGGTGCGGCGGTGGCCGTGGCGGGGAGGGCCAGCGCCAGCAGCAGTCCGCTGGTGCCCAGTGCGATGGCTCGAGCCGCCGTCCGTCGTGCGGACGCGGTCCGTCGTTCGTTCACGCTCGATCCCTTTCGATCGGTGGTCGGCGGGATCCCCGCCGGCGCCGGCGCCCTTGCCGGCACCGGAACTCCACCGGAGGAGAGGGCGCTTGCATAGGGGGAGTTCGCGATCCGGAACTGGCAGGAGCCCGCGCGGCACCCACCCGCCGAGGGCTCTTCTCCGCGGCCGACCAGCGGATTCGGGCGTGAGCCAGGTCACGACACGCAGAAAGCGGAAACGACCCTCCGTGACGGGCTGCGACGCTCGGCGACCGTCGCCGGGCGGGCGGGACCTCAGCCCGCCCGGCCGGCCCCGTCCACCGGAAGCCACCGGCGCCACCAGCGGAGCAGGTGCTCCAGGCGGTCCACCCGGTGCCGGGGGCGGCCGCGTCGCGCCAGCTCGTGCCCCTCGCCGGGGAACAGGAGCAGCTCTGCCGGCACCCCGCGCCGGACCAGCTCCGCGTACAGCCGCTGCCCCTGCTCCAGCGGCGTCCGCCGGTCCTCCTCCGCGTGGACGACCAGGGTCGGGGTGCGGATCGTCCCTGCCCGGGCCAGCGGGCTCTGCGCCGCCAACCGCTCGGGGTCGCTGCCCAGATGCGTGTCGACCAGGTACCAGCCCGCGTCGGAGGTACCGGCGAAGGCGACCGGGTCGATGAGCGCCCCCTCCACCACGGCCGCCGCGAACCGGTTCGTCCGGCCGATCAGCAGCGCGGCCAGCGAGCCGCCGTAGGCGCTACCCATGATCCCCACCCGACCGGCGTCCAGCGCCGGCTCGGTGAGCACCGCGTCGAGGAAGGCCAGGACGTCCTCGGCGTCCGGGCCGCCCCACGCGCCCCGGACGGCCCGCCCGTGCGCCGCGCCGTAGCCGGAGGAACCACGCGGGTTGCACTGCACGACCGCGTACCCGGCGGAGACGAGGACCTGGACCTCCTCCGCCAGCTCCCATCCGCACTGGCGGAACGGCCCGCTGTGCACCACGAGCAGCACCGGGTGCGGGCCCGGCCCCGGTGGCGCGGTCACCCAGCCGTGCACCGGGTACCCGTCGGGGGCGTGCGCGGTGCACTCCCGCATCCGGTGCAGCCGACCGGTGGCACCGAGGTGGCGGCCGAAGCCGGTGAGCAGCCGGCGCCCCCCACCGCCGACGGCCAGCAGCTCCCCGGCCGACCGGTCGTGGCCCACCGTGGCGACGACGACCCCGCCCCCGGCGGCGATGCCCCGGACGGTGAACGGGCCGTCGACGAGCGTCTCGGGTGGCCCGCCGTCCAGCGGAACCCGCAGCAGCTCGACCGCGCCCCGTCGTTGGACGCCGACCAGCACCGCTCCGTCGGCCAGCACGGTCGCGGGGGTCGTGTCGCCCCGCCCGTGCTGCTCGGGGTCGAGGAGCACCGCCAGCGGGCCGCCGTCGACGGGGACCCGGCAGGGCACCGCCTGCCGGGCGGCCGCGTCCACGCCGTCCGGGCCCAGGTCGGGGATCGCGGTGAGCACGATCGTGGCGCCGTCCGGCGTGTACGCCGGGGAGGAGCAGTCGCCGCGGGACTGCGTGACGCGACGGAGCGCGGACCCGTCGGGGCCGATGACGTACACGTCCCGGACCAGGTCCCGGTCCGCCCGGTCGTGGCGCGCCGACACGAACGCCAGCTCGGCGCTGCCCGGGTGCCAGGCCACGTCCGCGCAGTCCGCCTCCCCCGCCGTCACCTGCACCGGCTGCGGGGGCGCGGCGGTGTCGTCGGCGAAGTCGGCCGGCAGCGAGGCGACGAAGACCTGGGCGGGGCGGTCGCGGAAGAAGCCCAGCCCGTCCCGGCGGTAGGTCAGCGTGGTGATCAGGCGCGGCGGCTCGGCCTCCGGGCTCACACCGGGGACCGTGCCGTACCGGCCGTGCTCGGGCACCCGTGCGACGTAGGCGATGCGGCGGGAGTCCGGGGACCAGGCCGGCGCACCGGCACCCAGCGGGTGGTCGGTCAGCCGGCGCGGCGCGCCACCGGCGGCGGGCAGCACCTGCAGCTGCGGACGGCCACCTGGTTCCGCGCCCAGATAGGCCAACCACCGACCGTCCGGGGAGAACTGCGGGTCGGTGTCGCACCGGCCGGTGGTGAGCGGGCGCGCCGGCGCGGAGCCGTCGGTGGGCACCGCCCACAGCTGGCTGCGGTACTCGTCGGCGACGGGGTCGGGCCAGCCGACGGCCACGACCGCCATCCGACCGTCGGGCGAGACCGTCGGCGTCCCCGGCGTGCGCAGGAGGGCGAGGTCCGACGGGCGCATGCCGGCGACGCTAGCCGAGGGATCGGGGCCGGCCGCCCGGCGGCCGGGCCGTCGCCGTCAGCGTGCTGCGCCGCCTCCGCCCGGGCCGCTGGTGTCGGCGATCCGCGCCTCGGCCGCTGCTGCGGCCTCGGGCCCTCCCGGCGCCACCGCCTCGGCCTCCTCCGGCTCGATCACCGGCTCGTCGGCCGAGACGAGCTGGCCCCGCGTGCGCAGCAGGCTGGCGATCGTGGCGACCACGAGGACGCCGAGGATGACCGACAGCGACAGCCAGATCGGGATCTCGGGAACGGCCTCGATGTGCTCGCCGCCGTTGATGAACGGCAGCTCGTTCGTGTGCAGCGCCTCCATCACCAGCTTGACCCCGATGAAGGCGAGGATCACGGCGAGGCCAAGCGAGAGGTAGACCAGGCGCTTGAGCAGGCCACCCAGCAGGAAGTAGAGCTGACGCAGCCCCATGAGCGCGAAGACGTTGGCCGTGAAGACGATGAACGCCTCCTGGGTGAGGCCGAAGATCGCCGGGATGCTGTCGAGCGCGAAGAGCAGGTCCGTCGTCCCCAGGGCGAGGAAGACGATGATCATCGGCGTCCAGAGCTTCGCGCCGTTCTCCGTGACCCGGACCTTGGCGCCCCGGAAGTCCTGGGTCATCGGCAGCACCCTGCGCATGCGCCGGATGAACGGGTTCTCCTCGTAGTCCTCGTCCTCGCCGCGGTGGCGGACCAGGTTGATCGCCGTGTAGACGAGGAACGCACCGAAGACGTAGAAGACCCAGGTGAAGCGCTCGATCACCGCGGCGCCGAGCAGGATGAAGATGCCGCGCAGGACCAGCGCGATGATGATGCCGACCATCAGGGCCTCCTGCTGCAGGTGCCGCGGCACCCGGAAGCGGGCCATGATGATCACGAACACGAACAGGTTGTCGACCGAGAGCGAGTACTCGGTCAGCCAGCCCGCGTAGAACTCGGTCGCGGAGGTGCCGTCGGCGACCCAGAACAGGATTCCGCCGAACACGAGGGCCAGCGCCACGTAGAACGCGACCCAGCCTCCCGCCTCCTTCGTGCTGGGTTCGTGCGGGCGGCGGGCGACGATGGCGAGGTCGGCGAGCAGCAGGACGGTCAGCCCCACCAGCGTCGCGACCTCGAACCAGACGGGGAGGGCCACGCGCCGGAACGCTACGTACCGGAACGGCGGCCCGCCCGGCGAACGACGGGCCGGGGGCGGTGAGGCTGCTCACGTGCCGCCGCGGCCCGCCGGACGGGCCGCGCCCCCCCGGGGGTTCACCCCCCGGGGAGGCCGCCCGGGCGCACTGCGTGGAGCCGACCTACCGCGCACACAACCGGGCGGT
>NZ_JBJHAL010000021.1:0-90502 GCF_054050995.1 Blastococcus sp. SYSU DS1021 | reverse complement strand
CCTCGGTCGCGTTGTGCGCGATCTCCCGGATCGCCGACTCCATCTGCGACGACCCCGTCGCCACCGTGTCCACGCTCGAGGCCACCGCACCCGCGGAGGTCACCACCTCATCGGCCTGGCCGGCCGCGAGGCGGGCGTTCTCCCGCATGCCCTCGGCGGCGCCGCTGAGCTGGTGGGAGGCCGTGGCCAGGCGGGTGGAGGAGTCGTTGACCAGCAGCAGGACGTTGCCGATCGAGTCCAGCGTGTGGTCGAGCGACGCCGCCATCTCGCCCAGCTCGGCGCCACCGGTACGACCCGCCCGCACCGTCAGGTCACCAGCGGCCACCTGCGCGAGCACCTCGCGGATCCGCTGCACGGGCCGGGTCACGCCGCGAGCGACCACCATCGCCAGGACCACGGCGACCAGCAGGCCGGCGGCGATGATCAGCAGGGTGAGCGTCCGCGCCGTCTCGTAAGCGTCCTTGGCGTCCTCCGCCGTCGCCACCGCAGATGCGGCCGCGGCGTCGGTCGCCTCGATCAGCGACTCCTCGATGATGGTCTCGTTCTCGGCCATGGTCTGCAGCAGCCCCGGCATCGCAGCGGGGTCGGTCCCGCTGACCGCCTGGAGCTGGGCGAGGGCCGCGAGGTAGTTCTGGGTCGCCGTCGCGAACGTCTCGTACGCCGCCCGGGCCGCCGCGTCCAGGGGCATCTCACCCACCGCGGCGATGTGCTCGGCGAGCGACTCGCTGGAGGCCGCGGTGCCCCGCTGCGCCTTGGCGATCGTCTCGGGGGGCAGCGTGGGGATGGAGGCCCGCGCAACATTGGTCGACAGACGCCACCAGTCGCTCTCGAGCTCCTGCAGCCCGTGGAGCGGGACGGCGCCGTTGTCGTAGACCTGCTTGGACTGGTCACTGAGGGTGGACATCCGGTCGATGCCGAAGGCGCCCACCCCCACGGTGGTCAGCGCGACGACGAGGATCGAGCCCAGCAGGCGGCCGCGCAGCCCGATGCCGGACAGCCCCCGGGGCTGCTGGTCGTCCCGCGCCGTGTTCGCCGCGGTGTCGGGGTCCTGCACGCGCTCCATGCCTGCTCGCTCTCCTGGAAGTCGGTCGGTCCGAGAGGACCGTCGTCCTGCTCATCGGCAGGCCGAACGGTGGAGTTCACCCCAGTCGTGGAACGGCTCCACCGGTAGGGGTGCGCGGGACGCGCGACGGCGCCGCCCCCGGGTCGGGGGACGGCGCCGTCGGGCGTGCCGGGTTGGTTCAGACGGTGAAGCGGGCGACCGCCTCCTGCAGCTCCCCGCTCATCCGGGCCAGCTCCGCGGCGGCCCGCTGCGCGTCCTCGACCCGCTGGTTGGTCTCCTGCGTCCCCGCGGCCAGCCCCGAGATCGCCGCGGCGATGTCCTGCGAACCACTCGCCGCCTCGGCCACGTTGCGGTTCATCTCGTTCGTCGTCGCCGTCTGCTCCTCCACCGCCGCAGCGATCGTCGCCTGGAAGTCGTTGATCTCCCCGATCACCGCACTGATCTTGCCGATCGCATCCACCGCACCCGCGGTGTCACCCTGGATCGCCTCCACCCGCTTGGAGATGTCCTCGGTCGCCCGCGCCGTCTCCTGCGCCAGCTCCTTCACCTCGCTGGCCACCACCGCGAACCCCTTGCCCGCCTCACCGGCGCGCGCGGCCTCGATCGTGGCGTTCAGCGCCAGCAGGTTCGTCTGCTCCGCGATCCCGTTGATCAGCTTGATCACCGTGGCGATCTCCTGCGAGGAGTCACCCAGCTTCCCCACGGTCTTCGTCGTCGTCTCCGCCACCGTCACCGCCTGACCCGCCACCCGGGCCGCCTCGGTCGCGTTGTGCGCGATCTCCCGGATCGCCGACTCCATCTGCGACGACCCCGTCGCCACCGTGTCCACGCTCGAGGCCACCGCACCCGCGGAGGTCACCACCTCATCGGCCTGGCCGGCCGCCGCCCGGGCGTTGGCGGCGATGCCCTCGGCGGCGCCGTCGAGCTTCTGCGAGGCGTCGGCCAGTCGGTTCGCGGAGTCGCCGACCAGCCGCAGCACCCCGCCGATCGAGTCGAGGGTCCGGTCGACCGAGGCCGAGACGCGGGCCAGCTCGGCGCCGCCGGTCGGGCCTACCCGGACGCTGAGGTCGCCGTCGGCCACCCGGTCGAGCACCTCGCTGATCCGCTGCACCGGGCGGTTGATGCTGCGGGCCACCAGAACGGCCAGCCCGACCGACACGACGAGGCCGATCCCGATGACGAGGAACGTCAGCGTGCGCGCCGCCTCGGCGGCGTTCCTCGCGTCCTCCGCGATGGCGTCGGCGAACTCCGACTGCGCGTCGGCGGCCTCGGTGAGGGCGGCGATCGCCTCGATCTCGGCGGCGTCGAGCTCGGCGCCGGCGGTCTCCAGCTGCGCCAGCTGGGCCGGGTCACCGCTCTCGAGGGCAGCGATGATCTCGCCGAGCGTGGTGAAGTAGTCGGTCATCGCGGGCTCGAAGCGCTCGAAGGCCGCGCGCGACGCGGCACCCAGCGGCTCACCGTCGACGAGGCCGGTCAGCTCCTGGATCCGGGCCTGTACCTCGGTGGCGCGGGCCTGGTACTGGGCGACCGCCTCCGGCTGCAGCCCGGGGATCGTGGTGCGCGCCGAGTTCGCCTGGTACTCCCACCAGGCCGACTGCAGCAGCCGGATCTCGTCCAGCGGCACCGTGCCGTCGTGGTAGATCTGCTCGGCCTGGTCGCTGAGCACCGCCATGCGGGAGGCCCCGATGACGCCGACCGCCAGGGTGGTCAGGGCGACGAGCAGGATCGCCAGCAGGAGCCGGCCCTGCAGACCGACCCGGCGGAACAGCCCGCGCCCTCCCTCCGCCGCGTGGTCGGAACCGTGCTGAGCCGTTGGTGCGACAGCGGCGTCCATGCCGAGCCTCCCGAGGGACAGAACCGCTCCACCGGCGGTCGACTTCCCGGGTTTTCGGCAGATCGCGCGCCGGATTGAGCCGACCCAAGGCTGGAGTCACTCCAGCGGAGCACGAACGGCTAGAGCGACCTCAGGAAGGTGGCGACGCCGTCCTCCTCGTTGGTCCCCGTGACGTCGGTGGCGACGGCGAGCAGGTCGGGGTGCGCATGCGACATCGCGACCGCCCGGCCGCCGCCGTCGCGCACCCACTCGAAGGCGGCGATGTCGTTGGGCATGTCGCCGAAGACGACGACGTCCTCGGGGCCGATCCCGTGCCGGGCGGCGACCGTGGCCAGGCCCGACGCCTTCGTCACCCCGGTCGCGGAGATCTCCGCGAGGGCATCCGTCGACGAGCACGTGACCGTCGCCCGCCCGCCGATGACCTCCTCCACCAGGGCCACGAACTCGTCGCGCGGCAGCTTCTCGTGGCGGGCCAGGAGCTTGGCGACCGGTTGCTCCAGCATCTCCTCCAGCGTCGCCTCGGCGACCCCCGGCGCGTCGACGTCCCACCGTGGCTTGTAGATCGGCTCGTGGCGGAACTCCAGCCCGTACTCGACCGCGAACCAGGTGTCCGGCTGCCGCCGGCGCAGCTCGGCCGTGACCGACCGGAGGACGTCGGGGTGCACCGGCTCCTCGTGGAGGATCTCGAAGCTCTCCAGGTCCAGGAGCACGGCGCCGTTGCAGCACACCGCCGTCCCGTAGCCGAGCACCTCGCGGATCCGGCGCATCCACCGCGGCGGGCGGCCGGTGGCCAGCACGACCGGGACGCCGTCGGCCCGCCAGCGCTCCAGCTCGGCGACGGTCGCCTCGCTGACCGTGTCGTCCCAGCGCAAGAGCGTGCCGTCCATGTCGCTGGCGATCAGGCGGGGACGCCAGTCAGCCATCGAGCACCGCCTCCAGGTACCGGGCGACCCCGTCGGCGCGGTGGCCGCTGGTCACGTGGGTGGTGACGGCACGAACCGCCGGGTGCGCGTTGGCGACGGCGACGGCCCGGCCCCCGGCCTCGGCGACCGCGGTCAGCATCGGCAGGTCGTTGGGCATGTCGCCGAACACGAGGACGTCGGCGAGGTCGACGCCGAAGCGCTCGAGGGCGACGGCCAGGCCGGTGGCCTTGGTGATCCCCGGCGGCAGCACCTCGATGAACCCGAGGCCGGCGTGGGTCAGCTCGGCGTCGGCCGGGTCGACGACGGAGCGGGCGAGCGCGAGCAGCTCGTCCTGGCCGATCGTGGGCGAGCGCAGGAAGACCTTGAGCACGGCCTCGGCCGGCAGCACCTCGTCCTTGGCCACGAGCTCGGCGTCCTCGGGGTAGGGCCAGTCGAAGCCGTGCTGCACCCGCAACGCGCCGCGCGCCTCGCCCTGATGGGCGGCGTCCTCCACCGCCAGCACGAGGTCCCCGGCCACCGACTCGATCCGCTCGATGACCGCGGCCGCCTGGCTCCGCGGAAGGGCGACTGTGCGCAGCACCTCGTCGCGTTCCAGGTCGACGACGAAACCGCCCTGCGCCAGCACCGCGATTCCGCGCCCACCGAGGGCGACGCGCACGCTCTCCAGCAGCCGGGGGCCGCGGCCGGTGACGCCGACCACCGGGATACCGGCGTCCCAGCAGGCGGTCACCGCCGCCCGGGTGCGCGGGCTGACCTCGCCGGCGTCGTCGAGGAGGGTGCCGTCGAGGTCGGTGGCGACCAGCTTGGGCCGCCACGGGCCGAGGTCACCGAGCTCCACGACCTGGTCGGCGCCGGGCAGGACGCCGTAGGCCTGCAGAGCCTTCGGCGCGGAACCGCTCATGCCGCGGGCGGCGGGACGGGGGCCGCCAGGGTCATGCCGGGGGTCAGCGCCTCGACGCCCCCCAGCCACGGCCGCAGCGCCACCGGCACGTGCACCGAGCCGTCGGCCCGCTGGTGCACCTCGAGTAGGCAGGCGATGGTGCGGGCGATGGCGCAGAGCGTGCCGTTCAGCGTGGCCGCGGTCTGGTTCTTCCCGTCCTCGTCCCGGTACCGGATGGTCAGCCGGCGGGCCTGGAAGGTGGTGCAGTCCGAGGTGCTGGTGAGCTCCCGGTACGTGCCCTGGGTGGGGAACCACGCCTCGATGTCGTACTTGCGCGTGGCGCTGGTGCCCAGGTCGCCGGCGGCGATGTCGACGACGCGGTAGGGCAGCTCCAGGGCCTGGAGGAACTCCTCCTCCCACGCGAGCAGCCGCAGGTGCTCGGCGGCGGCGTCCTCCGGCCGGCAGAAGCTGAACATCTCGACCTTGTCGAACCAGTGCACCCGGATGATGCCGCGGGTGTCCTTGCCGTAGGAGCCTGCCTCGCGGCGGAAGCAGGAGGACCACCCGGCGTAGCGCTTCGGGCCCTGCGCGAGGTCGAGCACCTCACCGGCGTGCATGCCGGCCAGCGCCACCTCGGAGGTGCCGACGAGGTACAGGTCGTCGCGCTCGATGCGGTACACCTCCTCGTCGTGCTCGCCGAGGAAGCCGGTGCCCTCCATGGCGCTCGGCTTGACCAGGGCCGGGGCGACCACCGGGGTGAACCCGGCCGCCACCGCCCGGCTGATCGCCAGCTGGGCCAGCGCGAACTCCAGCAGCGCGCCGGGGCCGGTGAGGAAGTAGAAGCGGGAGCCGGAGACCTTGGCGCCGCGCTCCATGTCGATGGCGCCGAGGGCCTCGCCGATCTCGATGTGGTCGCGCACCTCGAAGTCGTAGGTGGGCACCTCGCCGACGGTGCGCAGGGTGACCGCGTCGTCCTCACCGCCGGGCGGGACGTCGTCGGCGACCACGTTGGGGATGCGCAGGTGGACCTCGCGCAGCGCGGCGTCGGCGGCGCGCTGCTGCTCCTCTGCCTCCTTGACCTCGGCGGCCAGCGCCTTGGCCCGCTCCAGGACGGCCGGGCGCTCCTCGGGGCTCGCCTTCTTCACCGCCTGGGAAGCGCTCTTCTGCTCGGCGCGCAGGTCGTCGGCCCGCTTCACCGCGTCGCGGCGGGCGGCGTCGGCGGCGAGCAGCCGGTCGACCAGGGACTCGTCGGCGCCCCGGGCACGCTGGCTGGCACGGACGACGTCGGGGTGCTCACGCACGAGTCGCAGGTCGATCACGGGACAACAGTAGGTGAGCCGCCCTGCGAGGGGCCGACGGCGGCGCGGAGCCCGGAGGGCTTCCGACGACGTGGCCACCAGAGCGCGGTGGCCCGCCGAACCGTGCGATGTCGTGGCGATCAGCCGCTGATGGCCACGAGTTCGCATGGTTCGGCGCGGTCGTCACGGTCCGGCGAGGTACGGGACACTGGGGCAATGCGCTTCCTGCAGCGGCCCTCGCACGACCTCACCTACTCCGACGTCTTCATGGTGCCCAACCACTCGACGGTCGGCTCGCGGCTCGAGGTCGACCTGACCACGCCGGACCGCGTGGGCACGACCATCCCGATCGTCGTCGCCAACATGACCGCGATCTCGGGACGGCGGATGGCCGAGACCACCGCCCGCCGGGGCGGGTTGGCGGTGCTGCCGCAGGACATCCCGGTCGACGTCGTCACCGAGGTCGTCTCCTGGGTGAAGACCCGGCACCCGGTCTACGACACCCCGATCACCCTCGCCCCCACCTCCACCGTCGGCGAGGCGCTGTCGCTGCTCACCAAGCGCGCGCACGGGATCGTCGTGGTGGTCGAGGGCGGCTCCCCCGTCGGCGTCGTCACCGATGGCCAGTGCCAGGGCGTCGACCGGTTCACCCAGCTCGCCGAGGTGATGACCCGCGAGCCGCTCACCATCCCCGCCGGCACCGACCTGCCGAAGATCTTCGACGTGCTCTCCGGTGAGCGCGTGAGCGCCGCCCCCGTAGTGGAGGGTGACCGGCTGGTCGGCGTCATCACGAAGAAGGGCGCGCTGCGCTCGGCGATCTACACGCCGGCGGTGAACGCCGAGGGCCACCTGCTCACCTCGGCCGCCGTGGGCATCAACGGCGACGTCGCTGGCAAGGCGGCGGCCTTGCTGGCCGCCGGGGTGGACGTGCTGGTCGTCGACACGGCGCACGGGCACCAGGAGAAGGCGATCGAGGCGGTCCGCGCGGCGCGCTCGGTGGCCGGCTCCGTGCCGGTGGTCGCCGGCAACGTGGTGACGGCGCAGGGCACGCGCGACCTGATCGAGGCCGGCGCCGACGTCGTCAAGGTCGGCGTGGGCCCGGGCGCGATGTGCACCACCCGGATGATGACCGGCGTCGGGCGGCCGCAGTTCTCCGCCGTCGAGGAGTGCGCCGCGGAGGCCCGTTCGCTGGGCAAGCACGTGTGGGCCGACGGCGGCGTGCGGCACCCCCGCGACATCGCGCTCGCGCTGGCCGCGGGCGCGGCGAACGTGATGGTGGGCTCCTGGTTCGCCGGCACCTACGAGTCGGCCGGTGACGTGCACGAGGACGGCGGCCGGCTGTACAAGGAGTCGTTCGGCATGGCGTCGGCGCGCGCGGTCAAGGCCCGGACGGCGACCCAGACCGGGTTCGAGCGGGCGCGGGCCGGCCTCTTCGAGGAGGGCATCTCCTCGTCCCGGATGTACCTGGACCCGGCCCGCCCCGGCGTCGAGGACCTGATCGACCAGATCGTGGCCGGCGTGCGGTCGTCGTGCACCTACGCGGGCGCGCGGACCGTGGACGAGCTGCACGAGCGGGCGGTGCTGGGGGTGCAGAGCTCGGCCGGCTACGAGGAGGGCCGGCCGCTGCCGACGTCCTGGTGAAGGCGCTCCCGCTCCCCGTCTTCGAGGAGCTGGTCGCCGACGCCCTCGACCAGGTGCCGCCCGAGCTGATGGGGCTGCTGGACAACGTCGTCGTCCTGGTGGAGGACCGGAACCCCGACGAGCCGGAGCTGCTCGGGCTCTACGAGGGGTACGCGCTGACCGAGCGCGGCTGGGACTACGGCGGCTCGCTGCCGGACCGGATCATGATCTACCGCGAGGCGATCTGCGACATCTGCGAGACCGAGGAGGAGGTCGTCGAGGAGGTCACGATCACCGTCGTCCACGAGATCGCGCACCACTTCGGCATCGAGGAGGACCGCCTGCACGAGCTCGGCTGGGGCTGACCCCGGCGTCTCGTGCACGAAGCGCCGGGTGGTCGGTGCGGCACCGACAGCCGAGTGCGCAGTCGTTTCCGCCGACACGGGCGGACACGCCGGGCAGACCGACCACAAGTCAGCACTCGGCCGCTCCGAGGGCCCTAGTAGCGTGGGACGACGTGCCCGAGAACAGCGCCGGCCGGCTGCCGATCAAGATGCTGCACGACCGCATCCTGGTGTCGCTGCGCCGGGAGGACGGCGAGCGGCGCTCCACCGGCGGCATCCTCATCCCGGCCACCGCGCAGGTCGCCAAGCGGCTGGTGTGGGGCGAGGCCAAGGGCGTCGGCCCGAGCGTGCGCCAGGTCAAGATCGGCGACCAGGTGCTCTTCTCCCCCGAGGACCAGCACGAGGTCGAGGTGCACGGCGAGGACCTGATCATCCTGCGCGAGCGCGACGTGCACGCCGTCGCCGCCGAGCGCATCGAGGAATCGACCGGCCTCTACCTCTGAGCGGCCCCCAGGCATAGGAAGGAAGCTATGCATGCGTCCGGGGCCCCGGATGCGCACGTATAGCTTCCTATGCCTGGGTCTCGGGCGGGGTCGTGCGGGCGTGCTGCTCGATCACCCCGGTCATGTCGGTCAGGAACCGGTGGACGACGGCGAGCTCGGCGTCGGAGTAGCCTTCCATCGCCGCCAGCAGGTCCCGCTGCAGCCCGCCGAAGAACTCCGCCCCGGCGGCCATCGCCTCCGATGACATCTCCAGCGTCACCCGGCGGCGGTCGGCGTCGTCCCGCACCCGGCGCAGGTGACCGGCGCGCTCCAGCCGGTCGACCAGCGCGGTCACCGACGCCGAGCTCAGCTCCACAGCCGCGCCAAGCCGGCCCGCGGTGAGCGCCTCACCGCGGCGGGCGGCGTCCATCACCGCCACCAGCGCCCGGACGTCGGTGCGCCCCAGCCCGTGCAACCCGGCGAACCGCTGCCCGACCGCATCCAGCTCCACGGTCAGCCGGCGGAGGAGCAGCGCCAGCTCCTGCCGCGCGGGATCGACCTCGGCCACCACACCTCCGTTCGCGCGCGGCACGAGACCGCCCTAATCTCTCGATCACCGAGATGATCGACCATCAAGGAAGTGCGATGCCGCGCCGCACCCCCGTCCTCCGCTGGATCCTGCCTGCCGTCGTCGCCCTGCTGTGGCTCGGGCTGGCCGGACCCCTCGGCTCGTTCAGCGGCAAGCTCGGGGAGGTCTCGGAGAACGACTCCGCCGCCTTCCTCCCCGACAGCGCCGAGTCCACCCGGGTGACCGAGCTGCAGCAGCGGTTCCGCACCGAGCGCACGCTGCCGGTGATCCTGCTCTGGGAGAGCGAGGACGGCGCGCTCGCCCCCGCCGCGCTGACCGAGGCGCAGGAGCGGGTCGAGGAGGCGGCCGCCCTCGCCGAGGACGCCGGCGCGCTGGCCGGCGAGCCGTCGCCGCCGATCCCGTCGGAGGACGGCGAAGCGGTGCAGGCGGTGCTGCCGTTCGACCCGGACCTGGGCGACGCGCTGGGGCAGGTCATTGCCGACCTGCGCGATCTGCCGGGCATCGACGGCACCACGGCGTACGTCACCGGCCCGGGCGCGATCTTCTCCGACTTCGCCGAGGGCTTCTCCGGCATCGACGGCCTGCTGCTGCTCGCCGCGTTCGGCGTCGTCCTGCTCATCCTGTTGGTCGTCTACCGCAGCCCGCTGCTGCCGCTGCTGGTCATCGGCACCGCCGGCCTCGCGCTGGTCGTCTCCCTCGCCGTCGCCTACTTCCTGGCCGACCGGGGCTGGATCACGGTCAACGGCCAGAGCCAGGGCATCGCCTCGATCCTGGTCGTCGGCGCGGCCACCGACTACGGCCTGCTGCTGGTCGCCCGCTACCGGGAGGAGCTGCGCCGCGAGCGGTCCCCCGTCGCCGCGATGAAGGTGGCGCTCCGGCAGTCGTGGGAGCCGATCCTCGCCTCCGGCGGGACGGTGATCCTCGGCGTCCTCTGCCTGCTCTTCTCCGACCTCGGCTCCAACCGCGCGCTCGGCCCGATCTCCGCAGTCTGCATCGCCTTCGCCATGCTCGCCGCGCTCACCTTCCTGCCCGCGGTGCTGGTCCTCTTCGGCCGCGCGGCGTTCTGGCCGTTCCGCCCGAAGTACGGCGAGGAGCACGCGCACGGCAAGGGCTGGGAGCGGGTGTCCGCCTCGGTCGGGCGCCGTCCCGGCCGGTACCTGCTCGGCAGCGGCGCCCTCCTAGTGGTCATGGCGCTCTTCCTCCCCACCTTCGACGCCGACGGCATCCCCCTGTCGGAGGCGGTCCGTGGTGGCTCCGAGTCCGGTGCGGGGCAGGAGGCGCTGGCCCGGCACTACCAGGCCGGCGGCGCCAGCCCGGCGGTGATCATCACTCCCGCCGACGGCTGGCAGGACGTCGCCGACGCCGCGTCGCAGGTCGACGGCGTCGCCGGGGTGGCGCCCTTCACCGGTGGGGGCCCGCCCGGATCCGGGGACGCCGAGCCGGTCGTGGCGGACGGACTGGTCCGCATCGACGCCACGCTGGCCGACGCCCCGGACAGCGAGGCCGCGCAGAGCACCGTGGCCGACCTGCGGGCGGCGGTGCTCGACGTCGACCCCGACGCCCTCGTCGGCGGCTCGACCGCCCAGGACCTGGACACCCAGCAGACCGCCGCCCGCGACCTCGCAGTGATCGTGCCGCTGGTCCTGCTGGTGATCACCGTCGTGCTCGCGATGCTGCTGCGGGCGGTCGTGGCGCCGCTGCTGCTGGTGGGCACGACCGCGCTGAGCACCGCCGCGACCGTCGGCGTCGCCGCGCTGGTCTTCGAGCACCTCTTCGACTTCCCGGGCAGCGATCCGCAGGTGCTGCTCATTGGGTTCGTCTTCCTCGTGGCCTTGGGGATCGACTACAACATCTTCCTCATGACCCGGGCCCGGGAGGAGTCGACTCGGCACGGGGCGCGGGCCGGCGTCCTGCGGTCGCTGGCGGTCACCGGCGGGGTGATCACCAGCGCCGGGCTGGTGCTCGCGGCCACCTTCGGGGCGCTGACCGTGCTGCCGCTGGTCATCCTCATCCAGCTCGGGTTCCTCGTCGGCTTCGGCGTCCTGCTCGACACCTTCGTCGTCCGGACCCTGCTCGTGCCCTCGGCCGTGCACCTGATCGGCGACAAGGTCTGGTGGCCGGGCCGGCTGGCGCAGGGGCCCACCGAGCCGGCCGCGCCCACGGAGGAGCGCGGGCTGGAGCGCAGAAAGGACCCCGCTGCCCCCCACCACTCGCGAGCTCGCGGCGGGACCCTGCAGCGGGGCCGCTGACGTAGCGCGAGGATGGCGTCATGGATCCGTTGCGCGTGGCCGTGCTGGGACCAGGTGGCGTCGGCGGGCTGCTCGCCGCCCTGCTGGCGCGCCAGCGGCACGCCGTCACCTGCCTGGCCCGGCCGGGGACCGCGGCACACCTCGACGAGCACGGCGTGCGGGTGACCAGCGACCGCTTCGGCGAGCTGACGGCGCGGGTGCGCGGCGCCGAGCGGCTGGACGGCCCGGTCGACGTCCTGCTGGTGACGACGAAGGCCACCCAGCTGGAGGAGGCGCTCGGCCGCGTGCCCGCCGACGTGCTGGGCGGCGCCGTCGTGGTGCCGCTGCTCAACGGCGTCGAGCACCTGGCGGCGCTGCGCGAGCGCTACCCGGCGGCGCGGGTGGTCGCCGGCACGATCCGCGTCTTCGCCGACCGCCCGGCGCCCGGCGTGGTGCGGCACGACGGCGAGCTGTGCGCCGTCCAGCTGGCGCCGGGCGCCGAGCCGCTGGCCGACGCGCTGACCGCCGCCGGGGTCGACGTCACGGTTCGACCGGACGAGGCCGGCCTGCTGTGGGACAAGCTCTGCTTCCTCGCCCCCATGGCGCTGCTGACCACCCAGGCCGCGGCCCCGCTCGGCACCGTGCGCGACCAGCACGGCGAGGAGCTCGCCGCGGTCATCGGCGAGGTCGCCGCGGTGGCGCGGGCCGAGGGCGCCGCCTCCGACGCCGCCACCACCCGCGAGTTCGCCTGGTCGCTGCCCGACGGCATGCGCTCGTCGATGCAGCGCGACGCCGAGGCGGGCAACCCGACCGAGCTGGAGGCCATCGGCGGGGCGGTGCTCCGGGCGGCCGACCGGCACGGCGTCGACGTCCCGGTCACCCGGCGGATCGTCGAGGAGCTCCGCACCCGCGCGCGGTGACGGCCCCGTCCGGAGGCTCGCCGCGAGCTCGCGAGCGGTGCGAGGGACGGGCGGCCCCGTCCGGAGGCTCGCCGCGAGCCTGCGAGCGGTGAGCGGGACGGGCGGCCCCGTCCGGAGGCTCGCCGCGAGCCTGCGAGCGGTGAGGGGGACGGGGTCCTTCTAGAGGTCGCCGGCGCGGACCCGGGCCAGCCACTCACGGGCGTCGGCGAACGCGGCGTCGGACGACTCCGGCTGCACCGGGCGGTTCTCCCGCCCGTCCGCGCGCGGGTAGGACCCCAGGAAGCGGACGTCCTCGCACACCCGGTGCAGCGCGGCCAGCGCCTCCCCCACGCGCGGGTCGCCCACGTGCCCCTCGCAGTCGAGGGAGAAGGAGTAGACACCCAGCCGCTGCCGGGTGGGCCGCGACTCGATGCGGGTGAGGTTGATGTCGCGGACGGCGAACTCCCGCAGCAGCTCCAGCAGCGCACCGGTGCGGTCCCCCACCACGGCGACCAGCGACGTCTTGTCGTTGCCGGTCGGCGCGGCGGGCGGGGCGGGCGGTTCCACCAGCACGAACCGGGTGACCGCACCGGGGTGGTCGGCGACGTCGGAGACCAGTTGCTCGAGGCCGTAGCGTTCGGCGGCGATCGCCGCGCAGACGGCGGCGTCCACCTCGCCCGCGGCCACCCCCGCGGCCGCCGCGGCCGTGGAGTTGGTCGGCAGCGGCTGGACGCCGGGCAGCAGCTCGGCCAGCCGCCCGCCGGTCTGCGCGAGGGCGTGCGGGTGGCTGGCCACCGACCGGACGGCGGACAGCGCCGTCCCCGGGCGGACGGCGAGGACGAAGGCGACCTCCAGGTACACCTCGCGGGTGATCACCAGCGGCGCGCCGTCGGCCAGCCCGTCCATGGTCGCCGGCACCGACCCCTCGACGGAGTTCTCCAGCGGCACGAGCGCGGCGTCGGCGTCACCCGATCGGACGGCGGCCAGGGCCGCGGCGACGCTCGGGTGGGGGTCCCGACGTCCCTCGGCGGTGGCGATTGCCCTGCTCAGGGCCGCTTCGGCGAAGGTACCCTCGGGCCCCAGATAGGCGAATCGCGTCGGAGACGAACTGGGTGGCATCCCGGGCATCCGACGAGGGTAGTGCGCACGGGACGAGGCGGTCGCCCGGCCCGGACGGGCACCGGGAACCGGCAGCACCGGCCCTCCGGGGGCCCACCGCGGAGGGGAGGGATGCGTGACCGCAGGTCGTGCCCGCGTCGCTCCCGGCGCCCTGCACACCGCCCTCTGGCGACTGCTCGACGCCAGCGACCGGGAGGACCACGCTCCCTTCCTGGCGCACCTGGACGAGGTCGACGAGGCCTTCGCCGGCAGCCCCGACCCCGCCTGGCGCGCCTGGCGGCACGCGTTCGACGCCCACCGCGCGCTCGTGGACGACGACCCCGCCGGCGCTGAGGTCCGGATCGCGGCGGCCCGCGAACAGCTCGACGAGTGCCCGGTGTCGTCGCAGACGGCCCTGCTCATGGCCTACCTCGCCCACGTCGAGGCGACCGCCGACCACCTCGACTCGGCCCTGCTGCTCGCCGTCGACGCCAGCCTGCTCACCGACGGGCCCGCCGTGCCGCCCTCGCGCGCCCTGCTGCAGGCCCACCGCTGGCTGTCGATGACGCTCTCCGGGCTGGACCTCGAGGAGCTCGCCGTCCACCACGCCGTCCGCGGGCACCAGGTGGCCGCGGAGCTGCCCGACGTCGGTGACCGCGGCCGGCTGCTGCTGCTCACCGCCCGCCAGCACGTCGAGCTCGCCCAGACGATGCGCCGCCGCGGCGACACCGAGCGCGCCGCCGAGCTGGCCACCGAGGCGATCGCCTGCGCGACCGCCGCCCGCGAGCTGGACTGGTCTCCCGAGCAGGCCGACGCCGACCTGCTCGACGTGGTGCAGGCCTGGGCGCTCATGTGCAGCGGCGACCCGGGCGCCGCTCTCGGGCCCCTGCGCCGCGTGCGGCGGGCCCTGCAGCGCGACGGCGGCGGCCTGTGGCTGCGCGGCTACACCGACCTGGCACTCGCCCGCGTGCTGGCCGCCCTCGGGTCCGGCGGACGGGACCCGGCGGCGGGCGAGGAGGCGATCACCCTGCTTGTCGACGCCTCGGGCGCGTTCGCCGCCGTCGGTGACCGACGCCGCTACCGGCAGAGCCTGCTGGAGCTCGGACAGGGCAGCGCCGACCTGGGCCGGCCGGCCGAGGCGCTGCACTGGCTGGAGGCCTACCGCGCCGACACCGGCCGGGCGCACGCCCGCAGCCGCGAGCTGTGGGCGGAGATGTTCGTCCGGCGCAGCCGGCTGCGCGAGGCCGAGCGGCAGGAGGCGGTGCTCCGCCGGCACGCGCTGGAGGACCCGCTGACCGGGCTGGGCAACCGGCGCAGCGCGGAGCGCCGGCTGGGGGCGCTGCGGCTGGGCGAGGAGCCGCTGTCCCTGGCCGTCGTCGACGTCGACCGGTTCAAGGAGGTCAACGACGACACCTCGCACACCCACGGCGACGCCGTGCTGCGCCGGGTCGCCGACCTGCTGCGGGAGCACAGCCGCACCGGCGACGAGGTGTACCGATGGGCCGGGGACGAGTTCCTCGTCGTGCTGCCGACCGCCACCGAGGCGCAGGCCGTGGTCGTCATGGAGCGGCTGCGGTCGGCCGTCGCCGAGGCCGACTGGCGCGACCTGCAGCTCTCGGGGCCGGTGACGGTCAGCATCGGCGTGGCGACGGCGCCGGCGGTCCCCGACGGGCAGCCGAGCCCGGTCGCCGGCTGGCGAGCGCTCTTCGACACCGCTGACCTCCACCTCTTCTCCGCCAAGCGGCTCGGGCGCAACCGGGTCCGCGCGCACGGGCCGGCCGACGTCACCCCGGCCGATCGCGGGGCGACTGCGTGACGACCCTGCGCGTGTGGGACGGGAGGGACACGACGGACGAGGGACGGCGCGTTCCCCGTGACGTCCTCGACACTGTCGGTGACGACATGCACAGTGCGCTCGTGCCACCGGGAGCCCTGCACCAGCGGGTGACCGCCGCTCTGAGCAACTGGCAGCTCGACGACGCCGAGCAGCTGCTCGCCGGGGTCGAGCGGGACACCTCGCCCTACGTCGCGGCCGCACCGGCCGCCGACGCGCCCGACGGCGCCCCGGCGTCGCTCGGCCGCGCGTGGGCCGACACGCTGCGCGCCGAGCTGCTGGTGCGGCGGCTGCGCGTCGCCGGCTTCACCCTCGTCGGCGACCCCGTCTCCCCCGCCGAGTCCGCCCTCGACCTGCACGCCGGGGTCGCCGGGCTGATCGACGGCGACTGCGCGGACGCCGACCCGCGGTCGGAGTCGGCCTCCCGCGCGGCGCTGGCCATCGCCCTGGTCCGCTCGGCCAAGGCGGCGTTCGACGCCGCCGACGACGACCTCCAGCGGGCCGCCGGGCTCGCCCGCCACGCCCGCATCGAGCTGCTGTCGCGGCGCATCGACGCCGCGATGGACGAGGCCGTGGAGGCCGCGAGCCTCCTCGACCCGGGGTTGGCACCCAGCCCGCTGCTGGTCGACACGCTCGGCACGCTGGCCGGCGTCCTCGCCGACCTGGAGCTGATGCCGCTGGCGCTGGACTACCAGCGACGCGCGGTCGAGGCCGCCCAGGCGGTCGCCGCGAGCGGGGCGGAGGAGACCGATGCCGACGTGCTCGTCGCCGTCGCAGCCACCCGCCTCGGGGAGCTGTGCGCCGAGCTCGGCGAAGGCCTCCTCGACGACGGCGCCCCCGATTCGGCCGCGCCCTACTTCGCGGAGGCCCGTGGGCTCGCCGAGCAGGCACTGGTGCAGCTGCCCCCGGACTCCGCCGGTGTCGTGCCCGCCCAGGTCGTGCACGGGTGGGCGCTGGTGGGCCTGGGCGAGCAGGCCGCCGCGGCCGGGCCGCTGCGCGCCGCGATCCGGCTCTCCGCGGCCGCCGCCGACCGGGACCGCATGGCCTCGGCGCAGCTGGCCCTCGGCCGCGCGCTGCGCCGCCAGGGCGAGGGCCGGGCCGCCGACGAGCACCTGGTCGCCGCCCTCACCCTGGCCACCGAGCACGGCCTGCCGCGGCTGCGCCGGGCCGCCCTGCGGGAGCTCTGCACGCTGCACGCCGACCTCGACGACGCCGGCCGCGCCCTCCCTTACCTGCAGGCCTACCTCGCCGACGAGCTGGACCGGGTCGACGAGCGGCGCACCCGCTGGGTGGAGCTGTTCGGCCGGCGCAAGAGCCTGCTGGAGACCGAGCGGGCCGCCGGGCAGCTGCGCCGGCAGGCCTACGAGGACCCGCTGACCCACCTGCCCAACCGGCGCTACGCCGAGGCGCGGCTGGACGGGCTGCTGGCCGCCGGCGACGTCCCGGCGCTGGCCGTGGTCGACGTCGACAACTTCAAGGCGATCAACGACACCGCCGGGCACCCGGCCGGCGACGCCGTGCTGCGGACCATCGGCGAGCTGCTGGTCGCCGGGGTGCGCGACACCGACGAGGTGTGCCGCTGGGCGGGTGACGAGTTCGTCATCCTCCTGCCCGAGACGACGGCGGAGCAGGGCGAGCGGGCGCTGGAGCGCATCCGCGCCTCGGTCGCCCGGTACCCGTGGACCGACCTCGGCCTCGACCTGCCGGTGACCATCAGCGCCGGCATCGCCTCGGCCACCCGGGGCGACGACCGCAAGACGCTGTTCGCCGCGGCCGACGGGGTGCTGTACGACGCCAAGCGCAGCGGCCGCGACCGCGTGGGGCGGCTCTCCGCGGTCACCCAGACGCGGGCCGCCGACGGCGCGCCCGAGCCGGCCGCCCAGGAGGCCGCGGCCCCGGAGGCCACGACGCCGGACGCGACGACGCCCGGGGAGACGACGCCCGGCGCCGCGCCGCCGGAGCCCGCGGGAGCCACGCCCGCCGACGACGCCGCCCGCGCCGCCGCCGCCGTCCGCGCGGAGGCGGCCGGCTTCGCCGCGCTGCTGGGCGGCGCGCACCCCCCGCTGGCCACCGCACGCCCGGGCGAGCCGCTGCTGGCCCCCGTCGCGCCGGCGCCCCCCGCCGCGGGGGTCGGCCCGGTGGTGGTTCGCGCCGCGGGCCGCACCACCGAGCAGGTGCTCGCCCTGGTCCGCGACGCCCGCCGCGAGACCCCCGACCGGCCCGTGCTGGTCCTGCGCGCGGCCGCCGAGACGCTGGTGGCGTTGGCCACCGAGCACGGGTCCGGCACCACCCTGGACGGCGCCGCGCGGGCCGCGGCCGTCGGCCCGCTGCCGGAACCGGCCGGCCGCACCACCGTGCTGTGCGCCGACGGTGCGGACGCCGCCGTCGCCGCCGAGGCCGCCTTCGCCGCCCGCGTGACCGGCACCGAGGTCCGCCTGATCGAGGACGGGACACTCCCCGAGGGCACCGACTGCCTCGTCGTCGTCGCCGGGGCGGACCCCGGGCTGGCCGCGACGATCGGCGCGCGCACCGACGTACCGGTGGTCGCGGTGCCGACCTCGGCCGCGCACCCCGGTGGGCTCGGCGGGCTGGGCGCGCTCGTCACGATGCTGCACCCGGCCGGGTCCGGGGTGGTCGTCGCCGCGGTCGACGACGGCTGCTCGGCGGGCATCTTCGCCGCGCGCACGGCGCGGAGGGGCGCCAGGAGGGCGTGACCCCGGGCCGGGGGACGGCACCTGGCCGCGGTGTCGTCCGGAGGACGACGATGTCACGGTGATCGGCTGGCTGGACCTCGCGGCCGGGGCCTCGGGCGACATGCTGCTCGGCGCCCTGGTGGACGCCGGCGTGCCCCTGGACGTCCCGGTCGAGGCGGTCGCCGCGCTCCCGGTCGAGCGCGTCCGCCTGGAGACCGAGCAGGTCACCCGGCACGGGCTGGGCGCCACCCGCGTGCACGTGCACGCCCCGCCCTCCGACGTCCACCGCACCTGGGCCGACGTCCGCGCGCTGCTGGGCGGCTCCGCCCTGCCGGCCCCGGTCCGCGACGGCGCGCTGGCGGTGTTCGAGCGGCTCGCCGTCGCCGAGGGGCGGGTGCACCGCGTGCCCGCCGAGGAGGTCCACTTCCACGAGGTCGGGGCGCTGGACGCGCTGGCCGACGTCGTCGGCGTCGTGGCCTGCCTGGAGCACCTGGCGCTCGACCGGCTCACCGCGTCCCCCGTGGCCCTGGGCAGCGGCTCGGCGCGCGGTGCGCACGGCGTGGTGCCGATCCCGGGGCCGGCCGTGCTGGAGCTGCTCACCGGCGTGCCGGTGCACGCCGGCCCGGTGCCGGCGGAGACGTGCACGCCCACGGGGGCAGCGTTGCTCGCCGCCCGGGTGGATGAGTGGACGACGCTGCCCGCCCTCCGCGTCCAGCGAGTGGGCACCGGCGCCGGCGGGCGCGACCCGGAGCAGCTGCCCAACGTGGTCCGGCTGGTCCTCGGCGAACCGGCCGAGCCGGCACCGTCCGGGCCGGTGGTGCTCGAGGCCAACGTCGACGACCTCGACCCCCGGTTGTGGCCCGGCGTGCTGGAGGCGCTGCTGACCGCCGGCGCCTCGGACGCCTGGCTGACGCCGATCGTGATGAAGAAGGGCCGCCCGGCGCACACGCTGTCGGTGCTCTGCCGCCCCGACGCGGTCGCGGCGGTGCAGGGCGCCGTCTTCGCCAGCACCTCCACGATCGGGCTGCGGGTGGTCCCCGTGGGCAAGGTCGCGCTCGACCGCACGCAGGCGGCCGTCGACGTGCTCGGCGGCCGGGTGGGCGTCAAGATCGCCTCCGCGGGAGGCCGGCGGGTGAACGTCAGCGTCGAGTTCGAGGACGTCGCCGCGCTGGCCCGCGCCCGGGAGCTGCCGGTCAAGGAGGTGCTGCGGGCCGCCACCGCCGCCGCGTCGGCTGCCTACCCGGTCGGCCCACCCGGCGACGCTCCCCCGCCCCGGGGCTGACCTCACCGCCGACGCAGGCCGGCCGCCGCCACCGGGACGACGGCGAGCACCAGCAGCCCGACGGCCGCCGGCCCGCCCAGCGCCCACACGGCGAAGACCAGCAGCGACGAGAGCTCGACCCCCATGCCGGCGACCGAGGTGATCGTCGCGCGGTGCGGGCCGGTGATCCGGCGCTGCAGCTCGGCCTCGGCGGCGACGAGCACGGCCAGGTACAGGCCGTAGGCCACCGCCAGCACGGTGACCACGAGGAACCCGCCCGCGGCCGCGGCGAGCAGCACCCCGGTTCCCGCCGCCGCGAGCAGCGCGGCCAGCAGCCGGCCCGGGGGCCCCACCAGCCGGCCACCGAGCGCGGCTCCGGACGCCCCGGCGAGGGAGACGACGAGCACCGACCCGGGCACCGCCACCTCCGGCACCCCCCGGTCGGCCACCAGCACCGGGAAGTACTCCTCCATCCCGTCCAGCCCGCCGACCAGCGCGACGGCCACCACGGCGGCGAGCAGCGCGGGGCGGCGCAGCGCGACGCCCGGGCCGGCGGCCGGCTCCTCCTCGGCCCCGGCGCCGGGCGCCGCCGCCTCGGGGAACCGGAGCGCGAGCGCGGCGGCGCCCAGGCAGCCGGCGGCGCTGACCCAGCCGACCAGCGGGAAGCCGCCGGCGGTGTAGAGGGCGGTGGCCGCCAGCGCCGTCGGCACCTGGACCAGCAGCTCGGCAGCGGTCATGGCGGCGTTGACCCGGGCGAAGCACCCCGCGGCGCCGACCTCGGCGAGGCCGTCGTGCACCAGGGCCTCCGCCGCGCCCGACGTGCCTGCGCCGGCGAGGCCCCACAGGACGAAGCCGGCGGCGAACGCGCCGGTCGAGGGAGCCGCCGCCCACACGCCGAAGGCCGCGGCCTGCAGCACGCCCGAGAGGGCCAGCACACCGCGGCGGGACCACCGGTCGGCGAGCAGCCCGGCCGGCACCTCGGCCAGCAGGGCGGTGACCGACCAGAGGCCGAACAGAAGGGAGAGCTGGGCGGCGGAGACCCCGGCGTCGAGGAAGAGCAGGGCGTACAGCGGGTACAGCGGCACCCACTCGGAGAGCGCTGCCCAGCCGATGGCCAGGCGGGCGAGCGGCCTGGCCGCGGGAGGCAGCGGGGGCGGTGCGGATCAATGTCGGCGCATGGCCCGCAGGCTAGCCCGGACGCTGCCCCGGCGCACCGGGGTAACAGCGGGGCGGGTGGGCATGACCCCTGCGGGTGGAAGGAACACGCCGGGGACTCAACCGCCGGACACGGCACGCCGTTGCGAGACTGAAGAGACCGGATGCTCCGGTCCCGCCCGCGGAGGGACGCAGGATGACCAGCACGGCCGAGCCCACGCCGGTGCCCGGCGGTCCGGGTGCCCGCGAGGAGGACCTCGAGCGTCCGGTCATGGACACCGACCCCGCGCTCGCAGGCCTGGTGCGCGTCGCCGCCGCCGTCACCGGCACGTCCTGGGCCTCGGTGATCACCATGGACACCCCCGTCATGCACGTGATGGCGGTGCACGGCTTCCGGGGAGCGGCGTGGCCGCGCGAAGGGTCCATCGTGTCGATCGTGCTCGAGCGCGGCCCGGGGGTGCAGACCTGCGACGACCTGAGGGCGGAGCCGCGGTTCGCCCGGAGCCCGTGGGTCGACGGCCGCCGCGCCGGGATGCGCGCCTTCGGCACCGCCCCGGTGGTCGTGGACGGCCGCACGCTGGCCGCGGTCTGCGTCTTCGACCCCGCCCCGCACGCCTTCACCGACGAGGAGCGCGCCCGGCTCGCCGACGTCGCCACCGCGGTGGCCTCCCTGGTGCGCGCCGCCCAGCAGGCCCGTCAGCTCGCCGACCTGGCCGCCGCCAGCCAGCTCGCCCGCGCCGAGACCGCCCGCGCCCACCAGGTGCTGGCCCGGTCCACCGCCTTCAGCCAGGCGCTGCTCGAGGTGCTCCCCGTGGGCGTCGTCGGCGCCGACGCCGAGGGCCGGGTGACCCTGTTCAACGCCGCCAGTCGCCGATGGCACGGCCTGGACGCCGACCCCACCGTCGAGCCGACGGACATCCCCGGCACCTACCGGCTCACCGACGTCGACGGCGCGCCGCTGCCACCGGATCAGGTGCCGCTGCGCCGGGTCTACGCCGAGGGGCGGCTCGACCAGGCCGAGGTGGGCATCGCGGTGCCCGGCGAGCCGTTCCGGCACGTCTCCTGCTCCGGTGTGCAGGTGCACGACGCCGAGGGTGCACTGCTCGGCGCGGTGGTCACGCTCTCCGACGTCACCGAGCAGCGGGCACTGGAGTCGGCGCTGCGCGAGGCCGCGCTGCACGACCCGCTGACCGGCCTGCCCAACCGCAACCTGCTGCTCGACCGGCTCGACCAGACGCTCGCCGCCGCCGAGCGGGCTCGAAGGCCGATGGCAGTGCTCTACTGCGACCTGGACGGGTTCAAACCGGTCAACGACACCGCCGGGCACGCCGCCGGCGACGAGGTGCTGGTCGAGGCGGCCCACCGGCTGGCCGCCGCCATCCGCCCCGGGGACAGCGTGGCCCGGATCGGCGGCGACGAGTTCGTCGTGCTGTGCCCGGAGGCCGGCTCCGAGCAGGCCGCGCAGGTCATCGCCGATCGCATCACCGCCGCCTTCGACCGCCCGCTGCGCCGCCCCAACGGCGCCGAGCACGCCGTGGGCATCAGCATCGGGGTCGCGCTGTGCGGGCCGGGCGAGACGCCCGACTCCGCGCTCGCCGCCTCCGACGCCGCGATGTACCGGGTGAAGGCCGCCCGCCGGGCGGGGCACCCGCACGCGCCGCGGCCGGTGCCGGGATCCGCCGTGTCCACCCCCTGACCCCTCCGCCCGCCCCATCCGGCGGCCGCTACCGTTGGCCGCTGAGAAGGTCGCCTGCCCGAGCTCCGCCCGGCAGTGCCGCGGAGGAGGGCTCGTCGTGATCTGGTCGGTCGTGCTGGCCGCGTTCGTCCTGGTGCTCCCGGTCGAGCTGCCCGACAAGACCCTGTTCGCCAGCCTGGTGCTCGCCACCCGGTTCCCCCCGCTGCCGGTGTTCGTGGGCGTCGCCACCGCGTTCGGCCTGCAGGTGGCGATCGCCGTCACCGCGGGCTCGCTGCTCTCCCTGCTGCCGGAGGCGCTGGTGAGCGGCGTCGTCGCGCTGCTGTTCCTGGTGGGGGCGGTGATCCTCTGGCGCAGCGCGACCGGCGAGGCGGAGGACGCCGGAGCGGCCGCCGACGGCCGCGAGCCGACGTCGTTCCTGCGGGCGGCGGCGATCTCCTTCGGCGTGCTGTTCGCCGCCGAGTGGGGCGACCTCTCCCAGCTGGCGACCGCGGGGCTGGCCGCGCGCTACGAGGCGCCGCTGTCGGTCTTCGTCGGCGCGTGGGCCGCGCTCTTGGTGGTCTCCGGCCTCGCCGTCTTCCTCGGCAAGAAGCTGGCCGACCGGCTGCCGATCGCGCTGATCCGCCGGGTCGCGGCGGGGCTGTTCCTCGTGTTCGCCGTGGTCGCGGTCGTGGAGACGGTCCGGGCGCTCAGCTGACCGGGGGCGCCAGCAGCGCCAGCCGCTCGACGAGCGCCGTCAGTTGGGCATCGAGGTCGGGCCAGCCCACCTCCGGCGCCGCGGACCGCAACGTGACGACGCCGTGCAGCGCCGTCCACACCAGCGTCGCCTCCTGGTGCGGGTCGCGGCTGCGGGAGCGCCCCGCGGCCATGCACGCCTCGACGCCGCCCACCAGGACGGCGAAGGCCCGTTGCCCGCTGGCGACCCTCCGCGGGCCGAACATCGCCCGGTAGCGGGCCGGCGCGGCCAGCCCGGCCAGCACGTAGGCCCGACACCCGGCGAGCAGCCGGCGCGCGGGGTCGGATTCGGCGTCGACGGCGGCCAGCACCGCCGCGCGCAGCTGCTCGAACCCCTCGTCCAGGACGGCACCCAGCAGCGCCTCGAGGTCGGCGAAGTGACCGTAGACGGCTGGCGCGCTGACCCCCGCCTCCCGGGCCACGGCCCGCAGGCTGACCGCGGCGAGCGACCCCTCTCGCTCCAGCAGCGTCGTCGCGGCGGTCACCAGATCGGCGCGCAGGTCTCGGGGCACGAGCGGCACTTTACAGCTGTAAAGAGGGCGGCTACCGTGCTTTACAGCTGTAAAGCTGGCGCCGAGCGAGGAGACCACCGTGCCGCTGATCCCCGATCTCATTTGGACCGCCCCCGACCGACGTCCGGGCCCGGGCGTCGTCGTCCGCACCGAGCTGCGACTGCGGCGACTGCGCGACGTGCCCGCCTTCGTGCGCACCTCGCTCGCCGTCCACCGGCAGGCCGTCGCCGCCCCGGGCGCCCGGTCGGTACGGCTGCAGGCCGAGCCGCTGGCCCGGCGCTTCCGCACCGTCTCGTGGTGGGACGACGCCGCGGCGGCGCGCGCCTACGCGATCGCCGAGCCGCACCGCTCCGCCATGCGGGACTGGCGCGAGCGCCTGGCGGTCGCCGAGGTCACGCGGGAGCCCGGCGTCGAGGGCGCCGCGCCGGAGGTGGCCACCCGGTGACGCGCGGCCGTGGCGACTAGCCCAGGGTCGGGATCCAGTCCGCCACCGCGCGGCCGATCTCGTGCGGCGAGTCCTCCGGCACGAAGTGGCTGCCCGCGACGGTCACCTCGGTCAGCGCCGGCCAGCTGCGCACCACCTCCCGCTGGCGGCCGACCAGGATCGATCCCGGGTCGGCGTCGATGAACAGCTTCGGGACGTCGCTGCTCGCGAGCCACGCCCCGTACCGCTCGACCCGCTCCACCACGGCCGCGGGCTCGCCGTCGAGCGGGATCGACCGCGGCCACTCCAGGGTCGGCCAGCGGTCCGCGCGCTCGCGGAACGGCGCCCGGTAGACCTCGTGCGCCTCCGGCGTCAGCCCGCGGGCCACCGACGCCGGCAGGATCCGCTCGACGAACACGTTCTTGTCCAGCACCGCCGCCTCGCCGTCCGCGCTCCGCATGAGCTGGAAGATCTTGCGGGCGTCGGCGGGCCAGTCGTCCCAGGTCATCGGCGTGACGATCGCCTCGGTGAAGGCGATGCCGCGGACCCGGTCCTGGTGGCGTTCGGCCCAGTCGAAGCCGAGCCCCGAGCCCCAGTCGTGCAGGACGAGGGTGACGCGGTCGCCGACGAAGACGCGGTCGAGGAACTCCTCCAGGTACGCGGCGTGCGTCTCGAACGAGTACGTGCCGGGGCCCGGGTCGGGGAGCTTGTCCGACTGCCCCATGCCGATGAGGTCGGGGGCGATGCAGCGGCCGAGGTGCTGCACGTGCGGGATGACGTTGCGCCACAGGTAGGACGACGTCGGGTTGCCGTGCAGGAAGACGATCGATTCCCCGGTGCCGACGTCCACGTACGCCATCTCGGCGCCCTTCACGGAGATCCGGGTGCGCGGGAACGGGTCGTCGGGTGAGATCTCGTCAGCCATGCGGCGATCCTCACCCCGCGGCGGCGGGACCACCTCCGGAACCACCGGACCTGGCCGCCGCCGCGCGCGCGGCGGCCTCGATGCGACCCCGGTAGGTGGCCCACTCCTCCGCGGTGCGCTCGGGCAGGTTGGCGTTGCCCGCGCTCAGCCCTGCCGCGCCGTCCAGCGTCTCGCGGAGGATGTCGGCGTGGCCGGCATGCCGGGCGACCTCGGCCGCCACGTGGACCAGGAGGGTGTGCAGCGTGGGGCGCCGTCTCTCCTCCGACCACCAGGGAACCTCCCCCACGGCGTCGAGCGGTAGCGCGTCGATCGTCGCGTCCGCGTGCGCGGCCGAGAACCGGTAGAGCTCGATGATCTCCGCACGGGACTCCTCGGCGGTGGCCCACATGTCGGCGTCGTCCTCCCCGTCGCCGTCCCACGGGTAGGCCCGGCCGCTCGGCCGGCCGAGCACCTCGCCGAAGTAGCCCAGCTGCACGTACGCGACGTGCTTGAGCAGGCCGAGCAGGTTGGTGCCGGTCGGCGTCAGCGGCCGGCGGACGGCGTACTCGTCGAGCCCGTCCAGCTTGGCGAGGAGGTCGTCGCACCCTTGCCGCAGGTAGGTGTGCAGGACGGTCTTCTGGTCCGGGTCGGTCGTCTCCATGCCGGCACCCTGCCGCAGCAGGGTGACGAATCGGACCGCTACGACCGGCTCTGCATGCTCCCGTCGCCCGGCCGGGCGACGAGCACCCGGAACAGGTTGTGCAGCCGGTAGCCGTCCTCACCCGTGCGGTAGGGCTCCAGGTGCTCGAGCACGGTGTCGCGCACGACGTCCGGCCCGGCCTGCCGCGTGGCGGCGCGGCCCAGCGGGGTCGCCAGGAGCGGGACGAGCAGCTCGTCGGCGTCGGCGTAGTCGAAGGGCACGAGCACCTCGTGCAGCTGCTCGACCACCAGCCCGGCCCGCTCCGCCATCGCCCGCAGCCGGGCCGGCTCGCTCACCGCCGGCGTCCGCGCCGGGCGGCCGGGCGCCAGGGCCTGCTGCAGCACGCGCAGCTCGCACTCCCGGTCCCGCCCCCACACCGTCGCGGCGACGACGCCGCCGACGCGCCCGGCCCGGCGCAGCACCGCGACCGGGTCGGCGACGTGCATCAGCAGCTGCACGGCGGCCACCACGTCGAACGGCCCGGGCGGCGGGTCCTGCGCGTGCCGCACCAGGAAGGTCCCGCCGGGCACCTCCGCCGCGGCCTGCGCGACGGCATCCGCGTCGAGGTCGACGCCGGTCACCCGGGCGCCGCGGTCGGCCGCCGCCCGCGCGAACAGCCCGGTGCCGCAGCCCAGGTCGAGCACGCGGGTGCCGCGGCCCACGCCGGTGGCGTCGAGGACGGCCTCGTGCAACGGCGCGCCCCAGCCGCGCGGTTCCTCGCTCACCGGGTCGACCCTAGGCGGCGCCCCGTCCTCGGGAGGCCGGCCCCGGCCGCGAGGCCCGGCAACCGCGCCGAGTGCGACGAACTCGTGGTCATCAGCGCCTGATGGCCACGAGTTCGTGACACTCGACGGGTCGTGGCCACCACGTCGTCCATGAACGGGCTTGACCCTGACGCGACGTCAGGCTGTTGCCTGCAACGTGTCAGGAGAAGGGAGGACCCGATGAACGTGGGTGAGGTCGCGGCGCTGGCCGGCGTCACGGTGCGCACGTTGCACCACTACGACCGGATCGGCCTGCTGTCGCCGTCGGGACGGACGTCGGCCGGCTACCGGCAGTACGCGCCGGCCGATCTAGAGCGGCTGCACCAGGTGCTGCTCTACCGCGAGCTCGGGTTCCCCCTCGAGGAGGTCGCGACGCTGCTCGACGACCCGTCCGCCGATCCCGTGGAGCACCTGCGCCGGCAGCACCGGCTGCTGCGGGACCGGCTGGAACGGACGTCGGCGATGGTCGCGGCCGTCGAGAAGGAGATGGAGGCACGTGCCATGGGGATCTCGTTGACCCCGGAGGAGCGGTTCGAGGTGTTCGGCGACTGGCTGCCGGAGGAGTACGCCGCCGAGGCCGAGGAGAAGTGGGGCGACACCGAGGCGTGGGCGCAGTCGCAGCAGCGGACGCGCGCCATGACCAAGGACGACTGGCTGCGGGTGAAGGCGGAGTCCGACGACGTCGAGCGCCGGTTCGCCGAGGCGCTCACCGCCGGCGTGCCCGCGGACTCGGAGCGGGCGATGGACCTCGCCGAGGAGCACCGGCAGCAGATCAGCCGGAACTTCTACGACTGCCCGCCGGAGATGCACGCCGGGATCGGCCGGATGTACGTGGAGGACGAGCGGTTCACCGCGTACTACGAGCGGATCGCGCCCGGCCTGGCGCAGTACGTGAGCGCCGCCGTCCAGGCGAACGCCGCGCGCCAGGGCTGAGCAGGCATGTGCGCCGGCGCCCGGTTTCCCGCACCGGAACCGGGCACCGGCGCACACGCCCGGGGGTCACCCGCGGGTGACCAGCCCCTCGGAGACCATCCAGTCCAGCGCGACGTCGGCGGGCTCCTCCCCGTCGACGTCGACCCGCGCGTTGAGCACCTGCAGCACCTCGTCGGTCAGCAGCGGGGTGATCCGGCCGAAGATGTCGGCCAGCTCGGGGTGCTCCTCGAGGGTCTCGGTCAGCACGACCGGGGAGATGTTGTAGGCCGGGAAGAACTGCCGGTCGTCCTCGAGCACGGTGAGGTCCAGGGCGGGGATGCGGCCGTCGGTGGTGAACACCTCGCCGAAGTTGCACAGCCCGTCGTCGGTGGCCTCGTACACCGCCCCGGTGTCCAGGATGCGGATGTTGTCCCGCGGCACGCCCTGCGGGTCCCCGAGCGGGATGCCGTAGGTCTCCAGCATCGGGGCCAGGCCGTCGTTGCGGCTGGCGAACTCCGACTCCACGCAGAACGTCCGCTCCTCGACCGGGAGCTCGGCGATCCCGGAGAGGGTGGAGATGCCGCCCAGCTCGGGCACCGCCTCGCTGCGGACGGCGAAGGCGTAGGTGTTGTTCGCCTCGGCCGGCGGCAGCCACGTCAGGCCGTTGGCCGCGTCGGCGTCCCGCACCGCCGCCCACTGCTCCTGCGGGTCGGGGATCGGCTCCGCCTCGCCGAGGTAGGAGAGCCAGGCCGTGCCGGTGTACTCCCACTCCATGTCGATGTCGCCGTCGACCATGCCCTGTCGGGCGGGGACGGAGCCGGGGATGTTGGTCCGGTCCACGACCTCGAAGCCGGCGACCTGCAGCGCGATCACCGCGATCTTGCCGAGGATCAGCTGCTCGGTGAAGTTCTTGGCGCCCACGACGATCTCGGCGCCCTCGGCGCCGTCGATCGGTTCGATGCTGCCGGGTGCCGACGGCGGGGTGTACTGCGTGGCCGCCTGGAGACCGCAGCCGCTGGTCGCCAGGCAGCCCGCGACGACCAGTGCGACGAGTCCGGCGGGCGGGCGCGGGCGCATCAGAGTCCCTTCGGCCGGGCGACGTGCTCCACGACACGGCCCAGCCAGTCGATGGCCAGTGCCAGCAGGGCGACCAGCACCGCCCCGCTGATCAGCAGGGCGTCGAGCGACAGGTTGATCCCGGTCGTGATCAGCAGCCCCAGCCCGCCGCCGTTGATGAAGGTCGCCAGCGTCGCGGTGCCGACGAGGAGCACGAGCGCGGTCCGCACGCCGGCCAGCAGCACCGGCACGGCCAGCGGGAGCTCCACGCGGAGCAGCACCGCCAGGGCGCTCATCCCCATGCCCCGGCCGGCCTCCACCAGCCGGGCGTCGACGCCCTGGATGCCGACCATGGTGTTGCGCAGGACGGGCAGCGCCGCGTAGACCACCAGCCCGATCACCGCCGTCCGGAAGCCGAAGCCGCCCCAGGCGGCCAGCAGGACCAGCAGGCCGATGGCGGGGGCCGCCTGCCCGGTGTTGGCCACGCCGATGATCAGCGGGCTGAACCGCCGCATCCCGCCCCGGGTGAGCGCCACGCCGAGCGGGATCGCGATGACCAGCACGATGACCGCGGAGGCCGCGGTGAGCTGGAGGTGCTGCACGATGGTCCGGGACAGCGCGTCCCAGCCCAGCTGGCGGGACTCGGTCTCGCTGAGGTCGGCGGTCAGCCGCCAGACGACGAAGGCCAGCACCGCGACCGCGAGCATGACCGGCTGCCACAGCAGAGCCCGCCAGCCGCCGGCGTCGGCCCTCGCCGAGCGCTCGTCGGCCGCCTGGGTCGCGGGCTCGGGGGCGGTCGGGTCGGGCGTCCCGTCCGGGCGGAGCCCGGTGGAGGCGGTCACCGGTTCGCCCCGCTCCGGGTGCGCTGGATGGCCGCCATCACGGCCTCGACGGCCATCACGCCGGCCAGCGCGTCCCGGCGCCCGGTGACGACGACGCCGCCCTGGCTGGCCGCCAGCATCGCGTCCAGCGCGTCGTTGAGGGTCGAGCGGAGCCCGACCACGGGGAGCCGCTCGTCGACGGTGCCCGGCACGGTCCTGGTCCGCTCGAGCTCGGCCAGCGTGGGCCAGCTGAGCGGCCGCCCCCGCTGGTCGAGCACCACCACGTAGTCGTCGCCGGCCGCCCGCGCCGCCGCCACCGCGGTCGCGGAGTCCGAGCCGACGGTCGCCGTCGTCGGCCGCTCGAGCTCCACGTCGCCCACCCTGGTCAGGGTGAGCTGCTTCAAGGTGGCGCCGGCGCCGACGAAGTCGGCGACGTACTCCTCGGCCGGCTCGGCCAGGATCCGCTCGGGGGTGTCGTACTGCACCACCCGGGCGCCGACGTCGAAGACGACGATCTTGTCGCCGAGCTTCACCGCCTCGTCGAAGTCGTGGGTGACGAAGACGATCGTCTTGCCCAGCTCCTCCTGGATGCGGATCAGCTCGTCCTGCAGGCGCTGCCGGGTGATGGGGTCGACGGCGCCGAACGGCTCGTCCATCAGCAGCACCGGCGGGTCCGCGGCCAGGGCGCGGGCGACTCCCACCCGCTGCTGCTGGCCACCGGAGAGCTCGCGCGGGTAGCGGTCGCGGTACTGGTCGGGGTCCAGGCCCACCAGGTCGAGCAGCTCGTCGACCCGCGCGGTGACCCGGGCGTCGTCCCACTTGAGCATCTTCGGGACCAGGCCGATGTTGGTCGCCACCGTCATGTGCGGGAACAGCCCACCGGCCTGGATGACGTAGCCGATCCGCCGGCGCAGCTGGTCGGGCTGCTGGTCGGTGACGTCCTCGTCACCGAGGTGGATGCGCCCGCCGGTCGGCTCGATCAGCCGGTTGATCATCTTGAGCAGCGTGGTCTTCCCGCAGCCGGACGGGCCGACGAACATGACCGTCTCCCCGGCGGCGATCTCCAGGGTCACGTCGTCGACGGCGGGGACCTCCTGACCGGGATAGCGCTTGGTCACGCCCTCCAGCCGGATCGGCACACCACTGATGTGCCGGTCGCTGCCGGACCCGGCAGCGGACGTCGGAGCGGGCAGGGTCTCAGACACGGATCCCCCTGGGGGTGGTCAGCCGGCCGGCCAGCACCAGCAGCAGGTCGAGGACGAGCGCCAGCAGGACGATCGCGATCGTCCCGGTGAGCGTGGAGTTGAGGGCGTTGGCCCCGCCGAGCCGGGACAGCCCGGAGAAGATGAAGCCGCCGAGCCCGGGGCCCAGCACGTAGGCGGCGATCGCGGCGATGCCCATGACCATCTGGGTGGACACCCGGATGCCCGCGAGGATGACCGGCCAGGCCAGCGGCAGCTCGACCCGCAGCAGGGTGCGGACCCGACTCATCCCGATGCCGCGGGCCGACTCGACCAGCGACCGGTCGACCCCGGCCAGCCCCACGACCGCGTTGCGCAGCACCGGCAGCGCCGCGTAGAAGGTGATCGCGATGACCGCGGGCGTGATGCCGAACCCGAACGGCGCCAGCAGGATCCCCAGCAGCGCGAACGAGGGGATGGTCAGGCCCACGGCGGAGAACCCGTTGGCAGCCGACGTCGCGGTCGGGTTCCGGTAGACCAGCACCGCCAGCGCGACGGCGATCAGCGAGCCGAGGAGCACGCACTGGACCACCAGGCTGACGTGCTGGAAGGCCTGGAAGGCGATGAGATCGGCACGCTCGGTCACGTACTCCCACATCGCGGCAACGCCTTCCCCGCCCGACGTCGTCATCGGGCTCGTCGTCGTTCCTCGTCTGCGCACCGCGACCTGCACCGGCGCGCGGCAGTTCCCCATGACGGTAGCGGCTGCCGCTCCCCGGGCGCCCGGTCAGGTCGGCGTCACCCCGTCCGGCGGCGCCGTGCCGCGCCCCGGGACCCGGCGCGCGCCCGAGCCGCGGCACCGGTCATCCTGGGCGGGATGAGGGCCGTATGGGTGTGGCTGCACCGCCCGGCGGCGCAGCGAGGGGTGCGGGCAGCGGTCGCTGCGGGGCTGGCCTGGCAGGTGGCGGTGATGCTGCCGCCGCTGCTGTCGGAGTACGCCTACTACGCCCCGCTCGGCGCGGTGATCGCCGTCCACCCGACGATCGCCGACTCGGCGAGCGCGGCGTGGCGCAGCGTCCTCGCGATGCTCATGGGCTTCGCCCTGGCCTACGCCGTGTACGAGCTGACCCGGACCGTCCCGGACGCCCTGACGATCGCGCTGATCGTCGCCCTGGCCATCGGGGTCGAGCAGTGGCGTCGCCTCCTGCGGGACCAGGCCGCCTGGGTCAGCTTCGCCGCGGTCCTGATGATCACCGTCGGGGCCGGTCAGCCCGGGCCCTACGTCCTGCGGTACGCCGGCCTGACGCTGGTCGGCGCCGCCATCGGCGTCCTGGTCACCGCCGTGCTCTTCCCACCCCTGCAGCTCACCCAGGCCGTCGATCGGATCGCCGCCACCCGCGCCGTCCTCGCCGAGCACCTCTCCGACATGGCCGGGACGTTGCGCGAGGGGCAGGTCCCCGATCCGGGCGAATGGACCGAGCGCAACCGCCGGCTGGACGGCGCGCTGGACCGCATGCGCGCCGCCGAGCGCCAGGTCGACCGGGCCCGCCTCGCCAACCCCCGGGCCCGCCGCTGGAAGGGGCGGGCCGAGAGCATCCGCGCCGAGTCCCGTGCGGTCGACCGCGTCGCGGTGCTCGTCGACGACCTCACCTCGCTGGTCGTCGAGTTCCACCCGCACCGGCGCGGCATCGACCACGCCGACGCCGGGACCGGCTGGGTGCTCGCCGAGGCCCTGGACGGGCTCGCCGACGTGCTCCGCGCCGGCGAGGGGACGGCGCCCGGTGAGCGCGACGCCCGGCTGGCCCGCGCCGTCGGCGCGCTGCACCGGCTGGTGGGCCTCGTCCGGAGCAGCACGGTCTCCGACGACGAGGGCTTCTTCGCCCTCGGCGCGGTCGCCGTCGGGGTCCGCCGCAGCCTCTCGGCGCTCGGCGCGCAGGACGGCCTGCGCGCCGCGGCGTGAGCCTCAGACGCGGACGAGGAGCTCGCCGTGCAGCATGCCCAGCCAGCCGTCGTCCGCGCCGGCCCAGCGCAGCCACGCGTCGGCGATCCGCTGCAGCTCCTCGGGCGTCGCCAGCCCGTAGGCCAGCGCCTGCTCGGCGAAGGACGACGCCGTCGCCCGCCCCGCCCACGAGGTGCCCCACCACTCCCGCTCGGCCGGGGTCGCGAAGCACCACGCCGACGCAGACGCCGTGAGGTCCCGCAGCCCGGCGGCGTGCGCCCAGCCCACCAGCCGGCGCCCGGCGTCGGGCTCGGCTCCGTTGCCCCGGGCGACCTGCTGGTAGAGCGCCAGCCAGCGGTCCAGCCCGTCGTCGGCGGGGAACCAGGTGGTGGCGGCGTAGTCGACGTCGCGCACGGCGATCAGCCCACCCGGCCGGCAGACCCGCGCCATCTCCCGCAGCGCGGCCACCGGGTCGGTGAGGTGCTGGAGCACCTGGTGGGCGTGGACGACGTCGAACGAGGCGTCGGGCAGGTCGAGGGAGTAGACGTCGCCGACGGCGAAGGTCACCGCCACGCCGGCGCGGGCGGCGAACGCCTGCGCCTCGTCGAGCGGCTCCGGTGAGACGTCGAGCCCCAGGACGCGGCCGGGCGCCACCCGCGCGGCGAGGTCGACCGTGATCGTCCCCGGGCCGCAACCGACGTCGAGCAGGTCGAGGCCCCGGCGCAGCGCCGGCAGCAGGTAGCCCGCCGAGTTCTCCGCCGTGCGCCAGCGGTGGGACTGCAGCACCGGCTCGCCGTGCCCGTGCGTGTAGGTGTCCACGCCCGCATCGTGCACCGTGGTCCCACTCTGCGAAACAGCGTTCCCAATGCGCGAGACGGCGCCCGCTCCGGGAGTGCTCTTCGCGCTCCCTGGGTCGTGCAGCACCCCCGGACCACGCGCAGGACCCCCCGAGCGCGTCCCCGCCGGATCAGCCCTCGGCGAGCACCTGCAGGGCCACCGGCACCGCCCGCTCGCGGTCGGCCGCCACCAGACCGATGCGGGTGCGGCGGTCGAGCAGGTCGGCGACGCTCCGGGCGCCCTCGTGGCGGACGGCGAAGCGCAGCTCCCCCACCGTCTCCGGCCGCCCGGCCACCACGAGCGCCGGGCCGAGCGCCTCGACCGCCGGCGCCTCGGTGCCGTACCGGGCGACCAGTCGGGCCGGGGCGGCCACCCGGTCCAGGGCCACCCGCGGCGCCGCTCCGACCAGCGGCAGTCGGGCCGTGACCGAGCGGGTCGCGCCCCGCTCCAGGCGGCTGACCACGGCGTCGACGGTCTCCTGCGCCATCGCCCGGTAGGTGGTCAGCTTCCCGCCGACCACGGAGAGGACCGGTCCGTCCCAGGCGAGCAGGTGCTTCCGGGAGAGGTCGGCGGTGCTGTCCCCCGGCCCGGTGCCGGCGGATTCGGGCAGCACCAGCGGCCGGTAACCGGAGTAGGCGCCCACCAGGTCCGCAGCCGTCAGCGGCTCGGCGAGCACCTGGTTCACCGTGTCCAGCAGCAGCCGCACCTCGGCGTCGGAGGGCACCGCGTCGTCGTCGGGCACCGGGCCCTCCACCGGCTCGTCGGTGAGCCCGAGGTACACCAGCCCGTCGGGCTGCGGCAGCGCGAAGACGTACCGCGACCGGGACCCGGGCAGCGGCACGGTCAGCGCCGCCGCCGGCGAGCCCAGCCGCACGCCCGGCACCACCAGGTGCGAACCGCGCGAGGGCACGAGCCGGAGCCGCGGCGCCAGGCGCTGCGCCCACACCCCGGCCGCGTTGACCACCGCGCCGGCCCGCACGGTCAGCGACCCCTCGTCGGTGGTGACGTGCACGTCGGCGCCGTCGACGCCGGTCACGGTCGCGCCGGTCAGCACCCGCGCCCCGTGCGCGGCCGCCGTCCGGGCCAGGGCGACGACGAGGCGCGCGTCGTCGGTCAGCTGCCCGTCCCAGAAGACGACGCCACCGCCCCCGGCCCGCACCCCGGGCACCAGCCGGCCGACGTCGGCGGCGTCCACGCGCCGGGTCGGGGGCAGCGAGCCCCGGCCGCCGGGCACCGAGAAGCGCACCGCGTCACCGAGCCGCCCGCCGAGCCCGGCGAGGGCGGTGACGTCGCGGCCGGCCGCGTCGGGCACGAGGAACGGCAGCGGGCGCACCAGGTGCGGCGCCGTCGCGCGCATGAGGACGGCGCGCTCGCGGGCGCTCTCCCGCGCCAGCCCGATCTCCCCGTGCGCCAGGTAGCGCAGGCCGCCGTGCACGAGCTTCGACGACCACCGGCTGGTGCCCGCCGCCAGGTCGGTGCGCTCGCACAGGAGCACCGAGAGGCCGCGCGACGCGGCGTCCAGCGCCACCCCGGCGCCGGTCACACCCCCGCCGACCACCACCAGGTCGACGGTCGCGCCGGCCACCTCCGCGAGGTCCCGGGCCCGCCGAGCGGGTGACAGGGAGCCGATCACCTGGCTGTCCAGCGCTGCGGCACCGGCAGACTGTAGCCGTGCCCGAGCAGCCGGAACTGACGATCCAGGGCTGGGGCCCGCGCCCCGCCCCCCAGGGCGACGAGAGCCCCGACGGCGCCCTGACCAAGGCCGCGCGCCGCCACCTCACCCGCGAGCTGGGCTGGGAGCCGCGGTCCACGCCGCCCGTGCCGGTGGCGCAGATCCGGCTGGCACCCTGCCGGCTCCCCGAGGAGGACCGCGCGGCGCTGGCCGGCCTGCTCGGCGAGGAGCACGTGCGCACCGACCGGGAGTCTCGGCTGCGGCGGGCCGGCGGCAAGAGCTACCTCGACCTGCTGCGCCGGCGGGAGGGCGACGCCTCCGACGCCCCCGACGCCGTGGTGCTGCCCGGCACCACCGAGGAGACCGCCGCGCTGCTCGCGCTCTGCAGCGAGCGCGGCATCGTCGTGGTGCCGTTCGGCGGCGGGACCAGCGTCGTCGGCGGGCTGGCCGGCGTCGACCCCGACGACCGGCCCGCCATCGCCGTCGACCTGTCGCGCATGTCGTCGGTGCAGGCGCTGGACGTGCCCTCCTCGCTGGTCACCGTGGGCCCGGGCATGCGCGGGCCCGCCCTCGAGCAGGCGCTGGCCCAGCAGGGCCTCACCTTCGGCCACCTGCCGCAGAGCTGGGAGTTCGCCACGCTCGGCGGCTACGCCGCGACCCGGTCGGCCGGGCAGTCCTCGACCGGGGTCGGCCGGTTCGACGACCTGGTCGCCGGCCTCACGCTGGCCACGCCGTCCGGGGTGCTGGAGCTGGGCTCCCCGCCCGCCTCGGCCGCCGGCCCCGACCTGCTCGGTCTCGCGCTGGGCTCGGAGGGGACCCTCGGCGTCATCACCGAGCTGACGCTGCGGGTGCGCCCCAAGCCGTCGGCCAGCGCCTACGAGGGCTGGTCGTTCCGCACCTGGCCGGCGGGGCTCGCCGCCCTCCAGCTGCTCGCCCGGCACGACCTGCTGCCCGACGTCGTCCGGCTCTCCGACGCCGACGAGACCCGCGCCAACCTGCTCATGGCCGCCGGCGCCGGGGCGAAGGCGCTGCGCGGCAGCCTGCGGGCCCGGGGGCGCGGCGAGGGCTGCATGCTCGTCGTGGGCTGGGAGGGGGTGCCCGACCTGGTGCGCGCCCGGATGCGGGCCGCCGCCTCGCTGCTGCGCGACGGCGGCGCCGTGCGGCTCGGCCGCCGGGTGGGCGACTCCTGGCGCCGGCACCGGTTCGAGGGGCCGTACCTGCGCGACCGGCTGATGGACGGCGGCCTGCTGGTGGAGACCCTGGAGACGGCGGCCACCTGGACGGCGCTGCCCACCGTGTACGACGCCACCCGCCGCGCGCTGCAGGGCTCGCTGACCCGCGGCGGGCACCGGCCGCTGGTGCTGGCGCACGTCTCGCACGGCTACGCCACCGGCGCGTCGCTCTACCTGACCGTGATCGCCGACCGCGACGACGCGCTGCCCATCCAGCAGTGGCTCACCGCCAAGCGGGCGGCGACCGACGCGCTGCTGGCCGCGGGCGGCACGCTCACCCACCACCACGCCGTCGGCGCCGACCACCGCCCGTGGCTGGAGCGCGAGATCGGGCCGCTGGGCGTGGAGGTGCTGCGGGCGGTCAAGCAGCGGCTCGACCCGCGCGGCATCTGCAACCCCGGCGTCCTGCTCCCCGACTGAACGGGCGAGATCTGCACACTGACCCCCATCAGCGGCCTGATGAGGGCCAGTGTGCAGATCTCGCCCGGTGGTTCAGGCGGTCGTGGCGATCCCGCCGTCGACGGGGATGACCGCGCCGGTGACGTAGGCGCCGGCCCGCGACGAGAGGTAGACGACGACGCCCGCCATGTCGTCGGGACGCCCGATGCGGCCCAGCGGCGACTTCGCGGCGATCTCGGCCCCGAAGGCGTCCAGCGTGGCGGCCATCATCTTCGACTCGAACGGCCCCGGCGCCACGGCGTTGACGGTGATGCCCTTGGGCCCGAGCTCCTTGGCGAGCACCCGGGTGAGGTGGTGCAGCCCGGCCTTGCTCGCGGCGTAGGAGTAGGTCGGCATCGGGTTGACGTGCAGGCCGTCGATGCTGCCGACGTTCACGATGCGCGCCGGGTCGCCCTCGGCGGCCGCGGCCTCGAGCTTCGGCAGGAAGGCGCGGGTGAGGAAGAACGGCGACTTGAGGTTCAGGTCGAGCAGCTTGTCCCACGCCGACTCGGGGAAGGTCTCCAGCGGCTCGCCCCAGGTGGCGCCGGCGTTGTTCACCAGGATGTGCACCCGCTCCTCGGAACGGCCCACCTCCTCGGCCAGCCGCACGCACTCCGCCTCCGTGGAGAGGTCGGCGGGGATCGAGACGGCGGTGCCGAACTCGGCGAGCTCCGCGACGGCGGCGTCGCCGGCCTCGGCCTTGCGGGAGCTGAGGTAGACCTTCGCCCCCGCCTGCAGCAGCCCCCGGGCCATCATCAGGCCGATGCCGCGGGTGCCACCGGTGACCACAGCCACCTTGCCGGTCAGGTCGAACAGGTCCACGGGTACCTCCGGTTCGGCGTCGCGGCGCCGTCGTCGGCACCACCTCCGGCACCCTAACGAGGGCCGCAGCGGGCGGCGCCGGAGCCAGGTGTGCCAGCCTGGCTCCCATGATCGGATCCGCCGCGACCCCGGGCGCCACGAGCGAGGTCGGCCCGCTGCGCACGGTGATGCTGCACCGGCCCGGCCCCGAGCTCCGCCGGCTGACGCCGCGCAACAACGACCAGCTGCTCTTCGACGGCGTCCCGTGGGTGGCCCGGGCGCAGGAGGAGCACGACGCGTTCGCCCAGGCGCTCACCGACCGCGGCGTCGAGGTGCTGCACCTGGCGACGCTGCTGGCCGAGGTCCTCGCCTTCCCGGCCGCCCGGGCCGAGCTCATCGGCGCCGCCGTCGACGATCCGCGGCTGGGCGCGACCCTGCAGCGCGACGCCACCCGGCACCTGGCCTGGCTCTCCCCCGAGGACCTGGCGACGGCGCTGATCGCGGGCCTGGCGCACGACGAGCTGCGCGGCCACGGGCTGGCCTACCAGCTCATGGACCGCTCGGACTTCGTCGTCCCCCCGCTGCCCAACCTGCTGTTCACCCGGGACTCCTCGGTGTGGATCGGCGACGAGGTGGCGGTGACCTCGCTGGCGATGCCGGCGCGGCACCGGGAGAGCACGATCACCGAAGCCATCTACACCCACCACCCGCGCTTCGCCGGGTCCGAGCAGCTGTACGGGCCCGGCCTGGAGCACCTGGAGGGCGGTGACGTGCTGCTGCTGGCCGAGGGCGTCGTCGCCGTGGGGGTGGGCGAGCGGACGACACCGGGCGGCGCGGAGCGGCTGGCGCGGCGGCTGTTCGCCCGCGGCCTGGCGCACACGGTGCTCGTCGTCCCGATCGCCCAGGAGCGGGCGACCATGCACCTGGACACCATCGCCACGATGGTCGACGTCGACGCGATGGTCATGTATCCCGCGGTCGCCGACTCGCTGGTCGCCTGGACCGTGAAGGCTCCGTACGGGATCGCCGACGACGCCGACACCACCGACCTCGCCGTCACCGGCCCCCAGCCGTTCCTCACCGCGGCCGCGTCCGCGATGGGCATCGACAAGCTGCGGGTGATCGACACCGGACTGGACCCGGTCACCGCCGAGCGCGAGCAGTGGGACGACGGCAACAACACCCTGGCCCTGGCCCCGCGCCTGACGGTCGCCTACGAGCGCAACACCGTCACCAACGCCGCACTCGAGGCCGCCGGCATCGAGGTGGTGCGGATCGCCGGCTCGGAGCTCGGCAGCGGCCGGGGCGGCCCGCGCTGCATGTCCTGCCCCGTCTCCCGCGCCCCGCTCTGACGCCGGGCGCACGACACCGGGGACGGCGGCGCGGCGCTCCGACCGGGGGACTCTCCGCACCGGAGCCCCCACCAGCGTGATCGCGACCACTACGCTGCCAACTTCCCGCGCCGGGCCCGGCGCTCGGCGAAGGGATGCCTGGTGGCACGCACGGAGACGGCACGGCGGACCGGCCGGATCGCGGGGATCGGCGGAGGGCTCGTCGGCTACCTGGTCTTCGTCGAGTTCACCAGCGGCGTGCTGCAGGGCTACTACGTCCCGCTGCTCACCGACATCGCGCGTTACCTCGGGGTCAACGACGCCGACGTCAACTGGCTCGAGGCGGCCCAGCTCATGCTCTCGGCCATCGCGGTGCCGGTGCTGGCCAAGCTCGGCGACCTCTACGGCCACCGCCGGGTGCTGCTGTGGTCCGCCGTGGTGGTCGCGCTGTCCACCGTCGTGCTCGCCTTCGCCCAGAGCTTTCCGCTGTTCCTCGTCGCCTGGGCGCTGCAGGGCATGTACGTGGTCTGGCTGCCGCTGCAGGTGGCGCTGATCTGGGACCGGTCGCGCCGGACGCCCGGGGCCGCGAGCCAGACCCGGCGGGCGACCGGGCTGATCGTGGCCGCGCTGCAGGCGGGCGCCATCGTCGGTGCGCTCGGCGGCGGGCAGATCGGGCAGAGCCTGGCCGGCACCTTCTGGCTGGTGCTCCTGGCCCCGCTGGTCCTGGTCGTCGGCGTCTGCGCGATCGTGGCCTTCCTCGTGCCGGAGAGCGAGGACCGCACCGGCGGCAGCGTCGACGCGACGGGCGCGGCCCTGCTGAGCCTGGTGCTGCTGGTCATCACCGGCGGGCTGAGCTTCGTCCGCCTCAACGAGGATGCGCTGTGGCCGTGGGCGGTCACCGCGCTCGGCCTCGTGCTGCTCGTCCCGTTCGTGCTGTACGAGCTGCGCCAGGACGACCCGCTGGTCGACTTCCGGGTCCTGCGCAGCTCCTCGATGTGGCCGGTGCAGCTGACCGCCGGCCTCTTCGGCATCAGCGTGCTCGGCGCCCAGGGCCCGCTCTCCACGTTCGCGCGCACCGACCCGGAGGTCTACGGCTACGGCCTCGGGCTCTCCACCAGCGAGGTGTCCATCGTCATCGGTGCGTACGTCGTCTCCATGCTGGTCGGCGCCAGCCAGTTCTCCCGGGTCAGCCGGCTGACCACGCCCCGGCGCACGCTGATCGGCGCGGCGACCCTGACCGGCGTCGGCTACCTGCTGCTGGTGCCCTTCCACGACACGCTGGCGCAGATGCTGGCCTGCATCGCGATCGCCGGCCTCGGCTCCGGGGCGCTGGTCGCCGCGCTCCCGGCGGCGGCCGCCGCGGCGGCGCCGGTGGGCCGGACGGCCGTCGCCACCGGGCTGACCAACACCACGAAGGTGCTCGGCGGGTCGTTCGCCTCCGCCGCCTTCGCCATCGCGCTGGCCTCGAACGTGCCGCTGCTGCCCGACGGGTCGGCGGGCACCGCCGGCTCGCTGTCGGGTTACATCACGGTCTGGGTGGTCTGCGGGACGACGGCGCTGCTGGCCGCGGTCGCCCTGGTGTTCGTGCCACGGCTGGCCTTCTCCGACGGACCGGTGACCGACCAGCCCCTGCCCACGGCGGACGAGAGGAGCCGGGCGTGACGACCGGAGCGGCCGAACGGCTGGCGGAGCTGATCCGCATCCCCACCGTCTCCTCCCGCGACCGCGAGCGGGTCGACCAGGCGGTGTTCGCCCGGTTCCGCGACCGGCTGGCCGAGCTCTACCCGGCCACGCACGAGGTGCTGGAGCGCGAGGTGCTGGGCGACGGCGCCCTGCTGTACCGGTGGCGCGGCACGACCGACGAGCCGCCGCTGGTCCTCATGGCCCACTACGACGTCGTCCCCGTCGACGGCCAGGAGTGGAGCCGCGACCCGTTCTCCGGCTCGATCGAGGACGGCGTCGTGCACGGCCGCGGCGCCATCGACGACAAGGGCTCGCTGGTCGCGATCATCGAGGCGGTCGAGTCGCTGGCGGCGGCCGGCTTCACCCCGCGCCGCGACGTCCACCTCTCCTTCGGCAACGACGAGGAGGTCGCCGGGGTCGGTGCCCAGCTTGCAGTGGACTCGCTGCGCGCGCGGGGGATCCGGCCGTGGGCCGTGCTCGACGAGGGCGGCGCCGTGGTGAGCGGCATGTTCCCCGGGGTGCCCGGGCAGATCGGCGTCGTCGGGCTCGCCGAGAAGGGCCTGCTGGACGTGGAGCTGGCCACCAGCGACCCCGGCGGGCACGCCTCCTCCCCCACGCGTAACGGCGCGCCGGCCCGGCTCGCGCGAGCGATCGTCGCCCTGGAGGAGCACCCGTTCCCGGCCCGCCTCAACGACGTCGTCCTCGGCATGATCGAGGCCGTGCGGCCGAAGGCGCCCGCACCGGTGCGCGCCGTCCTGGGTCGGGCGCACCGGCTGCGGCCGGCCCTGGCCGCCGTCCTGTCCCGCGCCGGCCGCGAGGCCAACGCCATGGTGCGCACCACCGTGGCGGTCACCCAGCTGGAGGGCAGCCGGGCGGCGAACGTCCTGGCCACCCGGGCGACGGCGCACCTGAACATCCGGATCGCGCTGGGCGAGACGGTGCAGTCGACGGTCGACCGGCTGCGCCGGGTGATCGGCGACCCGGCCGTGGAGGTGCGGGTGGTCTCGGGCAGCGACCCGACGACGATCTCCCGGGCCGACAACGACGCCTTCGCCGCCATCCGGGCCTCGGCGCTGGCCGTCTACCCCGACGCGACCGTGGCGCCCTACGTGATGGTGCAGGCCAGCGACGCCCGACACTTCCACGCCATCAGCGACAGCGTGTACCGGTTCATGCCCTTCGACCTCAGCCGAGAGGAGCTCGGGGCGCTGCACGCCGCGGACGAGCGGATCCGGGTCGAGACCCTGGAGCGGGGCGTCGAGTTCTTCCGGCACCTGATCCGCGGCCTCTGAGCGCACGGTCCTCGGGACGGTCGGGCCCTGTCCACCTGGGTGGGCAGGGCCCGACTGCGCGCGGAGGGCCCCGCCGGTCAGATCCCGGCGGCCAGCCGGTGGTACGCGGCGCTCCAGCGCAGCTCCTTGGCCAGCGACCGGCGGGTGGTGTCGCCGTCGATGACCACGAGCTCCACGCCGAACACCTCGGCGAGGTCGGTGAGCACGTCGGCGTCCAGCGCGGTGGACAGCACCGTGTGGTGCGGGCCGCCGGCGGTCAGCCAGCCCTCGGTGGAGGTCGCGAAGTCCGGCCGCGGCTCCCAGACCGCCCGGGCCACGGGCAGGTTCGGCAGCGGCTCGGACGGCGGGACGACGTCGACCTCGTTGGCCACCCAGCGGAACCGGTCGCCGAGGTCGGCCCAGCCGATGACGACCCCCTCGCCGGGAGCGGCGGTGAAGACCAGGCGGGCGGGGTCCTCGCGGCCGCCGATCGAGAGCGGGTGCACCTCGAGCCGGGGCCGCTCGCCGGAGATCGTCGGGCAGACCTCGAGCATGTGCGCGCCGAGGATCTTCGGCCGGTCGGAGGCCAGGTCGTAGGTGTAGTCCTCCATGAACGACGTGCCACCCGGCAGGCCGGCCGCGGCCACCTTGAGCACCCGCAGCAGGGCGGAGGTCTTCCAGTCGCCCTCCCCGCCGAAGCCGAAGCCGTCGGCCATGAGGCGCTGCACGGCCAGCCCGGGCAGCTGGCGCAGTCCGCCGAGGTCCTCGAAGTTGGTGGTGAAGGCCCCGAACCCACCCTCGGTGAGGAACTGCCGCAGCGCCAGCTCGATCCGCGCCTGGTAGCGGACCGAGTCGTGCCGCTCCCCGCCCGGCCGGACGTCGGCGGCCAGCTCGTAGAGGTCGCCGTACTCCTGCACCAGCGCGTCGACGTCGGCGTCGGCCACCTGGTCGACCACGGCGACCAGGTCGTTGACCCCCCAGGTGTTCACCGACATGCCGAAGCGGAGCTGCGCCTCGACCTTGTCGCCCTCGGTCACGGCGACGTCGCGCATGTTGTCGCCGAAGCGGGCCAGCTTGAGGTTCCGGGCGGCCGCGGCCCCGGCGGCCGCGCGCACCCAGGAACCCACCCGTGCCCGCACCGCGGGGTTGTCCACGTGGCCGGCGACGGTGGTGCGCGGCTGGCGCAACCGGGTGAGGACGAACCCGTACTCGCGGTCGCCGTGGGCGGCCTGGTTGAGGTTCATGAAGTCCATGTCGATCGTCGCCCACGGGAGGGCGGCGTCGGCCTGGGTGTGCAGGTGCAGCAGTGGCTTGCGCAGGGCGTCGATCCCGGCGATCCACATCTTGGCCGGCGAGAAGGTGTGCATCCAGGTGATCACCCCGATGCAGGACGGGTCCTCGTTGGCCTCGCCCATCGCCCGGCGGATGGCGCCGGCGTCGGTGAGCACCGGCTTCCACACCACCTCGGCGGGAATCTCGGCGGCCGCGTCGAGCGCGACCGCCACCCGGCGGGACTGGTCGGCCACCTGCTGCAGCGTCTCCTCCCCGTACAGCCCCTGGCTGCCCGTGAGGAACCACACCTGCGCCCCGGCGTAGGGGTCCTGTGCCACGAAGTCGTCCTTCCTCAGCGCTGTCCGTAGACGTTCTGGTAGCGCGCGTAGAGCGAGTCGATGTCCGACTGCGCGATGGGGATCGGCTCGCCCAGCTGCCGGGACAGGTGCACGGTGCGGGCGACGTCCTCGGTCATGACGGCCGCCTTGACGGCGGCCCGGGCGTCCCGGCCGATGGTGAAGACGCCGTGGTTCTGCATCAGGACGGCGGGTGAGCGCGACCCCGACAGCGTGGCGACGACGCCCTGACCGATCGAGTCGTCCCCGATCAGCGCGAAGGGGCCCACCGGGATCGGGCCGCCGAACTCGTCGGCCATCGCCGTCAGCACGCACGGGATCTCCTCGCCGCGCGCGGCCCAGGCCGCGGCGTACGGGCTGTGCGTGTGCACCTGGCCCCCGACCTCCGGCATGTGCCGGTAGACGTAGGCGTGGGCGGCGGTGTCCGACGAGGGCGCCTTGACCCCGTCGACGACGGCGCCGTCCAGGTCGCAGACGGTGATGCCCTCCCAGGTCAGCTCGTCGTAGGAGACGCCGCTGCCCTTGATGACGAACAGGTCCTCGCCGGGCACGCGGGCCGAGACGTTCCCGGCGGTCCAGGTGACCAGCTCGTACCGGGTCAGCTCGCCGTGCAGCGCGGCGACGTGCTCGCGCAGTTCCCGGTGGGTGCCGCGCTCGGTCAGGGTCGGGCTGCTCATGCCAGGTGCTCCTCCTTCGGGACGGGGGAGGTCGTCGGGGCGTCGGCGGCCCGTCCGCGGCCGACTCCCACGTGGTCGACGGCGGCCTGCTCGACCGGCAGGCCGGCGACGTACCGCTCCATGAACGCGTCGAAGCCCGCGACGTCGACCGGGTCGGGCTCGGCGGTCTGCAGGCTGGTGCCGGCGAAGACCGCGGTGTCCAGGTAGTCGGCCAGGCCCTGCTCCGGGGAGCGACCGGTCGCGAAGGCGGCGAGGACGGCCATGCCCCAGGCACCCCCCTCACCGGCGACGTCGCCGACGGAGACCGGGGTGTCGGTCGCGGCGGCCAGGAAGCGCTGGGCGACGCCCTCGGTCTTGAACATGCCGCCGTGGGCGAACATCCGGTCCAGCCGCACGCCCTCGGCCTTCTGCAGGACGTCCATGCCGATCCGGAGCGTGGCCAGGGAGGAGAACAGGTGGGTGCGCATGAAGGTGCCCAGGTCCAGCCTGCTGTCCGGCGACCGCAGGAAGAGCGGCCGCCCCTCCTCCAGACCGGTGATCGGCTCCCCGGAGAGGTAGTTGTAGGCGAGCATCCCGCCGCAGTCGCTCTGCCCGTCCAGCGCGGCGGTGAAGAGTGTCTCGAAGACCTTCCCCGGCTCGGCGTCGGCACCCAGCGCCCGGGCGAACTCGGTGAACAGCCCGGCCCACGCGTCCAGCTCGCTGGCGCCGTTGTTGCAGTGCACCATCGCCACCGGGTCGCCGGCCGGTGTGGTGACCAGGTCCAGCTCGCGGTGCACCGCGGCGAGCTCCCGCTCGAGCACCACCATGGCGAAGATCGACGTCCCGGCGGAGACGTTGCCGGTGCGCGGCGCGACCGAGTTCGTGGCGACCATGCCGGTGCCCGCGTCGCCCTCCGGGGGGCAGAGCGGGATGCCGGGGCGCAGCCGCCCGGCCGGGTCGAGGAGCCGCGCGCCCGCCGCGGTGAGCGTGCCGGCCGGCTGGCCGGCGACGGCGATGGCCGGCAGCAGCTCGGCGAGGGTGACCTCCACCCCGGCCTCGGCGGCCAGCTGGTCGAACCGGGCCAGCATCGCGGCGTCGTAGCCGCCGGTGGTGGCGTCGATGGGGAACATGCCGCTGGCGTCCCCCACGCCGAGCACCCGCTCCCCGGTGAGCTGCCAGTGCACGTAGCCGGCGAGGGTGGTCAGGTGGTCGAGCCGGGCAAGGTGCTCCTCGCCGTCCAGGACCGCCTGGTAGAGGTGCGCGACGCTCCACCGGTGCGGGATGTTGACGCCGAACTCCGCGCTGAGCCGCTCGGTGGCCCGCCCCGTGTTGGTGTTGCGCCAGGTGCGGAACGGCGCGAGCAGCTCACCCCGGGCGTCGAAGGCCAGGTAGCCGTGCATCATCGCCGACACCCCGAGCGCACCGGCTCCGGTCAGCTCGACCCCGTGGCGGCGCCGCACGTCCTCGGCCAGGGCCGCGACGCTCTCCTGCACGCCCGACCAGACGGCGTCCAGCGAGTACGTCCACACGCCGTCGACCAGCCGGTTCTCCCAGTCGGAGCTGCCGACGGCGAGCGGAGCGTGGTCCGGGCCGATCAGCACCGCCTTGATCCGCGTCGACCCGAGCTCGATGCCCAGCGCCGTGCGGCCCGCGGTGATCGCCTCGCCGGGGTCCGTGCCGGCACCGGCGCCGGCCGTCACGGCGTCCGCCTGCTGGCCCATCGGGTCTCCTCCGGGTGATTTGTGAGCGTTCACATCAGCCTCTCACGGCGGGCGGGGAGCCCGCACTGGCCCGCACCACCAGGCTCGGCGGGACAGGGTCGGGATGCGGGGACTCGCCCCGGATGCGGCCGAGCACCAGGTCCACGCCCCGTCGGCCGAGCTCGGCGAAGTCCTGCCGGATCGTGGTCAGCGGCGGCACGAAGTACGGGGCCTCGGGCAGGTCGTCGAAGCCCACGACGCTCACGTCGCCCGGCACGGTGAGCCGGGCGTCGTGCAGCGCCGCCAGCAGACCCAGGCTCATCTGGTCGTTGGCCGCGAAGACGGCGGTGATCTGCTCCCCCGCGCGCCGCCGGGCCACGAGCTCCTCGCCGGCGGCGTATCCGGAAGCCGGCGTCCAGTCGCCGCGCGGCAACTCCTCGGGCAGCCACGCACCGGCGGCCGCGAGCTCCGCGCGCCACCCGTCGGCGCGACCGCGGGACTCCTGGGAGTCCGCCGGGCCGGGCAGGTGGTGCACCGTCGCGTGCCCCAGGTCCAGCAGGTGCCGCACCGCCGCCCGCGCCCCGGCCTCCTGGTCGATCGCGACGGCCGGCCGCCCGTCCGCCCCGCCCACCTGGACGGCGACCAGGGGGACCGGCGGCTCGAGCCGGCTCACCGCGTCGGCGGCGTCGTCGTAGGTGGACAGCGCCACGACCGCGTCGACACCCTGGGCCACCAGGTTGTCGACCGACTCCCGCATGGCGTCGGCGGTGGCCTCGTCGAGGATCGCCACCGACAGCGCGTACCCGGCCGCCCGGGCGGCCCGCTCCAGGCCGATCATCATCTGCGCCGGGCCGTACTGGGCGATGTTGACCGTGACCAGGCCGATCGTGCGGGTGGTGCCGGTGACCAGCGCCCGGGCCGCCCGGTTCGGGCGGTACCCGAGCTCGGCGATCGCCCGCTGGACCCGCTCGCGGGTGAGGGGCGCGACGCTCGGGTGCCCGTTGATGACCCGGGAGACCGTCTGGTGCGACACCCCCGCCCGCGCGGCCACGGCGGCCAGCCCCGGGGGACGGGACCCCACGACCTCGGCTGTCACGCCCGCTCCTCCCTCGTTGCCCGGCACGGTCCTCCGCAGGCGCCGCCGCCGGTCAGCGCGAGGCGCCGGCGCGCCGCTTGTTGTAGACGTCGAAGGCCACGGCGAGCAGGAGCACGAGGCCCTTGACGACCATCTGCACCTGCTGCTCGATCCCCATGAGCTGCATGCCGTTGGTCATCACCGCCATGATCAGCCCGCCGACCATGGCGCCGACCACCGTGCCCACGCCGCCGGTCACCGCGGCACCGCCGATGAAGGCCGCCGCGATGGCGTCGAGCTCGAACATCTCACCCGCTGCGGGCTGGGCCCCGTTCATGCGCGAGGAGTAGATGATCCCGGCGATCGCGGCGAGGAAGCCCATGTTGACGAAGATCCAGAAGTTGACCTTCTTGACCTTCACCCCGGAGAGCATCGCCGCCGGCAGGTTCCCACCGATCGCGTAGACCTGCCGCCCGAACACCGTGCGGGTGGTGACCAGGCCGTAGACCAGCACCAGGACGGCCAGGATGATCAGCACGATCGGCAGGCCGCGGGAGTTCGCGAGCTGCCAGGCGAACGCCATCACGACGACGCCGACGGCGACCACCTTGAGGACGAACAGGCCGAGGCTCTCGACCGGCTGGTCGTAGCGGATGCGCGCCGACCGGGCCCGCCAGCCGCTGACCGCGTAGCCGGCCACCGCGACCGCACCGATCAGCAGGGTGAACGCGTCGTAGCCGTAGCCGCCGAGCCAGCCGTTGATGAAGCCGGTGGCGATCTGCCCGTACTCGCGGGGGAAGGGCGAGAGCGAGACGTTGTCCAGGACCTGCAGGGTGAGGCCGCGGAACAGCAGCATGCCGGCGAGGGTGACGATGAACGCCGGGATGCCGACGTAGGCCACCCAGAGGCCGTGCCAGGCGCCGACGGCGATGCCGACGGCGAGCGCGGCCACGATGCCGACCCAGTACGGGAAGCCCTGCTGGATCACCAGCACGGCCGAGACCGCACCGGTGAGCGCGACCACGGAACCGACCGAGAGATCGATGTGCCCGGCGATGATCACGATCACCATGCCGATGGCCAGCACCAGGATGTAGGAGTACTGGAGGACCATGTTGGACAGGTTTCCGGGGCTCAGCGAGTCCCCGCCGGTGAGGACCGCGAACAGGGCCACGATCGCCACGAAGGCGATGTAGATGCCGCTGGTGCGCAGGTTCGCGGTGACCAGGCCCAGCAGCCCGCCGCCCCGCGCGTCCTCCTTCGCCTGCTGCGCGGCGCCCGGCGCCGGCGTGATCTCCTCGGTCTGCGGCACGGTCTTGGTCACGCCGCGACCTCCTTGTCCTGGGTCATGAGCTCCATCAGGTTCTCCTGGGTCGCCTCGCGCACGGGCAGCTGACCGGTGATCCGGCCGGCGGAGAGGGTGTAGATGCGGTCGCAGATGCCGAGCAGTTCGGGCAGCTCCGACGAGATGACGACGACGGCCTTCCCGTCGGCCACCAGACGGTTGATGATCGTGTAGATCTCGTACTTCGCGCCGACGTCGATGCCGCGCGTCGGCTCGTCGAGGATGAGCACCTCGGGGTCGGTGTACAGCCACTTGGACAGCACGACCTTCTGCTGGTTGCCGCCCGAGAGCTTGCCCACGACGGCGGAGACCGTCGGCGCCTTGATGTTCATGCTGCGCCGGCTGGCCTCGGCGACCTTGGTCTCCTCGTTGGCGTTCACCCAGCCCCGGCGGGAGAGCTTGCCGAGGGCGGCGGCGGAGACGTTGCGCCGGATGTCCTCGATCAGGTTGAGGCCGTAGTGCTTGCGGTCCTCGGTGGCGTAGGCGATGCCGTGGTCGATCGCCTCCGGGACGTTGCGGGCCTGGATCTCCTTGCCGTGCATGTACAGCCGGCCGGAGATGTTGCGGCCCCAGGAGCGGCCGAAGATGCTCATCGCCAGCTCGGTGCGCCCGGCGCCCATCAGCCCGGCGATGCCGACCACCTCGCCGGCGCGCACGTCGAAGCCGGCGCCGTCGACGACCTTGCGGTCCTGGGTGGGGTGCCACACGGTCCAGTCCTCGACCCGGAGCACCTCCTCCCCGGGGTGCGACTCGCGGTCGGGGTAGTAGCTCTCCAGATCGCGGCCGACCATCCCGCGGATGATCCGGTCCTGGGTGACCTCGCCGGCGTGCAGGTTGAGCGTCTCCACCGTCTTGCCGTCGCGGATGACCGTGACGTTGTCGGCGATCGCGGTGATCTCACCGAGCTTGTGCGAGATCATGATGCAGGTGATGCCGCGCCCCTTGAGGTCGCGGAGCAACCCCAGGAGGTGCGCGGAGTCGGTGTCGTTGAGGGCGGCGGTGGGCTCGTCGAGGATGAGCAGCCGCACGTTCTTCGACAGCGCCTTCGCGATCTCGACCAGCTGCTGCTTGCCGACGCCGAGCTGGCCGACCGGCGTCTCGGGGTTCTCCCGCAGGCCCACCGACCGCAGCAGCGCCTCGGCCTCGGCGTGCGCGCGGTTCCAGTCGATCAGGCCGCCGCGGCCGCGGCGCTCGTTGCCGAGGAAGATGTTCTCGGCGATCGAGAGGTAGGGGACCAGCGCCAGCTCCTGGTGGATGATCACGATCCCCACCTGCTCGCTGTCCCGGATGCCGCTGAAGGCGACCGGCTGACCGTCGAAGACGATCTCGCCGTCGTAGCTGCCCGCCGGGTACACGCCCGAGAGCACCTTCATCAGGGTGGACTTGCCGGCTCCGTTCTCCCCGCAGATCGCGTGGATCTCGCCGGCGCGAACCGCGAGGTTCACGTCCTCCAGCGCCTTGACCCCGGGAAAGGTCTTGGTGATGGAGCGCATCTCCAGGATGTTGTCCATGGGACTCCGTCGTCCTCGGTGCTGAGTGGGTCACGGTGCTGGGCGGTGCACGGAACTGCTGGATGGTGCCCGGTCGGGCCCGGCGGCGAGAACGCGGCGCCGAGCCCGACCGGTCGTGCGGGGTGCTGCCGAGGAGCGCGGGTCAGCTGGTCTGACCGGCGGCGACCTCGTCGGCGGTGTAGTAACCGGAGTCGATCAGGACCTGCTCGATGTTCTCCTTGGTAACCGTCTCCACCGGGAGCAGGTACGACGGCACGACCTTCACGCCGTTGTGGTAGCTCTCGGTGTCGTTGGCCTCGGGCTCCTCGCCCTCCAGGTAGGCCTGGGCGGCCGCGACGGCCTGCTCGGCCAGCAGCCGGGTGTCCTTGAAGATCGTCGAGTACTGGATCTCGTCGTCGATCAGCTTGACGGAGGCGATCTCGGCGTCCTGACCGGTGATGATCGGCATCGGCCGCTCCGGGGCGGTGATCGTCGGGCCGTAGCCGGCGTTCTCCAGGGCGGTGATGATGCCGCGGGACAGGCCGTCGTAGGGCGAGAGGACGCCGTTGAGGACGGTGCCGCTGTTGTACGTGGAGGTCAGCAGGTCCTCCATGCGCCGCTGCGCGCCCTCCTGCGCCCAGCGCAGGATCGCGGCCTGCCCGATGTCGGTCTGCCCGGACGGGACGACCAGCGTGCCGTCGTCGATCAGCGGCTGCAGCACCGACATGGCGCCGTCCCAGAAGAAGTGCGCGTTGTTGTCGTCCAGCGAGCCGGCGAACAGCTCGACGTTGAACGGACCGGCGGCGTCGGTGCGCTCGCCGTTCTCGTCCAGGACGCCGAGGCCCTTGAGCAGGGACTCGCCCTGGGCGACGCCGACCTTGAAGTTGTCGAAGCTGACGTAGAAGTCGACGTTCTCGGTGTCGCGGATGAGCCGGTCGTAGGAGATGACCGGGATGCCCTCGGCGGCGGCGTTGGCGAGCTGGCTGGTCAGCGCGGTGCCGTCGATGGCGGCGACGATCAGGGCGTCGACGCCCTGGGTGATCATCGTGTCGATCTGCTGCGCCTGGGTCGGGATGTCGTCGTTGGCGTACCGCAGCTCGACGTCGTACCCGGCCTCGGTCAGCTGCTCCTCGACGTTCTCGCCGTCGGCGATCCAGCGCTCGGAGGTCTGCGTCGGCATCGAGACGCCGATCGACAGGTCCTCCGGGTTGGCGTTGGCCGTGTCGTTGGTGCTGCCGGCGCCCTCGCCGCCGCACGCCGCCAGACCGAGCGCCAGGGTGGCGCCCAGTGCGGTCAGGCCGAGCTTCTTGCTCACATGGGCCTCCTCGTTGAAGCTTCTGCCGCCGTCGCGTCGGCGCTCAGGCCCGCGTCTGCGGACCCGTCTATGTGAGCGCTAACACGAGCCGCCGTCAAGTGCGGTTCGCGTCACGGTCGCGTAACGACACGTCCATCCGCCGGACACCCGGCAAGCGCCGTCCGGGCAGGCGCACGCCCGGCCGCCAGCGCGTTCTCCCCGCCGGGCGGCCGGTACGGGCGGTCACCGGGCGGGCCGCTCCCGGGCGCGTCGGTTGCGCGGCGTCACCCGTTCGTGCGCCCCGCAGCCGGCTACCGCAGGGTGATCTGGCGGGAGAGCAGCCCGGCGCGGGCGCGCCGCTCGTCGGCGGTCAGCGGGGCCGTCTCGGCCAGGGCGGCCTCGAGCCGGCTCTGGAACTCGGTCGCCGGTGCGGCCCAGTCCTCGGCCGGGGTGTCGGCCGGCAGGTCCCACACCGGGACGACGAGACCGTGGGCGCGGAAGGCGCCGGCGTAGCGGGTGCCCTCACCGAGGAGGATCTGCTCGGACGCCGACAGGCGGGCCAGCGCGTCGAGCAACTGCTCCTCCTTCTCCGGCCGCACCCAGCGCAGGTGCGCCCGCTCGCTGCCCGGGCGCACCCAGTAGGCGGCCTCCAGCCCTTCCAGCCGGACGGTGGGCAGGATCGCCTCGTTGGCCTGGGTCAGGCCGGCGCGCGCGGCGGGGCTGGGGTCGGTGCCCTCCAGCCAGAAGTCGAAGCTGTCGTGCACGGTCACCTCGAGCGGCGCGGTGAGGTCGAGCACCTCCTGCAGCCGTGGGCCGGCCGAGCCGGTGCCCCCGATGGGGCCCGGGTCCACCGGCGCGCCCGCGGGGGCCTCCAGCGCGGCGGCGACGGCGGTGCCGAGGTCGCGGCTGACGTCGTCCGACGACGTCGCCAGCTGGGCGCCGACGAGGATCTGGCCGTTGGCGCGCACCAGAGCGGGGGCGCCGCCGGGCAGCACGCTGGCCAGGGTGAGCTCGCGCCCGTCGGCCGAGCGCAGCGTCGCCGTCGCCGCCGGGACGAGCTCGCGCAGCGCCACCCAGTCGGCCTCGCCGGGCAGGCCCTCGAACGGCCGGACGACCGGCGGGGCGTACCCGGAGCCGTGGCAGTGCTTGTAGCGGCGGCCCGACCCGCAGGGGCAGGGCGCCTTCGGGTTCACGCCCTCCGGCGCGGCAGCGGGGGCGGACGAGCGCTTGCGGGAAGCCATGCGGGTCAGCGTATGTGGCGGGGTGCGGGGCCCCGCCCCGAGGCCGCGGGCGCCGGGGGACGCGGCCTCGAAGCCGAGTTCGTCTCACTCGTCGGCGGGCCCGCGGGTGCCGGACGCCGCGGGCGGGCTCCTAGGCTTCCCGGCGTGTCCCCGGCCGTCGACGCGCTCGACCTCACCGCCCCCTCGTTCGTCGCCGACCCGTACCCGGCGTTCGCGCGGGCCCGGGCGCAGGCGCCGGTGCAGTGGCACGAGGGGCTGGGACTCTGGTTGGCGTTCACCCACGCGGAGTCCAACGCCGTGCTGCGCGACCGCCGGCTGGGCCGCATCTGGGCGGACAAGGAGCCGGCCGACCGGTTCGAGAGCTTCAACCTCATCCACCGCAACGCCATCCTGGAGATGGAGCCGCCGGACCACACCCGGCTGCGGCGGCTGATCACCAGCGCGTTCGCCCGCGGGCACGTGGAGCGGCTGCGCCCGTGGGTGGAGGAGCTGGCCGGCCGGCTGGCCGACGAGCTGGTCGAGCGCTCGGCCGGGTCGACGCCGGTCGACCTGCTCACCGGCATGGCCGAGCAGCTGCCGGTCGCGGTGATCGCCGAGCTGCTGGGCGTGCCCGAGGCCGACCGCCCGCTGCTGCGGCCGTGGTCGAACGCGATCGTGAAGATGTACGAGTACGGGCGCACGGCAGCCGTCGAGGAGGCGGCCGAGCGCGCGGCGGACGAGTTCGTCACCTACCTGCGGCAGCTGGCCGCCGAGCGCCGTACCGCCCCCGGCGAGGACCTGCTATCCCACCTGGTGTCCGTCCGGGACGCCGACGGCGACCGGCTGACCGAGGACGAGCTGGTCACCACCTGCATCCTGCTGCTCAACGCCGGCCACGAGGCCACGGTGAACGTCACCGGCAACGGCATGCTGGCGCTCCTGCGCCACCCCGACCAGCTGGCTGCCCTCCGCGCGGAGCCGGGTCTGCGCCCCGCGGCGCTGGAGGAGCTCATGCGCTTCGACCCGCCGCTGCAGCTGTTCGAGCGCACCGCCACCGCGGACGTGGAGCTCGGCGGCGTGACCGTGGCCGAGGGGCAGAAGATCGCCGCCCTCCTCGGCGCGGCGAACCACGACCCCACCGTCTTCGCCGACCCCGAGACCCTCGACGTCCGCCGTAGCGACAACCCGCACATCGCGTTCGGTGCGGGCATCCACTTCTGCATCGGGGCGCCACTGGCCCGGGTCGAGCTGCAGGCCACCTTCGGCGCGCTGCTGGACCGGACGTCGGTGCTCGAGCTCGGCGGTGAGCCGGTGCGCCGTCCCGAGTTCGTCATCCGCGGCCTGGAGACGCTGCCCGTCGTCCTCACCGCCTGATCGGGGCCGTTACCGAACCGAGATCTTCCGCGCTGGGGTCCGGCTGCCGGGCCGATACGTCTTCCGGGTGGAGGCATCGGCGGAGGGTGGGCGCGTGGGACGACCGAGGGACGACGGGTTCACGGACTTCGTCCGCGACCACGGGCCCGGGCTGCTGCGCACGGCCTGCCTGCTGACCGGGGACCGCGCCCGGGGCGAGGACCTGGTGCAGACGGCGCTCGCCCGCGCCTTCGCCTCCTGGCCGAAGGTGCAGCGGGCCGACAACCCGCTGGCCTACGTGCGCCGGATGCTGGTCAACAGCCACTTGAGCTGGCTGCGGCTGCTCACCAACACCGAGCAGGTCATCGAATCGGTCCCCGACCGGGGGGACGGCACCGACCTGCAGGCGGCGCACGCCGCGGCCGACGAGCTGCGGGCCGCGCTCCTGCAGCTCTCGCCCCGCGCGCGCACCGCCGTCGTCCTCCGGTACTTCGACGACCTCAGCGAGGCCGAGACCGCCCGGTTGATGCGGTGCTCGACCAGCACGGTCAACAACCACGTCACCCGCGGGCTCGCCGCGCTCCGGGCGCTGCTCGCACCCGGGGACCCCTACGAGCAGCTGACCGGGAGGTCGTCGTGAACGACGTCGAGCAGTTCCTGCCCGCGCGGCTGACCGCGCTCGCCGACAGCATCGCGGCCGGCGGGCGCGTGTCGCCCGACGACGTCGTCGCCCGGCACCGGCAGCGCCGCCGCACCCGGGCCGGCGTCCTGTCGACGGTCGCCGCGATGGTCGTGATCGCAGTCGGCGTCCCGGCCACGGTCGGCTCGCTGTCGTCGGCACCGGCCGGCCCGGCCGCGCCCGCCCCGGCGACGGTCGTCCCCGATCGGACCTCGGAAGCGGAGCGGTCGGCCTCGGCGGAGGCCGACCGGGCGGCAGCGGCGGAAGCCGAGGCGGAACGGGCGTCAGCGGCGGAAGCCGAGGCGGAACGGGCGTCAGCGGAGGAGGCGCAGGCCGGTGTGGCTGCGGCCGCTGCCCAGGCGGCTGCGGCCGCTGCCGCGCCCGAGCTCGAGGCCACCGCCGCCGCGCTGGGCGGGCCGGTCGTGCTCAGGTCCCCTGCTGAGTGGGACCGGTGGCTGCCCGCCGGCAAGCCCTACCCGGGGGTCTCCACCGAGGAGGACATGGCGACCTGCCCGCGGCTGTCCGCGCGGCTCGGCGAGGCCCTCGACGACGAGTTCAGCTACTGGACCGGCACCCTGCCGGCCGGCCCGTCCGGCTGCACCTGGGTGCCGGTGCCGCTGTCCTACGACGGGCCCTACGACTACGCGTACCTCGTCGACGTGGGTTTCCTGGGCGACGGGACGACGGTCGAGCAGCTGCGGAGCACCTACGTCATGGGCGGCGGCCAGGCGGAGTACCCGGGTGCGACGCCCTGCCCGTCGGCCGACGTCCCTGGCGGCGGGGCGCTCATCCTCTGCCCCGGGATGGACGAGCGTTACGACGCCCGGTGGTCACTCGCCGTTCCCGACGCCCGGGGGGCTGGCGTGTGGGTGCTGTCCGCGACGGCCCAGTCGTCGACCGGCCGCTCGTCGGCGGAGGCGTTGACCGTGCTGACCGAGCAGCTCCGGGACATCTACGGCTGACCGACCCGGCGGCCCGCACCCCTACCGCTGGAAGGTGAGCGCGGTCACTGGCAGGATCCGGACATGCGCGGCTTGATGCAGGACTACCCCCTCACGATCGACTCGATCTTCCGGCACGTCGAGCAGCACTACGGCGACGGGACGATCGTCACCAACAACCCCGGGGGCGTGACCCGGGCGACGTACGCGGAGTGGGCGCAGCGCACCCGCAAGCTGGGCGGCGTCCTCGACACCCTGGGCGTCAGCGCCGACGGGCGGGTCGGCACGTTCGGCTGGAACAGCCAGCGGCACCTGGAGCTGTACTTCGCCGCGCCGTGCACCGGGCGCGTGCTGCACACCCTCAACGTGCGGCTCTTCCCCGAGCAGCTCACCTACATCGCCAACCACGCCGAGGACGAGGTCATCTTCGTCGACCGCACGGTCCTGCCGCTGCTGTGGCCGCTGATCGACACCATGAAGACGGTCAGGCAGGTCGTGGTCATGGACGACGGCGGCGGCAACGAGATCCCCGACGACCCCCGCATCCTCGACTACGAGACGCTCCTGGCCGACGCGCAGCCGGTCGAGTTCGGCGTCACGGACGAGTGGCGCGCGGCCTCGATGTGCTACACGTCCGGCACCACCGGCAACCCGAAGGGCGTCGTCTACTCGCACCGCTCGACGTTCCTGCACACCATGGGCGTGATGGCGCCCAACGCCTTCGGCCTGGGCATCCGCGACGTCGCGATGCCGGTCGTGCCGATGTTCCACGCCAACGCCTGGGGCATCGCCCAGGCCGCCCCGGCCGCCGGCGCATCGCTGGTCATGCCGGGCGCGCTCATGCAGCCCGAGGCGCTGGCGAAGCTGATCGTCGACGAGGGCGTCACCTTCACCGCCGGCGTCCCGACCATCTGGCAGGGCGTGCTCCCGCACCTGGCCGGGCAGCCGCACAAGCTGCGCGACATCGGCTGCGGTGGCTCCGCTGTGCCGAAGGCGCTCTCCGAGGCCTACCGCGAGCAGGTCGGCATCCCGATCCTGCAGGCGTGGGGCATGACCGAGACCCACCCGGTGGCCTCGTCGGGCGTGCTGCCCAAGCGCTACGAGGACGCCGACGACGAGACCAAGGCGGCCCAGCGGGCGCGCGCCGGCATCCCGTTCCTCGGCGTCGAGGCGCGCATCGTCGACTCCGACACCCTCGAGCCGCAGCCGTGGGACGACAAGGCCACCGGTGAGCTCCAGGTGCGCGGGCCGTGGTGCGCGCAGGACTACTACAACCCCGACGCCGGTGTGGAGCTCACCACCGCCGACGGCTGGATGAAGACCGGCGACGTCGCCGCCATGGACGAGTACGGCTCCATCCGGATCGCCGACCGCACCAAGGACCTGATCAAGTCCGGCGGCGAGTGGATCAGCTCGGTCGACCTGGAGAACGCGATCATGAGCCACCCCAAGGTGAAGGAGGCCGCCGTCGTCGGCATCCCGCACCCGAAGTGGGACGAGCGCCCGCTGGCCTGCGTCGTCCTCAAGGAGGGCGAGGAGGCGTCGGAGCAGGAGATCCTCGACCACCTCAAGCCGCTGGTGGCCAAGTGGTGGATGCCCGAGGCGGTGGAGTTCATCGACGAGGTGCCCAAGACCAGCGTCGGCAAGTTCTCCAAGAAGGACCTGCGCAGCCGGTTCGCGGAGTACCAGGTGAAGAGCTGACCCCTTCGCGGGTTGATCATCGGCAGGTGGTTGCCGGCACCGGCGTGTCGGGCGACCACCTGCCGATGATCGAATTCGGCGGGCGCGGCGGAACCGCGCCCACCCCCCGGCCCGTCATCCTCTCCAGAGGGCGATCCGGCGGAGGGTGAGTGGAGCGGGACGAGGCGTTCACGCGGTACGTGGACGAGCGCTGGCCGGTGCTCGTCCGCTCCGCCGTGCTGCTCGGCTGCGCCCGCACGGAGGCCGAGGACCTGGTGCAGACGGCCCTGGTGCGCTGCTACGTCGCCTGGGACCGGGTCGGCACCGCCGACAACCGGGACGCCTACGTCTACCGGGTGCTGGTCAACTGCCACCACGACAGCCGCCGCCGCCGATGGTGGGGCGAGCGGCCGACCGCGGAGGTGCCCGACGTCGCCACCGACGACGGCACCGCGCAGGTGGACGACGCCGACGCCGTCCGACGCGCGCTCTCCCGGTTGAGCCCGGCGCACCGGGAGGTCGTCGTGCTGCGCTTCTACGCCCACCTGGGCGAGCAGCAGATCGCCGACGCGCTGCGCATCGCGCCGGGGACGGTGAAGAGCCGGCTCTCCCGTGCGCTGGCCCAGCTGCAGACCGATCTGGACGTCGCCGAGCTGCGGGGAGGGAGGGCATCGTGACCGATCGGGAGACCTCGGCGTTGCTGGGCGAGGTGGCGGAGCGGGTGCCCGTCGGCCCGCCGCCGACGGCGCAGCTGCTGCGGGCCGGCCGCCGAGCTCGGCGGCGCCGAGCAGCGGGTGTCTCGCTCGCGGTCGCCGCGGGGGTGGCGGTGGTGGCCGGCGGGGTGGTCACCGTCGTCGACCTGCCGAGCGGGCAGGACGACGCCGCGGGCTCGGCGTCGGTGCTGGTCGCCGAGGAACCGCGGCAGGACGCTCCGGAGGCCGCCGACGCCGACCCGGGCACCGGCATGCCTCCGGCCGACGGCGGGGACGAGCCCGGGACGGCGGCCGGCAGCGAGCTGTCGCAGCTCGCCGAGGACCCGACGGCCAGGCGCACCGGGCCGCTCGCCGGCACGGAGGCGAGCTCCTGCGCGCTCGAGTACAGCTCCGCCGCCGTCGGCAGGCTGGACTTCGCCTTCACCGGCGTGGTGGTGGGCATCGGGCCAGCCGTCACGACGCAGGCCGGTTCACCCGGGCCGCCGGAGGACCTGGTCGGGGTCACCTTCGCCGTGCAGGAGTGGTTCTCCGGCGGATCGGGCGAGACTGTGACCGTGGACCTCCCGGCGCCGTACGACCCGGCAGCGGGCAGCAGCACGCCGGGCCCGGTCTACGGGGTCGGGTCGCGCCTGCTGGTCAGCGGCGCCGACCGCTGGGAGGGCGAGCCGCTGGAGCCGATCGCCTGGCTGTGCGGTTTCACCCGCTACTACGACGAGGAGACCGCCGCGTCCTGGCGTTCCCCCTGAGCGCAGAGCAGTCACCGTTCCCGCGTTGACCCGCGCCACCTGACCTGAAGCCGCGCCACGGCACGGCTCGACGTCCGCCCGAGCGGCTCAACCCTCGCAGACGACCGGCGCTGGACCTCAGCGGACGAAGGGCTCCTCGCCGGTCTCGCTCACCATGGGCTTGCCGGCGGCCTGCCACTCGCCCATGCCGCCGCCGACGTTGACCGCGTCGTAGCCGTTGGCGTTGAGCCACGCGGCCACCCGTGCCGAGCGGCCACCGCCGCGGCAGGTGACGTAGAGCGGGTCGGCCTCGGGCAGCTCGTCGAGCCGGGCAGGGACGTCGCCCATGGGGATGTGGGTGGCGCCCTCGATGTGCCCGTGCACCCACTCGTCGTCCTCCCGGACGTCGAGGACCACGGCGTCCGCGGGCATCTCGGAGGCGGGCACGGTCGGAACCTGCTGCGGCATCACGCTCTCCATCGTGGCACGAACACCGGTTGCGCGACCGGCGCCCGCCGCACTGGGAGGATGGGCCCGATGTCCCCCAGCCACCGGGCCGCCCCAGGCGCCGCCCGCCCGACGCCCGTGCGCGAGCCCGCCTGGGAGCTGCCGCGCTCGGCGATCGGGCTGTGGGTGGTGGAGAGCCTGATCAGCGCGGCCTTCATGTGGCTGGGCATCGGCGCGTTCCTGCTCTTCGTCCCCGCCGACGCCGGCGACCCGGTCCCCCTGATCCGCACGCTGCTCCCCCTGGCCGGCGGCGTCTACGCGGTCATCGCCCTGAGCATCCGGCCGTGGTTCAAGCACCGCGTGTACCGGTGGGAGATCACCAACGAGGCGGCCTACACGCGCACCGGCTGGCTCACCCAGACCTGGACGTTGGTGCCGATCTCCCGCATCCAGACCGTCGACGTCACCCGCGGCGTGCTGCAGCAGATGTTCGGCCTGGCCACCGTCGCGGTGCTCACCGCCTCCAGCCAGGGCACCGTGCGCATCTGGCACCTGGAGCAGCACGTCGCCCAGCGCGTCGCCGACGACCTCGCCCGCCGGGCCGAGCTGGTCCGCGACCAGGCCACCTGAGCGCCGTGCAGCCCGCGCCCCCACCCCCGCGCCGGCCGGCCGGCCCGCTCCCGCCCTGGCCCCCGCCCCTCGGCCCGCCGCCCGCGCCGCCCACCGAGCCCGGACGGCGGCTCTCCCCGCGCGTCATCGCCGTCCACACCGCGACGTTCCGCCAGGCCCGGCAGTTCGTCCCGGCCGTCATCCCGATCGTCGCGGCCACCGGGTTCGGCGGCGGGACGCGCACCGTCGTCGCCCTCGTCATCGGCGTCACCGTCCTCTCGCTCCTCACCGCCGCCCTCAACTGGTGGCGGTTCAGCTACGCCGACGGGCCGTCCGCGGTCGTCATCACCCGCGGGCTGCTGGCGCGCTCGGTGCGCACCGTCCCCAACGACCGCATCCGCGGCGTCGAGGTGGAGGCACCCCCGCTGCACCGCCTCTTCGGCCTGGTGCGCGTCCGCATCGACGCCGCCGCCGGGGCGGTCTCCGACGGCGACGAGGAGCTGCTCGTCGACGGCGTCCCGCGCGCCGAGGGGGACCGGCTGCGCGTCGCCGTGCTCACCCACCGCGCCGCCGCCGCACCCGCGGCTCCCCCGGACGGCGCACCGGCACCCGAGCCCGTCGAGGAGGAGTACGCCCGCCTCGACCACCGCTGGCTGCTCTACGCCCCCCTGGTCGGCACCTACCTCGCCGTACCGCTCGCCGCCGTCGGCGCCCTGTTCCGGCTGGCCGAGGAGCTGCCCGAGCAGCTCACCCCCGAGTTCGAGGAACCGAACCTCTCCGACGTCCAGCTGATCGGTGCCGGGATCGGCATCGCCGTGCTCGTGCTGCTGCTCGGGTCCGTCATCGGCGCCGCCGTCGTCAACTGGCGGTTCCGGCTGGCCCGCCGCGGCGGCTCGCTGGTCGCCTCGCGCGGGCTGCTCACCCGCCGGCACACCGAGCTGGAGGTCGACCGCATCCGCGGCGTCACCGTCACCGACGGGCTCGGCATGCGACTGGCCCGCATCGCCCGCGTCAACGCGCTGGTCACCGGCCTCGGCGACGCCAGCGGCCGCGGCCAGCTGCTCCCCCTCGGTCCGCGTGCGGAGGCGTGGGCGCTGGCCCGGCGGGTCACCGACGTCCCCGGCGAGCTCACCCCGCACCCGCCCGCGGCCCGGCGCCGGCGGGTGATGCGGGCCGTCGTGTTCGGGCTGCTAGTCACCGCGGGCGGCGGTGTCCTCCTGGCCGAGCAGGGCTGGTGGTGGCTGCTCGCCGTCGGCATCGTCCTCACCGTGCTCGGCGTCCCGGTCGGGATCGCCCGCTACCGCTCCCTCGGGCATGTGACCGGGCCCCGGACCTTCTCCGTCCGCAGCGGCTGGCTGGTGCGCGAGCAGGTGGTGCTCGAACGCCGGGCAGTCGTCGGCTGGCAGGTGCGGCAGTCCTTCTTCCAGCGGCGTGCGGGACTGGCCACCGTCACCGCGTGCGTGGGCGCGGGCAGCGGCGGCTACGCCGCGCAGGACATGGCCGCCGACGAGGTCCCCGCGTTCACGCTGGCCGCCTCCGAGCCCTGGGCCGGCACGCTCGGCAGGTGAGCTGCCCGAGGTAAGGGAAGGTGAACCTTCCGAGACCGGCGGTTGTCGATCATGCCCCCGGGTAGCTGGCCCGGCGATGACGTCCTGGGGAGTTCAGCCGACGAGGCCACCGGTGTGCCGCACCGGCTCCCCGGCGCCCAGCCCGACGCGGCCGGCCAGCGCCGCCGCCTCCACCCGCGTCGCCACGCCGAGCCGGCGCAGCAGGTGGGCCACCAGCCGCTTCGCCGTCCGCTCCGAGACGTGCAGCGTCGTCGCGATGTCCACCGTGCTGGTGCCGTCGGCGATCAGCCGCCAGAGGCGCCGCTCGTCGGCGGTGAGCTGGTCGACGATGCTCTGCTGCCCGGCGGGCGCGGCGTCCTCCAGCAGCTGGCGCAGCAGCGCCTCCGGCACGACCGACCACCCGTCGAGGACGGCGAGCAGCGGCCGCACCAACGCCTCGGGGTCCGCCGTCTTCGGCAGGAAGCCCGCCGCGCCGGCCCGCAGCGCCTCGATGGCGGCGTCCGCCTCCGCCAGGCCGGAGAGCGCGACCACCCGCACCATCGGGTCCGCCCGGCGGATGGCGGCGATCGCCCTGGTGCCGCCGGGGGGCGGCATGTGCAGGTCGACGATCGCCACGTCGGCGTGGTGGCGCTGCACCAGCGCCGCGGCGGCCGAGGCGTCGTCCGTCGTCGCCACCACCCGGACCCGGCCCTCGCTGAGCCCCGGCAGCAGCAGGCCCAGCCCACGCGTGAACAGCGGGTGGTCGTCCACGACGACCACGTCCACCGGCGGCCTGCGGTCAGCAGCGGCCGCGTCGTCGGTCTGCCCCACATCACTCCTGACGGTCGGTGCGCCCCACGGTGCCACTGCCCGGCTCCCCTGAGGAGGTGCCCGTGACCCTGGCTGCCGACACGCAGACGTCGACGCGTAGCCGCGGACTGCTCAACGATCTCGTCCGCGTGCTGCGCGCGCACCTTCCGCACCCGCGCCGGAGGCCCGGATCCGATCCGGAGATCCCCAGCCCAGAGGACGCCGTCGTCCGTGCGCTCTGCCACGACATGCGCAGCCCGCTGGCCTCGCTCGAGGCGGTGCTGGGCTCGCTGGACCGGGCCCCCGAGCAGGCCGGTGAGCTGCTCGCGCTCGCACGGGCCCAGACCGCGCACCTGTCGTCGATGCTCCGCACGGCCGACGCCACCGGCGGCGCGGTCCGGCGGTCACCCGGCACCCGCCGTCTCCGTGATGTCCTCCAGGCCTCAGTCGCCGCCTCGGGGCTGCCCCGGTCGCAGCTCACGGTGCAGTTCGACGACGGTGCGGGGGAGATCGCCGTCGGGGACGCGCGGGTGCAGCGCATCCTCATCAACCTGCTGGAGAACGCCCACCGCCACGGCGACGGCGCCCCGGTGCGGCTCCGCGTGACCGCCCGCGCGGGCTGGGTCGACCTCTCCCTCACCCAGCCCGGGGTCCCCGTCGACCGCATCGTCCAGCACCTGCGGCAGACCCGGCCGCCGGTGGACCTCACCGGGCTCGGGCTGTGGTCGGTGCAGCGCCAGGCCGGGGAGCTGGGGGGCCGGGTGCTGTGGTTCCGGGACGGCGAGGACTTCACCCTCACGGTGCGGCTCCCGGACCGCTGAGCACGTCGCCCTCCGGACGACCGAGCAATTGGCACCGGGGGGCCACGGGACGGCACCGGTGGGCCACCCGGGGCGGGCAGAACCTCGTCGTCACCGCGAACGCGGTGGAGCGACGACGCAAGGAGAGCCCGTGTTCACGCACACCCACGCCCTGCAGTACGAGGCCAAGCCCGACGGCCCCGACGCCGCGTTCGCCCGCCGGATGCAGGAGATCCTCGGCGGCCAGTGGGGCGAGATGACGGTCGCCACCCAGTACCTGCTGCAGGGCTGGAACTGCCGGCTGCCCGGCAAGTACAAGGACATGCTCCTGGCCATCGGCACCGAGGAGCTGGCCCACGTCGAGATGATCGTGACGATGATCGACCGGCTGCTGGACCACCAGCCGCTCAAGCCGGACTCCGCCGACCGCACCAAGGAGGCGGCCGCCGGGTACGGCGACGTCAACCCGCAGCACGCCATCGTCAACGGCGGCGGCGCCTACTACCGCGACTCCATGGGCCTGCCCTGGAGCGGCGGCTACGTGACCGCCAGCGGCAACCTCATGGCCGACTTCCACTACAACGCCACCGCGGAGATGCAGGGCCGGCTGCAGGTCGCCCGGCTCTTCAACATGACCGACGACCCCGGGGTCAAGGACATGCTGCGCTTCCTCATCGCCCGCGACCACATGCACCAGATGCAGTGGCTCGCCGCGATCGAGGAGCTCAAGGAGGACGGCCTCGAGGGCATCCCGGTGCCGGAGGCGTTCCCGCTCGAGGAGGAGCCGGGCAACTTCGGCTACACCTTCATCGACGCCTCCGACGGCCCGGACGCCGCCGCCGGCCGCTGGGCCTCCGGCCCGGCCGTGGACGGTCGCGGCGAGATGTCCGCCGCCCCGATCGAGGCGACCGCCGACGCGCCGATCCTGCCTCCGGGCGACCCGCGGCTGTTCCCGACCCCGCAGATGGAGGGTCAGTCGATGCTGCAGCGGGCCAAGGACATGCTCAAGTAGGCCCTGGCCCCACCTGCACCTGCGCCGTCGCCGTGCCGGCGGCCCACCCGCGACGGGTGCGGCCGCCGGCCCGGCGGGCCCAGCCCCTCCCGGAGGTCTCGTCGTGCACCCCCACCTGCACCTGCCCCGCCTGCCCCTGCCCGCCGTGCTGCTCTCGCTGGTGTACCTCGCCGCGATCGCCGTCGCGGTCAGCGCACCCGGCCAGCACGCCGTCGCCGGCCTGGTCGTCCTGACCGGCCTGGTCGCCCGCTGGGTCGTCCGCGCCCGCCGCCCCGAGCGGGCGGCCGCGCCCGTGGCGCTCGCCGTCGCGGAGAGCACCGGCACCGTGGACGCCGTCCTCACCGCTGAGCCCGCCCCGGCCACCGCTGCCTGACCCGGGAGCGCGAGGCGCGCGCCTCCCCGTCCGGGGAAGCGCGCGCCTCCGGTACGACCATGGGCGGCCGGCAGGCGACCGCCGGCGTCCCTGCGTCGAGGTGGAGCGATCAGCGGGAGCGCGGCTCGTGCGGCGGCGGCTCCTGCGACCCGGCCTCGTGGATCACCTCGTCGAGGTGCCCCTCGGCGTGCGCCGCGACCAGCCGGCTCTTCCCGGGGTAGCGGATCTCCTCCACCAGCTCCTGCATCACCGGCGACGGCTTCGGGGTGAACTGCGAGACGACGATCGTGACCACGAAGTTGATGATCATGCCGATCGTGCCGAAGCCGGTCTCCGGGATGCCGAAGAGCCCCTCGCTGTTGCCGTAGATGTCGATCGTCCACAGCATGTAGGCGACGGTCGTGCCGAGACCCGCCGCGAGCCCTGCCGTGGCGCCCATCGCCGTCGTCTTCTTCCAGAAGATGCCGAGCACCAGGATCGGGAAGAAGCTCGCACACGCCAGGCCGAAGGCGAGCGCCACCACCTGGGCCACGAAGCCGGGCGGGTTGATGCCCAGGTAGCCGGCCACGAGGATGGCCAGCGCCATCGCGATCCGGCCCACGAGCAGCTGGCGGCCCTCCGTGGCGCCCGGGTTGATCCGCTTGTAGTAGACGTCGTTGGCCACCGAGGACGAGATGACCAGCAGCAGCCCGGACGCGGTGGAGAGGGCCGCCGCCAGGGCGCCGGCGGCGACCAGCCCGACCACGGGCGCCGGCAGCCCGGCGATCTCCGGCGACGCGAGCACGATGATGTCGTTGTTGATCACCAGCTCGCCGGTCTCGGGCCCGTAGTCGATGACGCCGTTGCCGTTGACGTCGTCGACGGTGATCAGGCCGACGTCGGCCCAGGTGTTGAACCACCCCGGCGTGTCGTCGACGTCGGTGCCGGCGATCTGCTCGATGAAGTTGAGCTTGCTGAACGCGCCCACCGCCGGGGCCGAGGTGTAGAGCAGGGCGATGAAGAACAGTGCCCACAGCGCCGAGTACCGGGCCGCGCGCACGCTCTTGGCCGTGTAGAACCGGACGATCACGTGCGGCAGACCCGCGGTGCCGAACATCAGTGCCGCGGTGATCAGCACCATGTTGAGCATGGTCGTCTGCGTGAACGCCTCGGTGTACGCGGCGAAACCGAGGTCCTGCTGGAGGCCGTCGAGCTCGGACAGGATCTGGCCGAAGCCGATCTGCGGGAACGGGTTGCCGGTGAACTGCGCCGAGATCGCCACCACCGGGATGAGGTAGGCGACGATCAGGACGCTGTACTGGGCGACCTGCGTCCAGGTGATCCCCTTCATGCCGCCGAGCACGGCGTAGAAGAAGACGATCACCATGCCGATGACGACGCCGGCCGTGGTGCCGACCCCGAGGAACCGCTGGAACACGAGGCCGACGCCGGCCATCTGCCCGGCGACGTAGACGAACGAGACGACGATCGCCGCGACGACCGCCACGAGGCGGGCGGTCTCGGAGTACCGGTCGCCGACGAAGTCGGGGATCGTGTACTTGCCGAACTTGCGGAGGTAGGGCGCGAGCAGGAGGGCGAGCAGCACGTAGCCGCCGGTCCACCCCATCAGGTACACCGAACCGGCGTAGCCGTTCCCGGCGAACGCGATGATGCCGGCCATCGAGATGAACGACGCCGCGCTCATCCAGTCCGCCGCGATCGCGGCGCCGTTGGCCGGAGCCGGGATGCCGCCGCCGGCGACGTAGAAGCCGGACGTGGTGGACACCCGGCTGGCGTAGGCGATGTAGATGTAGACGCCGAACGTGAGGATGACGAAGACGAGCGTCCACACCTGGATGTCGCTCATGAGTGGTGGACCTCTTCCTCGTACTCGTCGATGCCGAACTCGGCGTCGAGCTTGTCCATCCGCCAGACGTAGACGGCGATGAGCACGACGAAGGTGACGATGGACCCCTGCTGGGCGAACCAGAAGCCGAGCGGGAACCCGAGGATCTCGATGCCGTTCAGCGGCTCGACGAAGACGATCCCCGCGCCGAACGACACCAGTGCCCAGATGACGAGCAGCACGCTCATCAGGCGGAGATTCCTCCGCCAGTACTCCTTGCGCTGCGCAGCGTCCACCCGCTCCTCCAGAGATCCGCTCGTGTGTGCTACATCACATGTGCGCGGAAAGGGAACCAGACCAGCCGAGTGGGGTCAAACAGTGCGACGAAGCTGTGACCTGGACGGACGTGGGGGGCGGCACCGGCGGATGACGGGCTACCGGGACGACGCCGCACCACCTACAGTTCTGCCCTCATGGCGATGAGTGCACAGCAGTCGGGGCGCCGCGGCGGACGCCGGAGCCCCGGGAGCAGGCGCCTGCTCGGCGCCGCCCTGCTGGTCCTCTTCGGGGCCTTCCTCCCCTGGATCGCCACCGCCGCGGGCAACGTCGCGGGAGTGCGGGGCGCCGGCCTGTGGACGATGTACGCGGCGGCGCTCGGCATCGCCGGGGCGATCCTCCGGTCCCCCACCCTCGCCGCCGTGCACGCGGCGGTCCTGGCCGTGGTGGCCATCGCCCTCCCGCTGTGGCAGGTGCTGCGCCTGGCAGGCCTGGTGGGCTTCGCGGGGTGGGCGCCCGGCCCGGGCCTGGTCATGACGCTCGGCGGCGGGGTGCTCGCCGGGACCGCCGCCGTCTCCCTCTTCCGGGCCGGACGGGCCGCTCCCCCGACGAGCTGACCGGTCACCCGGCCGCGGTCCCGGGCCGGACCGCCCGGCCGCCCCGGGCCGGCCGACCCACAACGTTGCGCCGCCCGTAACGCCGCGAACATCCGGCGACGGTGCAATGGCTCATGGTCGCGATCAGCGCTCTGCCGTCGGGATGGTTCGCGGTGGCCCGCGCCGCCGACGTGGGGACCACGCCGGTGCCCGTGGGCGCCGGCGGGCGGGCGTACGTGGTGGTCAGGCTCCAGCCCGGGGGCGAGGTGAGCGCGTTCCCGGCCCGCTGCCCGCACCGGGCCGTGCCGCTCGCGGCGGCCACGGTCTCCGACGGCCGGCTGGAGTGCCCGCGCCACGGCTGGCGGTTCGACGCCGACGGCCGGTGCGTGGCCGTCCCCTCCCTCGGACCGGCCGGCGTCCCGCCGCCGCGCGCGGACCTGCCGGTGCCCTGGGCGGTGGAGGAGCGGCACGGCTGGATCTGGCTGGCCCCCGACCGCACCGCGCTCCCACTGCCGCCTCGCCCTGCCGGGCCGCCCACGCCCGAGCCGGTACCCCCCGCCCCGGCTCCGCAGGGGCCGCTGTTCGGCAACCTCGACCCGTCACTCGCCGCGGCCTGGCACCCGGTGGCCCTGTCCGGGGAGCCGCGGCCCGGTGGCTGGCTGCAGGTCCGGCTGCTCGGCCGCACGTGGACGCTGCGGCGGGACGGCGACGGGCTGCGCGCCGATCCGCCCGCCGCCGGGGTCCGCGAGCGGCGGGGGGTGGTCGAGCTCGCCCCGTGCACGCCGGACGACGTCCCGTTGGACGTGCCGGAGCACGCCGACCGGCGCTTCCTGAGCCGCTGGCTGGCACCCCGGCGCACCGCGGCCCCCGCGGCCGTCGTCGCCGACCTGCTGCTCGACGTCGCCCGGCTGCCGTTCGTGCACGGGGCCACGTCCGCGGCCGCCGACCACCCGGAGGTGCCGCCGTACGAGGTGGTCAGGGAGCCCGGTGGCTTCTGCTCCGTGCAGGAGCAGTGGTGCGACGACCCGCTGGACCCCGAGGTCGCCCTGGGCGGGCGGCCGCTGCGGCAGCGGCGCCGGGTCACCTACGCGTACCGGGCACCGTTCGCCCTCCGGGTGCGCCGCGACCAGCTCGACTCCGGCGCGACGACGACGGTCGTCACCCTGCTACAGCCGGAGGACGCCGACTCCACGCGGGTGTTCACCCGGCTGCTGCACTCCGCCGGGTCGGGGCAGCCCCTGCCCTCCCGCGCACTGCTCGCCGAGCACGTCGCGGCCGAGCAACGGTCGCTCGACACCGACCTGGCGCTGCTGGCCGGCACCGAGCTCCCCGGCCTGCCGCTGGACCGCCGCGACGAGCTGCACCTCCCCGCCGACCGCCTCGGGCTCGCCCTGCGCGACGCGCTCTGCGACCTCCGGTCGGCCGGGCGCGCCTCCGCGGCCGCCTGACGCCGCTCACTCCGCGGGCAGCCACTCCCCGCACCGGGGGCAGGCGGTCGGCGGGTCCTCGTCCGCCAGACCGCCGCAGGCCGGGCACACCCGGCGCAGCCAGCAGGCCGGGTCGCCGCCGTCGTCGCCGGCCGCGCGCCGGCCCTCGTCGTCGTCCACACGCTTCCCCAATGCGACAACTCTGTTGCGGTCCACACACCGGTGCGGTGCCGGCGGGCGGCCGGGGTAGCCCCGGACGGTCGACCACCGTCCCGGAAGGACCAGCATGACCCGCCGCACGCGCACGCACCCGTTCGCCGCCCTGCTCCTCGGGGCCACCCTGCCCCTGGCCGCCTGCGGCGGGGTCGCCGACGAGGAGGAGTCGGCCAACCCGATGGAGGAGTTCGGCACGGAGGTCGACGGCGGCAACGCCGGGCCGGACGAGTCCGTCACCGAGGACATCACCCTCGCCGATGTCCAGCTGCCCTACCCCGACGACGGCGTCTACAGCGCCGGCGAGGACGCCCCGCTGACCTTCACCGTCACGAACACGTCCGCCGACCCGGTGACCCTGGAGCAGATCACCGGCGAGGACTTCGCCGAGGCGCGGATCAGCGGCGAGGAGGGGAACGCCACGCTGGAGGTGCCCGGCAACGACAACCTCTACGTCGGCGCACCCGATGCGCCCTCGGTGATGCTCGTCGAGCTCGAGCAGGACCTGCGCTCCTCCCAGTCCATCCCGGTCACCTTCAGCTTCGGTGACGGCGAGGAGGTCACCATCGAGGCGGTGGTGGCTGCGTCGAGCGACGACGTCCCCGAGTCCGACGAGGACCCGACCGGGGAGAGCTGATCCGCCTGCCGGACGACGCGCAGATCATCCCGGGGGGCGATGAAGCGGGCGCTCGGGCTCCCTAGGCTCCCGGTCATGGAGCGGTCGGCCGTCGTCGAGCGTCCGGCCGCCTGGCTGCGGACCCGGACGTTCGCCGTCGACGCCGTGCTCGCGGCCTGCGTCGGCGTCGTCACCGTGGCGCTGCCCGCCCTCGCCGGGAGCTACTGGCCCGCCGAGACGGGTGCATTCGTGCTCGGGGTGCTCCTGGTCGCCCCGCTGGCGTGGCGCCGGGTCGCCCCGGTGCCCGCGGCCGCGGTCGTCATCGCGGCCGGACTCCTGGAGCTCGTCGTCACCGACGACTTCCTGGCGGCCAACGTCGCGGCGCTGGTGATGGTCTACTCCCTGGCCGCCTACGCCCCGCGCTGGGCCGGGCGGGCCGGCCTGGTCATCGGACTGGTCGGTGCGGTCCTCGCCTCGGCCCGGTACTTCTCGGTCGGCTACTCGCTGGTCGACCTCGACGCCACGCTGCTCACCGCCGGGGCGATCGTCGTCTCCGTCGTGGCGGCCTGGGCGCTGGGTGACCTGCGGCGGGCGCGCGTCCAGCGGCTGGCCGCGCTCGAGGAGCGGGCGCAGCTGCTCGAGCTGGAGCGCGACCAGGAGATGCGGCTGGCCGCCACCGCCGAGCGCGCCCGCATCGCGCGGGAGATGCACGACGTCGTCGCCCACTCCCTGTCGGTCGTCATCGCGCAGGCCGACGGCGGCCGCTACGCCGGGAAGACCGATCCGCAGGCGGCCACCGACGCGCTGGAGGCGATCGCCACCACCGGCCGGCAAGCGCTCACCGACATGCGGGCGCTGCTCGGGGTGCTCCGGGACGGCGGCGGGGAAGAGTACGCCCCGCAGCCCGACGTCGCCGCGATCCCGGCCCTGGTCGAGGACGTGCGGGCCAGCGGCCTGGACGTCGACCTCATCGTGGAAGGGACGCCGCAGCCGATGCCCGCCGGACCGCAGCTGGCCGCCTACCGGATCGTGCAGGAGTCGCTCACCAACGTGCTCAAGCACGCCGGCCCCGCCGGTCGCGCCTGGGTGCGGCTGCAGTGGCGGCCCGACGCGCTGGAGCTCTCGGTGCTCGACGACGGCCGGGGGGCCTCGGCCGCGGTGGGCACCTCCGACGGCCAGGGGCAGGGGCTGCGCGGCATGCGCGAGCGCGCCCAACTGCACGGCGGGCGCCTGGATGCCGGGCCCCGGCACGGTGGCGGGTTCGGCGTGCACGCGGCGCTGCCCTACCGTGCGTCCCGATGAGCGCGATCCGGGTGGTCCTCGTGGACGACCAGCAGATGGTGCGGGCCGGGTTCCGCATGGTCATCGAGTCCCAGCCCGACCTCACCGTGGTCGGGGAGGCCGGGGACGGCGCGGCGGCGGTCGAGCTGCTGACCCGCACCCGCGCCGACGTCGTCCTCATGGACATCCGCATGCCGGGCACCGACGGGATCGAGGGCACCCGGCAGGTCACCGCGCTGCCCGAGCCGCCGCGGGTCGTCGTCCTCACGACGTTCGACCTCGACGAGTACGTGGTGGCCGCGATCGGGGCCGGGGCCAGCGGCTTCCTGCTCAAGGACGCCGCTCCCGAGGAGATGCTCGACGCCATCCGCACCGTGCACGCCGGTGACTCGGTGATCGCGGCGAGCTCCACCCGCCGGCTGCTGCAGCACGTCGCCCCGATGCTGCGCGGCGGCGGGACCGCGGCGCCCACCGGTGGCGACGACGCCGCGCTGGCCGAGCTCACCCCTCGCGAACGCGAGGTGCTGGAGCAGATGGCCTACGGCGCGACCAACAGCGAGATCGCCGCGCACTTCTTCGTCAGCGAGGCGACGGTGAAGACGCACGTCGGCCGGGTGCTGGCCAAGACGGGGTCGCGCGACCGGGTGCAGGCCGTCGTCCTGGCCTACCGCTCCGGGCTGGTCGCCCCCGCGGACCTGCTCCGCAACGCCTGAGCCAGCGTCGACCGGCTCGCACCTGGCCGGCTGGCACCAGCCGGCCGGGCAACACTCCAGGTGCTCTGCCTCTGAGTGCCCCTGCACTCAGAGGCAGAGCGTGCCGAGGGGAACCACCTGCCAGGGACGGGAGGCCCGGCAGCGGCCGCGTCCACCCGCGGTATGACGGCCGGTCCACCCGGGGGACCACCGCGGGGTCGCGGTAGACCGGCCCCTGCTCCGACGCGGGGAGAGGCCCCCGGGCGGCAGCGTGATCACCGTCGATGATCACCGTTCCCGGAGGCCCGAAGTGCCAGTCCCCGTCATGACCGTCCCCGGCGAGCCGCCGGCGTCCCTCGCTGCCGCGGCCGTCCGCGCCACCGGCCTGCGCAAGACCTACGGCGACGGGGAGACCGCGGTCCACGCGCTCGCCGGCGTCGACGTCGCCTTCGCCCGCGGGGAGTTGACCGCGATCATGGGCCCGTCCGGCTCGGGCAAGTCCACGCTGATGCACTGCCTGGCAGGGCTGGACGCCGCCACCGAGGGGCAGGTCTGGCTCGGCGACACCGAGCTGACCAGCCTGCACGACGACGAACTGACCGCACTGCGCCGCTCGCGGATCGGATTCGTCTTCCAGGCGTTCAACCTGCTCCCGGTGCTGCCCGCCCGCGAGAACATCGTGCTGCCGATGCAGCTGGCCGGCCAGCGCCCCGACCCGGTGTGGTTCGACGACGTCGTCGCCCGGCTCGGCCTGCGGGAACGGCTCGGGCACCGGCCGCACGAGCTCTCCGGCGGCCAGCAGCAGCGGGTGGCGATCGCCCGCGCCCTGCTCCCCCGCCCGGACGTCGTCTTCGCCGACGAGCCGACGGGCAACCTCGACTCCCGCAGCGGCGCGGAGGTGCTCGGGCTGCTCCGCTCCAGCGTCAAGGAGACCGGGCAGACCGTCGTCATGGTCACCCACGACCCGTCCGCGGCCGCCTACGCCGACCGCGTGGTCCTGCTGGCCGACGGGCGGCTGGCCGGCGAGCTGCTGCACCCCACCGCCGAGTCGGTGCTCGACGCCCTGCGCGGACTGGGTGCCTGACATGCGCAGCGTCACCCTCGCCACCGCCCGGGCGCACGCCGCCCGGCTGATCGCCTCCACCCTCGCGATCGTCATCGCCGTCGGCTTCGTCGTGGCCACCCTGGTGCTCAACGAGACCTCCCGCGCCACCGTGCTGGAGGCCGCGGGCGCCCCCTACGTCGGAACGGACGCGGTCGTCCTCTCCGAGGACGGCACCGCCCTCGACGACGAGCTGGACCGCATCGCCGCCCTGGACGGCGTCGCCGCGGTCGACGCCACCTGGAGGACCGGCGTCCAGGCCTTGCTGCCCGGCCGCACGGGCGCCCAGTACCTGCTCGCCGAATCGGTCGCCGACGCCCCCGCCCTGCGCTGGCAGTCGATGGCCGACGGCGAGCTGCCCGACGCGCCCGGCGAGATCGCGGTCAGCGAGCGCACCGGCGCCGCCGTCGGCGACACGATCGACGTCACCTACTTCGCGCCGGACGGCGCCGAGCGGGAGGCCGCCGTCACGGTCACCGGCGTGGTGGACCTGGGCGGCGACCCCACGGCCGGCATCTACGGCCGCATCTGGGGCACCACCGACCAGCTGCGCGGCTGGGGTGCGGTGGACCCGACGGAGCTGCGGGTGACCGGGGCCGACGGCGTGCCGGCTCCGGAGGTGGTGCAGCAGGTCGGCGCCGCGCTCGCCGACCGGCAGGTCGTGGTGCGCACCGGCACCGAGCAGGCCGAGCACGCCGCCGCCGCGCTCACCGGCGACACGATGGCGCTCACCGCGGTGCTCCTGGTCTTCGCCACGGTCGCGGTGCTGGTCGCAGGCCTCGTCATCGCCAACACGTTCGCCGTCCTGCTGGCCCAGCGCACCCGCGAGCTCGCGCTGCTGCGCTGCGTGGGCGCCACCGCCCGCCAGGTCCGCCGCAGCGTCCTCGGTGAGGCGGTCCTGACCGGGCTGGCCGCCTCGGTCATCGGGGTCCTCGCGGGCATCGGCCTGGCCGCCGGGGTGTCGGCGATCGCCGGGGCCGCCGACTCCCCCGTCCCGCTCTCGGGCCTCTCCGTGCCGCTGGTCGCGGTGGTCGCCGGTCTCGCCGTCGGCACTCTCACCACGCTGCTCGCCGCCCTCGCCCCCGCCCGTGGCGCCACGAAGGTCGCGCCGCTGGCCGCCCTCCGCCCGACCGACCCGGCGCCGCTGCGGTCGCGGGGCGGCGTGCTGCGCCTGGTGCTCGGGCTCCTGCTGGTCGTCCCGGGGGTGCTGCTCATGGGGCTCGGGGTGTACCTCGCCGACGTCCTGATCGCGCTGCCGGGCGGGGCGCTGAGCTTCCTCGGCGTCGTCCTGCTCGCCCAGCGAGTCCTGCCGCCGGTCGTGGGGGCCGTCGGCCGGCTGGCCGCCCGGCTGGGCGGCGTCCCGGGTCGGCTCGCCGCCGGCAACGCCACCCGCAACCCCCGGCGGACGGCGGCCACGGCGACGGCGCTGCTCATCGGCGTCACCCTGACCACCGCCATGGTCGTCGGCGCGGCGTCCACCCGGGCCACCGCGCAGGCCGGGCTCGCGGCGCAGTACCCCACCGACGTGATCGTGCAGGGCGGCGAGGCGATGCCGTCGTCGCTGCCCGGGCAGCTCGCCGCGATCGACGGAGTGGTGGCGGCGTCGTCCCTGACCGGGGCGTTCGTCGAAGGGCCCGACGGGGAGACCGGCGTGGCCGGGCTCGACGCCACCACGGCGGCGACGGTCATGCGGTCGACCGGTGACGTGCCGATCCCCGAGGCGGGGGAGGTAGTGCTCCCGTGGTGGACCCAGAAGGGCTGGGACGTCGCCGAGGGTGACGAGGTCACCTTCACCTCGGGTGACCGGACCGCGACGCTGACCGCCCTGTTCGGGGACGTCGAGCTGGCGACCCTCAACGCCGCGGAGCTGGAGCGCCTCGCGCCCGAGGCCGCCGTCGACACCGTGTGGCTGCGGCTCGCCGACGACGCCGACCAGGCCGACGTGATCGACGACGTCACCGACGTGGCGGGCGCGGCGATGCCGTTCGCCTTCGTCACCGGCCTGGCCAGCGAGCGCGCCGCGATCGACTCGGTGCTCGACGTGCTGCTGCTCGTCGTCACCGGCCTGCTGGGGGTGGCGGTGGTCATCGCGCTGATCGGCGTCGGCAACACCCTCGCCCTGTCGGTGGTCGAACGGCGGCAGGAGAACGGGCTGCTGCGCGCGCTCGGGCTGACGCGGGGCCAGCTACGCGGGCTGCTCGCCTGGGAGGCCGCCCTGGTGGCGGGAGTGGCCGCGGTGCTCGGGGTGGTGCTGGGCAGTGCCTACGGGCTGATCGGCGTCGCTTCGGTACTGGGCTCGTACGGCGAGCTGGTGCTGAGCATGCCGTGGCTGCAGGTGGCCGCGATCGTGGCGGTGGCCACGGCGGCCGGGCTGGCGGCCTCGGTGCTGCCGGCCCGCCGGGCGGCCCGGACCTCCCCGGTGGCCGCCATCGCCGGCTGACGCCCGGCCAGATCTGCACACCGGCCCCCTTCCGGGCGGGGAAGGGGGCCGGTGTGCAGATCTCGTCCGGCGGGAGGCGTCGCCCGGTTCACAGCGGAGATCGAGCTCCGGCTGGGATGCTGGAGGGCGTGCCGTCCCGCTCACTCCGCCGTACCGCTCTCGCCGCCGCCCTGCTCGCCGGTCCCGTCGGCTGGGTGACCGCCGCCGCCTGGGGGCTGCCGACCGCGCTCGGGGCGCACCGCCGCCGGCTGCGCCGCGTGGTGGCCGGCTCGCCGCAGTTCTTCGACGGCAAGTTCCACAACCGGATGCCGACCCCGGCGCTCGCCCCGGCCAACACCCGCGACGGGCTGCTCCGGCAGTGGCACGAGGAGCGGCACGTCGGGCTGCCGGGCGGGCCGATCCCCCTGGCGCACGCCGACCTCCCGGCCGACGCCGCCGAGCTCGCCGTCACCTGGTTCGGCCACGCCAGCGCGCTGCTGGAGATCGACGGCCGGCGGGTGCTGCTGGACCCGGTGTGGGGCCACCGCGTCTCGCCGTCGCCGATCATCGGGCCGACGCGGCTGCACGAGCCGCCCATGGCCCTCGACGAGCTGCCGCAGGTCGACGCGGTGCTCATCTCCCACGACCACTACGACCACCTCGACCTGCCCACCGTGCGCACGCTGCTGCGCACCCAGCGCGCGCCCTGGGTGGTCCCGCTCGGCATCGGCGAGCACCTGCGCGTGTGGGGGGTGCCCGAGGAGCGGATCGTCGAGCTGGACTGGGACGGCGAGCACCGCATCGGTCCCCTGACGCTCACCTGCACCGAGGCCCGGCACTTCTCGGGGCGCTACTTCCACCGCGACACCACCCTGTGGGCGTCCTGGGCGATCACCGGCCCCCGGCACCGCGTCTTCTTCGGCGGCGACACCGGCTACACCCCGGCATTCGCCGCCATCGGTGCCCAGCTGGGCCCCTTCGACCTCACCCTGCTGCCGATCGGCGCCTACAACGACGCCTGGCACGCCATCCACATGGACCCAGAGGAGGCCGTGCGGGCGCACGGCGACCTGGGTGGGCGGGTGCTGCTGCCGGTGCACTGGGCCACGTTCAACCTGGCCTTCCACCGGTGGGCCGAGCCGGTGCAGCGGCTGCTGGCCGCGGCCGGCGCGCGCGGCGTCGAGGTCGTCGTCCCGCAGCCCGGGGAGCGCGTCGACGTGCTCGCCCCACCGCCGCTGCGCGACTGGTGGTCCGCGGTGGGCTCGGCTGCCGAAGCGGCCGGGCGCCCGGACGACGCGGGCGTCGGCAGCAGCGTCCTCGTGCGCGCGCTGACCCGCCTGCTGTCGCTGCCCGGCTGAACGACGGCGGCGTCCGTGCGGGGCAGGGACGTGCGGGGAGCGCGCGGACCTCCTTCAGCGCAGGAGCTTGCTCATCCGCCGGTCGGCGAGCGGCTTGCCGCCGGTCTGGCAGGTGGGGCAGTACTGCAGCGAGGTGTCGGCGAAGCTGACCTCGCGCACGGTGTCCCCGCACACCGGGCACGGCAGCCCGGTGCGGGCGTGCACCTGCAGCCCCGAGCGCTTCTCGCCCTTCATGGTGGCGGCCCGCTGGCCGACCTGGCGGCCCAGCGCCTCGGTCAGCGTCCCCCGCACCGCGTCGAAGAGACGGACCAGTTCGTCGTCGCTCAGCTTGTCGGCCATCTTGAACGGCGACAGCCGGGCGGCGTGCAGGATCTCGTCGGAGTAGGCGTTGCCGATGCCGGCGAGCAGCGTCTGGTCGGTGAGCGCCCCCTTGAGCTGCCCGCTGCGGCCGGCCATCAGGCGGGCGAACGTCTCCCGGTCGACCTCCAGCGCGTCGGGCCCCAGGCGGGCGATCCCGGGCACCTCGGCGGGTGACCGGACGACGTAGACGGCCAGGCCCTTGCGGGTGCCCTGCTCGGTGAGGTCGAAGCCGTTCCCGTCATCGAGGTGCACCCGCAGCGCGAGCGGACCCTTGCCCGGCTTCGGCGGTGCGGTCGGCAGGCTCTCCCGCCAGTGCAGCCAGCCGGCCCGGGCCAGGTGGACGACCAGGTGCAGCCCGCTGACGTCGAGATCGAGGAACTTGCCGTGCCGGGCGGCGCCGGTGATCTCCAGCCCGGCCAGTGAGGACAGCGGCGGGTCGAAGGTCTTGATCGCCTGGACGGCGGCGAGGTCGGCGCGCGCCAGCACGTGGCCGACGGCGTTCTCGCGCAGGAACGCCGTCAGCGCCTCCACCTCGGGCAACTCGGGCACCCGACCATGATCGCGCGGATCCCGGCGTCCCGCCGTCCCCGATCAGGCGGTTCTCCGACGGCGGCGTTGCGGCGGTGCGACGGCCGGATGACGGCCGCGACGACCTGGTGGAGACCCTGTTGCGGCGGCTTCCTAGCTCCCCGCGGGCGAGTAGACCTCCGTCCACAGGCCCGTTCCGCAGGGGCGCGGGCCCGACAGATGGAGGTCATCGTGAGAAGGATCCGACTCGGTTCCCTGGCGGTCCTCGCCGGTGTGATCGCGCTGCTGGTCGGCGTCCTCACCCCGGCGACGGCGGCCGGGGCGACCCGCGCGCCGTACTGCGGGCTGGTGTGGGGGTCGCTGCCGGAGAGCAGCGCGGCGTCCACCGCCGGCCTGACCGTGACCGACGTGCGCGCCGGCCGGCACGCCTGCTTCGACCGCCTGGTCGTCGACCTGCGCGGTCCCGCCGCGGCGACCGGCTACTCGGTGCGCTACGTCGACGCGGTGCACCAGGAGGGCTCGGGCACCCCCGTCCCGCTGGCGGGCGGTGCGGCGCTGCAGGTCGTCGTCGACGCCCCCGCCTACGACGCCTCCGGGCGGGCCACCTACCTCCCGCCCAGCCGCGGCGAGGTCGTGGACGTCGACGGCTTCCGCACCGTCGAGCAGGTCGCGTGGGCGGGCTCCTTCGAGGGCCGCACCACGCTCGGCGTCGGCACCCGTGCCCGGCTGCCGTTCCGCACCTTCACCCTGCTCGGCGCCCCCGGGGACGACGACGCGGTGCGCCTCGTGATCGACGTGGCCCACCGCTGGTGACCGTTCCGCACCCGGCCAGATCTGCACACCGGCCCCCATCCGGCCCCGGAACCGGGCCGGTGTGCAGATCTCGCCCGTCTCAGCCCTGGTGGAGCACCTCGACCACCACCCGGTCGGGGTTCTGCAGCCGGTACACGCGGAACGGCCGCTCGGCCGCGGTGCCGACGAAGGTCACCGTCTGCCCCTCGAAGGTGCTGTCCAGGACGACCTCGCGCACCGCCGGGTACCCCGGCGCCAGCCGTCCGGGGCCCGGGTACGGGGCGACGCCGGTGTCCCCGGGCAGCCCGACCCCGGTGACCGCGAGCCGCAGGACCGCCTCCCCCGCGACCTGCACCGGGGAGCCGCTCCCCTCCGACCGCGCCTCGGGCACGTAGCGGGCGTCCCAGCCCGGCAGCCCGGCGCCGTCCACCTCGAGGACGACCCGGTCGAACCCCTCGTGGCGGCCGACCCGGAGGTCGGTCACGGTGACGGCGGCCCCGGGCGACGCCGATGCCGTGTCCGGCCGGGTGTCGGCGACGAAGGGTGGCGCCACGGTGGGCGACGGTCGCGGCCCGGTGACGGTCGGCTGCGCCCCGGTGGTGGGAGGGGCCGGCACGGCCGGCGAGGTGGATTCCGTGGGTGGCGGCGGCGGGCTGAGGAAGACGGCGTAGTCGGCGGGCAGCAGCGGCGCGTCGGTGAGCGCACCGGAGGGCAGCGGCGCCTCCACCGGCTCCCCGTCGCTGGTCAGCAGGACGGCCTCGATCCCGGGCAGGCTCGTCGCGGTGAGCACGATCTGCGCCACGGCGCGGCGGCTGGAGGACAGCGGCGCGGTGCCGGAGATGTCGATCGTGGCCGTGGTGCCGTCGATGCCCGCCACCGCCAGCGTCACGCCGGAGGGGAGGGCGGTGGACACCTGCTCGGCCCGCTCGTCCTCGGTCGGGCCGGCGGTCAGCGCGTCCAGCAGGGCGCCCAGCCGCTCGTCGAGCGACCCCGTGCCGGCGTCCCGGGCCCGGGGGACGAGCGACTCGTCGGGGCCGACGAGGTAGGCCCACCCGGTCTGGCCGGGGACGGACGACGGCGCGGCCGACGGCGGGGCAGCCGGTGCGGCGAGCCCGTACGGGACGTCGGACGCCGCGATCGTCGACGGGTCCCCGCCGGTGGGGACGCCGCAGGCCGTTGCCGCGAGGACGGCGCCCAGGGTGCCCGCGGCGCTCACCCGGCGCAGGCGCTTCACGTCCGCGCCGCCGGCAGCGACAGGACGAACCGGGCGCCGCCGCTCGGGCCGGCGGCGCACCACGCCGCGCCCCCGTGCTGGGCCGCCGTCTCGGCCACGATGGCCAACCCGAGCCCGGCCCCGGGCACCGAACCGCGCGCCGAACCGGGGGCCCGGGCGAAGCGCTCGAAGATCCGCTCCCGGTCCAGCGGGGCCACGCCCGGGCCGGCGTCGTCCACCGTCACCACGACCGAACCCTCGCAGCGCCCGACGTCCACGTGCTCCGGCCCGCCCGCGTAGCGGTCGGCGTTGTCCAGCAGGTTCCGCACGGCGCGCTCCAGCCGGTTCTTGTCGCCGAGGACGGTGGTCTCCTCCGGCGCGCCGGCGTCCAGCAGGCCGACGGGCCGGCCGGTCCGCTCCAGCACCTCCCGGACCAGCACCGCCATCGACACCGGGACGGCGTCGGGCAGCTGCCCGACGCCGTCGTGCCAGGCCAGCTCCAGCAGGTCGTCGAGGGTGACGCGCAGCCGCGCGACCTCGCCCTCCACCAGGGCGAGGGCCTGCTGCGCACGCGGCGGGAGCTCCTGGCGGCGGGTCGCCAGCACCTCGACGCTCGTGGTCAGGCTGGTGAGGGGGCTGCGGAGCTCGTGGCTGACGTCGCCGACGAACCGGGCGTCGCGGGTGATCCGCGCGGCCAGGGCGTCGACCATGCTGTTGAACGCCGCCACGATCCCGACCAGGTCGGGGTCGTCGGTCGCCGGCAGGCGGGTGGAGAGCTCGCCGCCGGCGATGCTCGTCGCGGCCCCGGCGACCTGCTCCAGGGGCAGCACCGCACGACGGCTGGCCCACATCCCGAACCCGGCGCCGGCCACGGTCGCCGCGACCGCACCGGCACCGAGCACGACGGCCAGCGTGCGCAGCAACGCCTCCAGGTCGTCCAGCGGCGCCACCTCGTAGAACTCCACGCCCGCGCTCACCACGGGCACGGCGACGACGAGCCGCGGCCCCTCGGCGGAGTCCACCCGCAGCGTGCCCGCCGCGCCGGTGGACACCACCTCCTGGAGGGCGGCCGGCACGTCACGACCGCCGACCTCCAGACTGGAGGAGAACCAGTCGTCCTCCCGCCGGACGACGATCTCCGCGTCACCGAACGGGACGAGCTCCCCGAGCACCCGGCCGACGTCGGCACCTGCGCTGGACAGCCGGTTGCGCAGCACCTCGGCGTCGGCGAACGCCTGCTGCGTGAGCGCCTGCTCGCGCTGCTCCACCACGAAGCTGCGCGCCAGCAGCCACGTGGTCGTGACGAGCACCGCGGAGACCAGCAACGTGCTGGCCGCGAAGCCGAGCACGATCCGCCTCCGCAGCCCCCGCCGCCCCGGGACCCTGCTCACCGGCCGCTCACTGCGGGTCCAGGCGGTAGCCCAGCCCCCGGACGGTGACCACGAGCCGGGGAGCACTCGGGTCCCGCTCGACCTTCGTCCGCAGCCGTCGCACGTGCACGTCGACGATCCGCTCGTCCCCGAAGAACCCGTGCTCCCAGACCCGCTCGAGCAGCGCCTGCCGGCTGAAGACCCGCCCCGGCGCGCCGGCCAGCTCGCAGAGCACCCGGTACTCGGTCAGCGTCAGCGGGACCAGCTCGTCCCCGCGGTAGACCGTGCCGCTGGCCTCCCGCAGGACCAGCGGGCCCGCCGGGTCGTGGTCGAGGACGACGCCCGCCCGGGCGGCGTCGGCCGGGGAGCCCGCCGGAGCCGTGGCCGTCCGGCGGCGCAGCGCACGCAGCCGGGCGGTGATCTCCTTGATCTGGAAGGGCTTGGTCACGTAGTCGTCGGCGCCCGCCTCGAGCGCCTCGACGATGTCCTGCGTGTCCGCGCGGGCGCTGACGACGACGACGGGCAGGTCGTGGGCGCGGCGGACCTCGCGGATGACGGCCAGGCCGTCCATCGACCCGAGCATCAGGTCGACGATCATCATGTCGGGCGCGGCGATGCCCACCATGCCGACGGCGTCCTCCCCGGAGGCGGCCTCGGCGACGTCGTACCCCTCGTCCTCCAGCGCCCACCGCAGCGCGGTGCGGATGGAGTCGTCGTCCTCCACGACCAGGATCCGCAACGACACGCGGACATGCTGCCACCGCGGGCCGGCCACCTCGGACGCGGCGGCCACCGTCATGCGATCGCAATGTCGCGACCCGGGGAATCGCAAACTCCGGTGGAGAAGCTGCTGGGGACCGTGCGGAGACCGACCGCCGAGGAGACCGCCGTGCGCCCTGCCGACCGCGACACCCGTGCCCCCGGTGCCGAGGGCGGCCGCGGTGAGGTCGTCCTGCGGCTGACCGAGGAGATGCTCGCCGACGGCGTCGCCGACATCCGCTGGCTGCTGCACGACGCCCTGCTGGCGGGTGCGCGGCGGGTGGTCGTCGACGTCGGCGAGGTGGAGCACCTGACCAGCCCGGCAGCGGCCAGCCTGCTCACCGCCCACCGGGCATGCCGGGCCCGCGGCGGCAGCGTCGTCGTCCGCGGGGCCAACCGGCGCACCCAGGGCCTGCTGCGCCGGACCGGCCTGTGGCGGGTGCTGGCGCTGGAGAACCTGGACCGCTCCGCCTGAGGCGCGCCCGGGGCCGGGGCCTCCTACGCTCGGCCGGGTGCCGACCGCGCTGCTCTGGTTCCGCCGCGACCTGCGCCTGGGCGACCACCCCGCGCTGCTGGCCGCGCGGGACGCGGCCGGGCCGGACGGCGAGGTCCTCCCGGTGTTCGTGGTCGATGACCGGCTGTGGGGCCCGTCCGGCGAGCCGCGCCGCCGCTTCCTGCTCGACTGCCTCGCCGCGCTGGACGCCGACCTCGGCGGCGCGCTGGTCCTCCGGCACGGCGACCCCGTCCGGGTGCTGCCGGCGCTGGTCCACGAGGTCGGCGCGACGTCGGTGCACGTCAGCGCCGACGCGGGGCCGTACGGGCGGCACCGGGACCAGGCCGTGGAGCGGGCTCTGGTCGATGTCCCGTTCGCGCGCACCGGGTCGCCGTACGCGGTGACGCCCGGCCGGGTCACCAAGGCCGACGGGACGCCGTTCCGCGTGTACTCGCCGTTCGCCCGGGCCTGGCGGGAGCACGGCTGGCGCCCGCCGGCGTCCTCCCCCGACGGCGTCCGCTGGCGCACCGGCGTCCGCTCCGACGACCACCCGCCAGCACCCCACCTCGACGGCGTCGTCCTGCCCCCGGCCGGCGAGGCCGCCGCGCTGGCCGCTTGGGCGCGCTTCCGGGACGAGCGGCTGCTCGGCTACGCCGACGGGCGCAACACCCCGGGCGGCGACGGGACGAGCCGGCTGTCGGCCTACCTCAAGTACGGCTGCCTCCACCCTCGCACGCTGCTGGCCGACCTCGCCGCGGCGGAGCAGACCGAGTCGGTGCGCCGGTACACCGACGAGCTGGCCTGGCGGGAGTTCTACGCCGACGTCCTCTGGCACCGACCGGAGTCGGCCCGGGAGTACCTCAAGCCGGAGCTGCAGGGGATGGGCTACGACAGCGGCCCGGACGCCGAGGAGCTCGTGCGGGCCTGGGAGACCGGCCGCACCGGCTTTCCGATCGTCGACGCCGGCATGCGCCAGCTGCTCGGCGAGGCCTACGTGCACAACCGGGTGCGGATGATCGTCGCCTCGTTCCTGGTCAAGGACCTGCACCAGGAGTGGACGGTGGGCGCCCGCTGGTTCATGCGGCACCTGGTCGACGGCGACCTGGCCAGCAACCAGCACGGCTGGCAGTGGGTCGCCGGCACCGGCACCGACGCCTCGCCCTACTACCGCGTGTTCAACCCGGTCACCCAGGGCAAGAAGTTCGACCCCGACGGCACCTACGTGAAGCGCTGGGTGCCCGAGCTGCATGACCTCGATCCGCGGCACGTGCACGAGCCGTGGACCGCGCCCGGCGGCATCCCGGCCGGCTACCCGGAGCCGGTCGTCGACCACGCGCACGAGCGCCGGGTCGCGCTGGACCGCTACACCCGCGTACGCGGCCGCTGAGGCTCAGCCGACGAGCAGCGAGACCGGGTCCCGCCGGACGACGGTGCGGACGACGAGCGCGACCGCCACCGCGGCCGCGGCGGCGAAGGCAGCGATCACCACCGGGGCCGGCGGGCCGGCGGCCGCGACGGCCACCAGCCCCCAGACGACGGCGAGCGCGAACGGCCCGGCCGCGGTGCGGGCGGCGAGCACCAGGGCGCACGCGATCAGCGCGACCCCGGCCAGCGCTCCGACAGCCCACAGCTGCGCGGTCGTGCCGGACGCCGGGGCGCCGAGCGCGACCCCCGCCTGGCCGGTGTTGACCGCCGCGGCCACGGTGACCCAGCCGAGCAGCAGCCCGGCGACGGCGGCCGGCAGCACCCGCCCCAGGCCCTCGACCGGGAGGTCCTGCAACCGCGCCCAGGCGACCGCGGCGGCCGCCACGATGCAGAACAGGAGCACGACCGGAACCAGCGGCACCGACACCCCGATCAGGGGGAAGGCGATCTCCCACGCGGTGTTGCCCGCGAACGCCGCGGCCAGCGGCCAGCCGGTGCGCCGGTGCAGCTCCCGGCCGCGCTGGGCCGGCAGCGCCTGGTACACCGCCCAGGCCAGCGATCCGGCGAAGATGACACCCCAGATGCTGAAGGCGTAGCCCGCCGGGGTGATCAGCGAACCGGTCTCGTCGCTGACCGCGCCGACGCTGCGGCCGGCGATCGCGCTGCCCACGGGGCTGCCGGCCACCTGCGCGACGGCGGCGGCGATCACCGCCGCCGCCCGGAGCCCGTCCTGCCGGCCTGCCGTCCCGCTCATCCCCCGGCGGTGCCCGGCACCGCCCGTACCCGAAACCTGGCCGACCGCCTCGCCGCCGGACGGTCCGCTCAACCGCGGAGCCGGGGAGCGCTGCGCACCGGGTCGCGGCCGGTGGCGGGCGCGGCGGCCAGCGCACGCGCCCACCCGGCGAGCCCGGCCACGTCCACCCCGTGCGGACGGCGGTCGGCGTACGGACCGAGGGCCGCCGCCCCGCGCTCGAGCAGACTGGTCGCGCCCCGGTCGTTGCCGCGGGCGGCGTGGGTCAGGCCGACGGCGAGCTGGGCCAGCCCTCGCCACAGCTCGCGCTCGTCCTCGGGTGCGGACTTCCAGGCATCCTCCAGCACCTCGTGGGCGTGGAACGGGCGCCCGGCGTCCAGCAGTTCCTGCGCCTCGGCGAGCGCCACCTCCGGCGCCCGGACCACTCCCTCGGGGGCGCGCTCCTCCCCGACGGCGCCGTGCGGCAGCGGCCGCCCGAGCGCATCCCGCGGGCGCGCGTTGCGGGCCCGGCCCTGCTCGTCGCGGTCTCGGTCAGGCACAGGGGCATCCTCCCCGCGCCGCCCGGGGAGCGCCTCGGGAGGTATCGATCCGAATCGCGTCCGAGATTGTTGGAGGCGATCCGCATCCGGCGGCCGGAGCGCAGCGGAAGACCAGGCAGCACGACCCCCTACGAGATGAGGAGCCACCCGTGAGCACCATCCGCACAGTCGGCCGTTCCGCCGGCGTCCTCGGTGCCGTCGGCGCCGTCGTCCTGGTCGCCACCCCGGCCATGGCCGACAACCACACCGCCACGGTCTCGGTCCTGCACGGCGTCCCCGACACCCCGGTGGACGTGTACGCCAACGGCGAGCGGCTGATCGACGACTTCCAGCCGGGCACCCTCACCGACCCGCTGGAGCTGCCCGGCGGCAGCTACGACCTCGCCCTCTACCCGGCCGACGCCGCCGACGACTCCGGCGACCCGATCCTGTCGGCCGACGGCGTGGAGGTCCCGGCCGGCGCCAACGCCACCGTGGTGGCCCACCTGACCGAGGCCGGCGAGCCCGCGCTCACCCCGTTCGTCAACGAGACGGGCTCCGTGCCCGCCGGTCAGGCCCGCGTCACCGTCCGGCACGTCGCCGCGGCGCCCGCCGTGGACGTCCGCGCCGGCGGCCAGCCGGTGATCGAGGGGCTGACCAACCCGAACGAGGAGACCCTCACCGTCCCGGCCGGGACGATCAACGCCGACGTCGTGCTCGCGGGCACCGACACCGTCGCCATCGGCCCCGCCGACCTGACGCTGGCCGAGGGCACCTCGACCGTCGTCTACGCGTGGGGCTCGGAGGACGCCGGCTTCGAGCTCGCCGTCCAGAGCGTCTCCGCCCAGCACTCCGCGCCCAGCGGCGTCCCGGGTGGCACCGCCGGGCTGGCCGACGACTCGGGCCTCCCCCTGCCCGTGGGTGCCGCGGCCGTGGCCGGTCTCGCCCTGGCCGGCGCCGGCGCCCTGCGGCTCGCCCGGTCCTCGCGCTGATCACCGTCACTCCGAGGAGCTGACCGTGCGACCCGCCGCCGCCACCGCCGTGCTCGGGCTGGCCCTCGCCGTCGGTGCGCCGACCGCGTGGGCCGTGACCCGGCCGGACGCGGCGGCGGGTCCGCCGGTCGAGCGGGTGCTGGAGCGCCCCGACGCCGCCACCCCGGCGCCGTCCGGGGCCTCCTCGCTCCCCCCGGTGTCCGTCCGCGACGCGGCACCGGCCGCCGTCCCCGCCACACCCCCGCCGCTCCGGCTGGAGCTGCCGGGCCTCGGCGTCACCGCACCGGTCGATCCGGTCGGCGTCGCCGGGGACGGGCAGATGGAACTCCCCGAGGACGTCGACCGGGTGGGCTGGTACCGCCACGGCCCGGCACCCGGTGCGGACGGCAACGCCGTGCTCGCCGGCCACGTCGACGACCGCGAGCAGGGCCCCGGCGCCCTCTTCCCGCTCCGCGACGCCGAGCCCGGCGACGAGCTCACCGTCACCGACGCCGCCGGGCAGACCACCCGCTGGCGCGTCGTCTCCCGGGAGCTCGTGCAGAAGCAGGTGCTGCCGCTCGACACGATCTTCGCCCGCGAGGGGCCGGCCCGGCTGGTGGTCATCACCTGCGGCGGCCCGTTCCTCCCGGAGTACCGCAGCTACCGCGACAACGTCGTCGTGGTCGCGGAACCGGTGGTGGACGGTGCGCCGTGACCGGGCTGCTCGCCCGGACGCGGGCCGACCTCGGTAGCGTCCCGGCCGTGACCTCCCCTCCGGAACCGCCGCCGGATGGCGCCGCGGAGCCGGACGACGCCGAGGTGGGCCGCCGGTTCGCCACCGGTGACGAGCAGGCGCTCGCGCTGGCGTACGAGCGGTGGGCGGGGCAGCTGCACGGCATGGCGGTGCGCGCCTTCGGTCCCGGGCCCGACGCCGAGGACGTCACCCAGCAGACCTTCATCTCCGCCTGGACCGGCCGCGCGCGCTACCGCCCCGACCAGGGCCCCCTCCCCGCCTGGCTGGTGGGCATCTGCCGTCACAAGATCGCCGACGCCTGGGCCCGGCGGGACAGGATGCGCCGCGAGGCCGAGGCCGCCGCGTCGGAGGCGCAGGCCGCACCGGCCGGCGGGACGACCCCGCCCGTGGACGGCGTCGTGAGCGACCGGCTGCTGGTGCTCGAGGAGCTCGATCGCCTGGGCCAACCGCAGCGCGGCATCATCGAGCTCGCCTTCTTCGCCGACCTCACCCACGCCCAGATCGCCGAGCGCACCGGCATCCCGCTCGGCACGGTGAAATCCCACATCCGCCGCACGCTCGAACGCCTGAGGACACGATTGGAGGTGGACGGTGCCACACTGCCAGCCTGAGCAGCTCGCCCTCGCGGCGCTGCACGAACCGCTGCCGGCCGACGACGCCGCCCACCTGTCCGCGTGCGCCCGGTGCCGCGACGAGGTCGCCGGCCTGCAGCGGGCCGTCGACGCCGTCGCCGTCCCCGAGCTCGCCGAGCCCGGCCCTCCCGTGGCGCCACCGGCCTCCGTGTGGGCGGGGATCGCCGCGGCCACCGGGGTGTCGTCGACGCCCCGCCCGGCCGCCGCCGCACCGACCGCCACCGCGCCTGCGGCCACCGGCGCCGCCGGGGCCACGGCCGCGACGCCGCCCGTGGCACCTGCGCCGCCGGCGCGCGGCGGCGAGGTGCTGCCCTTCCGCCGCCGCCGGCCGCTGCTCCTCGCCGTGGCCGCCGCGGTCGCCGGTGCCGTCGTGGGGGCCGGAGCGGTCGCGCTGCTGCGCGGTGGGGACGGCGTCGAGCCGATCACCGCCGTGGCCCTCGAACCGCTCGGCGACGAGCCGGCCGCCGGGCGGGCGGAGGTCGTCCTCCGCTCCGACGGGTCCCGGGCCATGCGGGTCGAGCTCGACGCGCCGGAAGTCGAGGACGGCTACTACGAGATCTGGCTGATCGAACCCGGGATCGTCGACATGGTGCCGCTGGGCGTCCTGCGCCCCGGGGCGCAGACCTTCGAGCTGCCGGCGGGGCTGGACCTCGGGGAGTTCCCGATCGTCGACGTCTCGGTGGAGCCGCTCGACGGCGACCCGGCGCACTCGGGGGTCTCCGTGGCCCGGGGTGTGCTCGAGAGCTGAGCGACGCCTAGCGTGCTGCAGGTGACCGCCGCGCACACCCCCCTGCCGTTCGACGACCTCGGTGCGCACTGGCGCACGGTGCGTCCCCGGCCGGCGGGCCGGCACCTCGACAGCGCGGCGTCCAGCCGGCAGAGCCACCGGGCGCTGGAGGCCGCGGCACACCACGCCCGGCACGAGGCCGAGCTGGGCGGCTACGTCGCGGAGGCGACCGCTGACGACCTGCTGCAGCAGGGGCGCTCGGTCATCGGCGGCCTGGCCGGCATGGCCGCCGCCGACGTGGCCTTCGTCGAGTCCGCCCAGGCCGCGCTGGTCACCCTGCTCGGCGGCTGGCGGCTACCCGCGGGCTCGCGGGTCGCCTGCCTGCCCGGCGAGTACGCCCCGAACGTCGCCCAGCTGCGCGCCGCCGGCCTGCGCCCGGAGCCGCTGCCGGTCGACGGCCTCGGGCGGGCCGACGTCGACGGCGTGGAGCAGCTCCTGGCCACCGACCCGCCCCGGTTCGTGCATCTCACCCACATCGGCAGCCACCGCGGGATCGTGCAGCCGGCGCGCGAGATCGCGGCACTGTGCCGCGCGGCCGGCGTCCCCCTGGTGCTCGACGCCGCGCAGTCCCTGGGGCACGTCGACGTCGACCTCGGCGCGGAGGTCGTCTACGGGACCTCGCGGAAGTGGCTGGCCGGGCCCCGTGGCGTGGGCGTGCTGATCGTCGGCCCGTCGATCGCCGCCGAGCTGGTACCGGTGCTGGCCGAGCCGGAGGGGGTCCCGCCGATGCGCGCCTTCGAGTCGGGAGAGGCCCACGTGGCCGGCCGGATCGGCCTGGTGGTGGCCGTCGGGGAGCACCTCGCCGCGGGGCCCGAGCGCGTCCGCGCCCGGCTGGCCGGGCTCGGCCGGGCCACCCGGGAACTGCTCGACGGCGTCGCCGGCTGGCGGGTGGTGGAGCCGCTGGAGGAGCCGACGGCCATCACCACGCTGCGGCCCCCGGACGGTGTCGACGTCGTCGCCACCCGCACCCGGCTGCTCACCGAGCACGGCATCGTGCTGACCGCGGCCGGCAGGGAGCGGGCCCCGGGGGAGATGACCGGGCCGGTCCTGCGGGTCTCCCCCCACCTGGACGCCACCGCGGAGGACCTGGCGGCCCTCGCCGCCGCCCTCTGAGCGGACCGCCCCCTCACCCCCGTCCAGCACGACGTCTCGCCGGGTGACCGGCGGCGAGCGGGCTCCGCCCCGCGCACCTCGGCCCCGACGCGGGCCCGGCGTCGGAAGCAGCCGCCCGGCGGCGCCCCGCGGCGGGGACTTGTGCCCGCGTGGCGGTGGTCCTATGGTTCATTACATGAGTAATGGACCCAGGGACCATCCCGGCCCTGGTGACGCCGGGGCCGCGTCGTGAACGAGGACGCCGGCCCGATCTTCCGGCAGGTGGCCGCCGAGATCGAGAACGCGATCGTCGACGGCTCGCTGCCCGAGGAGAGCCAGGCGCCGTCCTCCAACGAACTGGCCGCCTTCCACCGCATCAACCCCGCGACCGCCGCCAAGGGCCTGAACCAGCTGGTCACCGACGGGGTCCTCTACAAGAGACGAGGAGTCGGGATGTTCGTCGCCACCGGCGCCCGCGAACAGGTCCTCAAGCGTCGGCGCAGCGAGTTCGCCGACCAGTACGTCCGCCCCCTGATGACCGAGGCCCAGAAGCTCGGCATCCCCGCCCACGAGCTCACCGACATGATCGATCGCTGGGAGGACCCGCGATGACCGCCGTCGCCACCGTCTCCGACGTCACGATGCGCTTTCCCGGGCACACCGCCCTCAGCGGCGTGTCGACGGTGCTGGAACGTGACGCCATCACCGGGCTGCTGGGCCGCAACGGCGCCGGCAAGACGACCCTCATGCAACTGCTGACCGGCCACCGCGTCCCGACCAGCGGGCGGATCGAGGTCTTCGGGGCCCGGCCGTTCGAGAACGACGACGTCCTGCGCCGGATCTGCTTCATCAAGGAGGGCCAGCGCTACCCCGACCACTTCCGGGTCAAGGACGCGCTCGACTCCGCGGCGTTCGTCTTCGCCGACTGGGACGCCGACCTCGCCGCCTCGCTGCTGCGCGACTTCGACCTGCCCGCCAAGCGCCCGATCAAGAAGCTCTCGCGCGGCATGAACTCCGCCGTCGGCATCATCGTCGGACTGGCCTCCCGGGCGCCGCTCACCCTGTTCGACGAGCCCTACCTGGGACTGGACGCCGTCGCGCGTCAGCTGTTCTACGACCGCCTGCTCGCTGACTACGCCGAGCACCCGCGCACGATCGTCCTCTCCACGCACCTGATCGAGGAGATCGCCGCCCTGCTCGAGCGGGTGATCCTGATCGACCGGGGCAGGGTGCTGCTCGACGCCGACGCGGAGTCGCTGCGCGGCACGGCGCTCACGGTCACCGGACCCCGGGAGCGGGTCGCCGCGTTCAGCGGCCGGCACGAGCTGCTGCACACCGAGTCCCTCGGCAGCACCAGCCGGGCCGTCGTGCGGCTGCGCGACGGCGCCGACGGCGACGACGCGACGGCGGCCGGCTTGTCCTGGGAGGCCACCAGCCTCCAGCAGCTCGTCGTCGCCATGAGCCTGCACACCGCGGCCGGCGGCCCGACCGCACCGGTCCACCTCGAGGAGGTCTCCCGATGACCCGCGTGCTGCAGGCCGCTCGCCTGCACCTGGTCCACCCGCTGGTGGCTCTCGGCATCCCCTGGCTGGTCGTGTCGATCAGCTTCGCCATCAACCTCGCCGTCTGGCACCTCACCCCGGCCAGCGAGGAGAGCGGCTTCACCGGCGGCATCCTGGCCTTCTACATCACCGTGCTGGTCGTCTACGTGCAGGCGGTGACGCAGGTGCTGCCCTTCGCCATGGGGATCAGCCTCAGCCGCCGCGCCTTCTACCTCGGGACCGCGCTCGTCGCGCTGGTGCAGGCCGTCGCCTACGGAATCGCGCTCTCCGCGCTGGTGAGCATCGAGAACGCCACGAACGGCTGGGGCGCCGGGATGGACTTCTGGGCCCCAGGCGTCTTCGAGGTCGGCAACCCGGTGCTCCAGGTGTTCGCCTCGGGGGCCCCGCTGCTCGCCTTCATGTTCGTCGGCGTCGGCATGGGTGTGGTGCACCAGCGCTGGGGCCAGATGGGCACCTGGGGACTGATCCTCGGCTCCATCGTGGTGCTGGGTGGCCTCACCGTGCTGATCACCTGGCTCGACGCCTGGGGGAGCATCGGGGTGTGGTTCACCGACCAGTCGACGGTGACGCTGACGGTCGCCCTGCCCCTGGCCCTCGCGGCGGTGGCGGCGCTCGTCTCCTTCCCCGGCATCCGGCGGGTGGTGCCGTAGCTCCGGGCCCCTCCGCCTGCACCGCGGCCCCCGTTCCGTCATGTGACGGTTCGGGGGCCGCTCCCATTTCCCCAGCGTGGTGATCCGCCCGTCGCGGTGTCGCGCGCCGGACCGCCGCCCGGGAGTGCGTGCCGCATCCGACGACCGCGCCGACGCATGCGCACGAGGCGCCTCCATCGGCACCGGACCGCCTCACGCAGCCGCCCCGCTCCGTGTCCGACGCGCCGCTCCGCCGACCGCCCGTGAGCGGGGGCCGTGCGATGCCGACCGGGCTGGGGGAACGACGAAGGGGCCCCAGCACGAATGCTGGGGCCCCTTCGGGAATGGTTGTCCGGCGGCGTCCTACTCTCCCACCCCGTCTCCAGGGCAGTACCATCGGCGCTGAGAGGCTTAGCTTCCGGGTTCGGAATGTTGCCGGGCGTTTCCCTCTCGCCATGGCCGCCGTAACTCTGTGAACTTCGAACCAAGCTGGTTCGTGCGTTCAGAACCGCACAGTGGACGCGAGACAAGTCTTCGTTGGTTGACCCTGGCACAGACCCCTCGTGGTGGAGGTGTGTGTGGTCAAGCCCTCGGCCTGTTAGTACCGGTCAGCTCCACACCTTGCGGTGCTTCCACTTCCGGCCTATCAACCCGCTGGTCTGGGCGGGGGCCTTACCCGGTTGACCCGGTGAGAGACCTCATCTTGAAGCGAGCTTCCCGCTTAGATGCTTTCAGCGGTTATCCCTGCCGAACGTAGCTAACCAGCAGTGCACCTGGCGGTACAACTGGCACACCAGAGGTTCGTCCGTCCCGGTCCTCTCGTACTAGGGACAGCTCTTCTCAAGTCTCTTACGCGC
>NZ_JBJHAL010000020.1:0-90615 GCF_054050995.1 Blastococcus sp. SYSU DS1021 | reverse complement strand
GCCGGGCCGCGCCCGGCGGTCCACCGGCTCAGGTGGCTGCCGGCGCCCGCTCGGCCAGACCGTCGCGGATGACCTGCTTGGTGAGCTTGCCCGACGGGTTGCGCGGCAGCACGTCGACGGTCACCACCTCGCGCGGGAGCTTGTACCGCGCGAGCTTGTCCCCGAGGAAGTCCCGCACCTCGTCCAGGGTGATCTCCTCGCCGTCCGCGCTCACGCAGACGGCCACGACGGTCTCGCCCCACTCCTCGTGCGGCCGGCCGACGACGGCGACGTCGGCGATCCGGTCGTGACCGCGCAGGACCTCCTCGACCTCCTGCGAGTGCACGTTCTCCCCGCCGACGATGATCACGTCCTTGAGCCGGTCGACGATGAAGAGGTAGCCGTCCTCGTCCACCCGGGCGACGTCGCCGGTGCGGAACCAGGGGCCGACGAACACGTCGGCCGTGGCCTGCTCGTTGCCGTGGTAGCCGGCCATGCGGGTGTCGGCGCGCAGCCAGATCTCGCCCACGCCGCCCGGGCCGACGTCCGTGCCGTCGGCGGCGACCACGCGCAGATCGACACCGGGCATGCCACCCCGGCCGATCGATCCGGCCTTCGCCAGCTGCTCGGCCGGGTACAGCGCCGTGCCGACCGGGCCCATCTCGCTCATCCCGTACACCTGGAAGAAGCGGTCGGTGCCGTAGGCGTCGACCAGCGCCCGGGCCACCTGCTCGCCCAGCGGGGCGCCGCCGTAGAGCCACTTGTCCACGCTCGACAGGTCGGCGTCGGCCAGCGACAGCCGCCCCGCACGCGCCAGCTGCACCGGTGCCAGGTAGGCGATCGGCGCTCCGAAGAACGCGGTGACGCGGTGCCGCTCGACCGCCCGCAGGAAACCGGCGGGGTCGTACTCGCGCTGCAGGACCGTGGTGGCCCCGAGGAACACCATGGTCAGCAGCCAGTCGTTCAGCGGGGCGGCGTGCCAGATGGGCATCGCGAGCAGGAACCGCTCGTCCCGGGTGAACCCCAGGGTGCTGACGATCAGCGGCGCGACCGCCGAGATGGTGCGGTGGGTGTGCACGCAGCCCTTGGGAGAGCTCGTCGTGCCGGACGTGTAGAGGATCTCGGCCGGGGAGGCGTCGTCGTCCACGGCCGGGCCGGCCACAGGGGGCGCCGCGTCGACCAGCGTGTCGAGGTGGGGTAGCCCCCCGGCGCCGGTCTCCGTGGTCAGCCAGGTCGTGCCCGGACTGGCCTCGGTCGCCGTGCCGGCGAGGGCGCCGGCGACGACGCCCACGGTCGCGCCGCTGTGCTCGACGGCGTACCTGACCTCGGGGACGGCGAGCTTGTGGTTCACCGGCACCAGCACCCCGCCGGCGAACCAGGTGCCGAAGGCACCGATGACGAAGCCCGGGGTGTTGTACGTCATCACCGCGACCCGGTCGCCGGGCCGGACGCCGGCGTCGATGAGCACCCGGGCCGCCCGGCGGGCCCGGTCCAGCAGCTCGGCGTAGGTGATCGCCCCGTCGTCGGTGACCAGGGCCTCCTTGGTGGGCACGAGGCGGGCGGCACGCTCGAGCACGGCGGTCAGGTGCATGGATGGGTCCTCCGGGTCGGGTCAGGGAGTGGCGGCGCGGTCGGCCGCGCCGCCGGGTCGGGGAGGCGCCGGCCGCACGGCGACGACGGTGCCCTGGGCGATGGCGACCGGGGTCGTGGCACCGGCGTCGTCCACGGACAGGACCTCGCAGTGGCACACGGCCCTCCGTCCGGTCGTGTGGACCACGGACGCGCGCGCCCGGAGGGTGCGGCCCCGTGCCGGCGCCAGGTAGTCGAGGGTGAGGCTCCCGGTCAGCACGGCCGGTCCGAGCACCGAGCCACCGGCGAAGGTGACCGCGTTGTCGGCTGCGTAGGCCAGCACACCGCCGTGCACGTGGCCGTTCTGCTGGGTCAGCTCCGGGCGCACCGACAGCTCGAGGACGGCCGCGCCGTCGCCGAAGCCGGTGAGCCGCGCACCGAGGAGCCGGCTGAACGGCTGGTCCGCGAGCACGCGTTCGGCGATGGCCGGTGACAGCGGGGGATCGGCGGCCCGGGTCACCGGCGCCGTCGCGTCCACTGCCGGATCAGGCACGGGCGACGATGGCGGCGAGGTCCAGCGAGGGGTCCAGGGCGCCGTACTCGAGGGCGCGCTCCTCACCCAGCCGCGCGGCGACGAAGGCGTCGGCGACGGCGCCGGGCGCCTCGCGGATCACGACGGCGCCCTGCAGGGCCAGCGCGAGCGACTCCACCACCCGCCGCGCGAGGCCGGGCGCGGCCGCGGGGTCCGCCTGCGCCCGGGCGAGGAGCCGCCGGGTGGTCGCGACGTGCGCGTCGAATTCCCGGTGCTGCCCGAGCGCGGAGGAGATCTCCCGGTCGACGGCCTCGACCGACCGGGGCTCGCGCGCCATGGCTCGCAGCACGTCGAGGGCGATGACGTTGCCCGAGCCCTCCCAGATCGCCATCACCGGCTGCTCCCGGTAGCGGCGGGCCAGCGGGAAGCTCTCGGTGTAGCCGTTGCCGCCCAGGCACTCCATCGCCTCGTAGGCGTGGTTCGGCCCGCGCTTGCAGACCCAGTACTTGGCCACCGCGGTGGCCAGCCGGCGGAAGGCGACCGACTCCTCGTCCTCGCTGTCGTAGGCGGCGGCCAGCCGCAGTGCCGTCCAGGTGGCGGCCTCGGCCTCCAGCTGCAGGTCGGCGAGGACTGCGGTCATCGCCGGCTGGTCGACCAGCGTGGCACCGAACGCGCTGCGGTGCCGGGCGTGCCAGGCCGCCTCCGCGACGGCCTGCCGCATGCCGGCGGCGCTGCCCAGGACGCAGTCCAGGCGGGTCTGGCCGACCATCTCGATGATGGTGCGCACGCCGCGCCCCTCCTCCCCGAGGAGCCACCCGACGGTCCCGTCCAGCTCAATCTCGGAGGAGGCGTTGGACTTGTTCCCCAGCTTGTCCTTGAGCCGCTGGATGCGGAACACGTTGCGCTCGCCGCCGGGCAGCACCCGGGGGACGAGGAAGCAGGACAGCCCGCTGCCGGTCTGGGCGAGGACGAGGAACGCATCGGACTGCGGCGCCGAGCAGAACCACTTGTGCCCGGTGAGCCGCCAGGTGCCGTCACCGGCGTCGACGGCGCGGGTGGTGTTGGCCCGCACGTCGGAGCCGCCCTGCTTCTCGGTCATCGCCATGCCGAAGATCGCCGAGGGCTTGGTGGCCGGGTCGCGCAGCTCGGGGTCGTAGTCGCGCGAGTACACCCGGGGCAGCCACTCCGCGGCGAGCTCGGGCGAGTGCCGGAGGGAGGGCACGACGGCGTGGGTCATGCTCACCGGGCAGGAGTGGCCCGCCTCCACCTGGGCGAAGAGCATGAAGGTGGCCGCGCGGGCGACGTGCGCACCCGGCCTCGGGGCGGACCAGCAGCTGGTGTGCGCCCCGTGCTCGACCGCCGCGCCGATGATCCGGTGGTAGGCGGGGTGGAACTCCACCGCGTCGACCCGGTGGCCCCACCGGTCGTGGCCGGCGAAGACGGGGGGATGGGTGTTGGCCAGCTCGGCGTCGCGCTGGAAGTCCGCCCGCCCCACCAGCACGCCGACCTCGCCGAGCGCCTCGTCCGCCCACTGCGCGTCGTAGCGCTTGACCGCCTCGGTCAGCACCGCGTTCGTCCGGTACTCGTCGATGTCCACCCGCGGTGGCGCCTGGTTGAACACCTCGTGCGTGCTGGTCACTGGAGCTCCTCCGCACCCAGGGCCCGGAAGCAGAAGCTCCGGATCCCGGTGATCACGTCGTGGTCGGTGGTGGGGGTGGTCGTCGCCGGGCCGAGGGGGCGGAGCCGGTCGACGAGCGCCTCGGAGATGGCCCCCATCACGGCCGACGCGGCGAGGACCACGTCCTGCTCGACGAAGACGCCCTCGGCGATGCCGTCGTGGACGATCTGCTCGCCCAGTTCGGTGTAGGAGCGGCGGAAGACCAGGCGCTCGGCGTCGACCCCGGACGTGACCGGCTCGAAGAGCAGGGCCCAGGCCATGCGCCGCCCCTGCAGCGCCCGCCCGGCGAACGTGCGCACCAGCGCGTCCAGCCGGTCCGCGGGCCGGGGCCCGGCGTCGGCGACGGCGGTGCGGACGGCGGCGAGCTCGTGGGCGGCCGCGCTGCGGAACACCTCGGCGAGCAGGTACTCGCGGCTGTCGAAGTGCGAGTAGACCGAACCCACGCTGACGCCGGCCTCCCGGGCGATCGCGGCCACGGTCGCGGCGGCGAACCCGTGCCCGGCGACCAGGTGCCGGGCCGCAGCGAGGAGGGTCTCGCGCCTGCGCTCGGCGGTGCGCCGGGTGAGCTCGGTGGCGCGGTACGGCACGGCGCCCTCCCGATAAAGAAGTGAACCGCGGTTCAGTCGCGGACAGGAAGGAGTGAACCACGGTTCAGAACGGGCGCGCAAGGGGCCCGTGCCCGGACATGCTGACGGCGGCCGGCCGAGGAGAGATCTCCCCGGCCGGCCGCCGTTCGTCAGGTGCCCCGGCCCTCGGCCGGGGTGGGCTCACCGCCGACGGGCGTCGTCCGCGCCGTCGACCTCGACCTGCTCCTTGCGCACGTCGGCGCTGACCGTCTCCTGGTCGGTGACGGTCTCCTTGTCCATCCGGACGCGCTCGACCGGGACCGCCTCCTTGGCGACGACGGGCTTCTCGGCGTGGAGGGTGACCTCGTGCTCCTCCTCGCTGATGGCCGGCCCGTCCATCGCCTTGCCGGCGTTGGCGTCGGTGATCGGCTCGCGCTCGACCCGGACCTCCTCGTGGGACACGGGGACGGTCTCGGTCACGTTCTCGCTCACCACGTACTTGCGCAGGCGGGCGCGACCGGTCTCCTCGCGGCGGGTGCCGACGTCCAGCCGCTCCTCCGAGCGGGTCATGGCGTCGTCCGTGGTCGGGCCGGAGGTGTCGCGGCCGACAGCGCCCCGGGTGTCGGTGCGGTCCGTGTCGGCCGTGCCGGTGGTCCCCGCCACGCCCGTGGTCTCGGTCATGGTGTCGGTGCGGCCGGTCGTCCCGGTCGTGCCCGTGCCCATGCCGTAGTACCGGTAGAGCTCCTCCTCCTCCTGCGGGGAGAGGTGACCGTCGGTGTCGATCTTGGGCGCGTCCTTGACGCGGTCCTTGCTCACCGGTACGCGGAGACCGTCGTCGGTCAGGTCGGCGTCACGGATGGGGACGAAGGACTCCTTCGTCCCGAACATGCCGGTCTTCACGGTGACCCACTCGGGCTGGCCGGTCTCGTCGTCCAGGTAGACCTCGGAGGCCGACCCGATCTTGCTGCCGGTCTCGTCGTAGACGTCCTGGCCGATCACTCGGCTGATGGTCTCGGTGCCGATCATCGTCGTTGTCGCTCCTATCTGAGCTCGGGGATGTTCGTCCCTCCGATGGGTGACCGGCACGGTCGCAGCGAAACGAACCGATCGAGACCGACGGCGGATCGACCCGGCCCGGAGCGCTCCGCCCGTCACGGTCCCGGAGCGCTCCACGGGCTCCGGGACGGCCATCGGCGCAGGTCACGCGCGTATCCGTGGCGCACCACCGGATCGCCCGTTGCGCCCGGCAACTGCCGCAGCCACGCTCACTCTGCGTGTTTTGGACCTGCCCGGGCGTGTCGTCCGGGATCGGTCCGGCACGCGGGTCGGCGCGTCGCCCACGACCGTGCCGACAGCATGCCTAGCGTCGTCGGCGTGCCTCCCCGTTCGCCGTACGACAACCTGGTCCACCCGCGTACCGTCAAAAAGCCCAGCCCCCAGGTCGAGGCGCTCAAGGACGTCGTCGTCGAGGACCCCAGCAGCGGGTTCGTCGGCGCCGTGGTGCGCTGCGAGAAGGACGTCGTCCACCTCGAGGACCGGTTCGGGAAGGTCCGCGCCTACCCGCTGGGGCCCGGCTTCTGGGTCGACGGCCGGCCGGTGGTGCTGGTGCGCCCGAAGCAGAACGCACCCTCGGGCCCGCAGCGGAGCGCGTCGGGCTCGACCTACGTGGTCGGCGCGCGGGCGCGGGTGGCCCGCGAGGGGCGCATCTACGTCGAGGGCAAGCACGACGCCGAGCTGGTGGAGAAGGTCTGGGGCCACGACCTGCGCATCGAGGGCGTCGTCGTCGAGCCGCTGCACGGCGTGGACGACCTGCCCGGGATCGTGCGCGACTTCCGGCCGTCGTCGGGACGGCGGCTCGGCGTGCTCGTGGACCACCTGGTGACCGGCTCCAAGGAGTCGCGGATCGCCGCCCAGATCACCGGGGACCACGCGCTCGTGGTCGGGCACCCGTTCATCGACATCTGGCAGGCGGTCAAGCCGTCCGTCGTCGGCATCAAGGCCTGGCCGACCGTGCCCAAGGGCGAGGACTGGAAGACCGGTGTCTGCAAGCGGCTGGGCTGGGAGGACGACACCGGCTACGTGTGGGCGCAGCGGATCCTGGCCCGGGTGAAGGTCTGGACCGACCTGGAGCCGACGCTCATCGGCCGGGTCGAGGAGCTGATCGACTTCGTCACGACCGATTGATGATCAGGTGACCTGATCGTCAGGGGTCCTGGCTCAGCGTCGACGGTGAGCCAGGACCCCACCAGGTGAGCCAGGACGTCGGTCGGCGCGGGTCACGTCACCCGGCGGGCCATCGGCAGCCGGGAGCGGACGACGAGGCCGGTGACGGCGACGGCGAGCAGCGGCACCGCCACGGCCACGCCGGCGAGCAGCAACCAGGGGACGTCGATCAGCGGCCGCGCGCCCGTCCCGTAGTCGGTGCTGGTGAGCGGGTACGCGACGGCGATGCCCGGCCCGGCGCCCACCAGCAGGCCCAGCAGCGCCCCGCCGACACCGATGACCGCCGCCGACCCCATCGCGATGAACCGGCGGGTGCGGGGCGCCGCACCGATCGCCGCGAGCGTGGCGAGATCGGGACGGGCATCGGCCAGCGCGAGCCCGGTCGCGGTCAGCGTCGCCACGAGCACCAGCAGCCCGCCCACCGCGAACAGCAGCAGCCGGGCGATCGCCAGGTAGTCGCTCCACCCCCGTTCCACGTACACCGACGCCTGGACCCCCAGGGCGTTCACCGCCTCCGTGAACGCCCGTTCCTCGGCCACGGTGACCGGCGCCTCCGGGCCGCCGATCACCAGCGACGTCGTGGCGAGCGGTACGGGCAGCCGGTCGGCCAGCGCCGGGGGCACGACCACCAGGGCAGGGGCGCGGAGCTCGTCGGTTGCGGACACCTCGATCTCGGTCGCGGGCAGCGACACGCGGCCGAGCTCCACCTCCCGGGTGCCGTTCCACGTGGAACCGGCGAGCGTCACCTGCCCGGCGGCGTCGACGGCACCCGAGCCGAAGACGACCGCACGCCCCGCCCGCAGCGCGGCACCGACCTCGTCCCGCCACGGGGCAGCGCTCGCCGCGGTCGCGGTGGCGACGTCGGCCACGATCACCTCACCGCCGAAGATGGGCTGGAACCAGCCGATGTCGTCCGGGAACCAGCTGCACTCCGGTAGCTCCGCCGTGCAGCCGGCGCGGACGGTGCCCAGGGAGCGCGGGTCCTCCGGGGTCGCCGCGACCGTGGAGAGGCGGCCGACGGGCCGTCCGGGCAGGTGCTCGGCCGCGGCCTGCTCGACGGCGGACCAGCCGGCCGCCCCGGCCTGGTGCACGAAGACCGTCGCCGCTCCCATCGGCGCCTGCGGTACGTAGTCGCGACGAGCCTGGGCGCTGTCGCTCTGGCTGCCGATCGCCATCGTCGTCACCACGGCGACGGTGGCCATGACGGCGGCGACGGCCGACGCGGTGCGGGTCCGGTTGCGGGCGGCGTCCCGGACGGCGATCAGCCCCGCTGTCGGCAGCCGGCGCGCCAGCGGGGCCAGCAGCCCGACCAGCCACGGCGTCGCGGCGACGGTGCCGAGGACGAGCAGCGCCGCGCCGCCCGCGACGGCGAACTCGCTCCCCCGCGCGCCGAGCACGGTGAGCACCGCGCCGATCCCGACCGCGGCCAGCCCGGCGACCGGCAGCCGCCAGGAGGTGCGCACCTGCCCCCGGCGGCCGCCGAGCGCCGGCACGACGTCGGTGCGGGCCGCCTGCCGGGCCGGGACGGCCGAGGCGGCGAGGCCCGCCAGCAGGCCGGTGACGACGACGGCCAGGACGTCGAGAGGGGCGACGTCGAACGGACCGAACCGCACGTCGGCCCAACCGCCCACGAGCGGGAGCGCCAGCCACGCCAGGCCCATGCCCAGCAGCGCCCCGCCGACCGCCGCCCCGCCGCCGAGCACCACGCCCGACGCCAGCACGGTCCGCCGCAGGTCCGCGGGGCTCCCACCGGCCGCGGCCAGCAGGGCGAGATCCCGCCGCTGCCGCCGGAGCCCCACCGCGAACGCGGGCCCGGCCAGCAGCACGACCTCGAGCAGGATGCCGACCACGATGAGCGCCAGCACGGCCATCTCGGCGGCGTTCGCGCCGCTCGTCGAGCGGTACTCCTCCGCGGGCGGCGGGTCGGCCACCACCGCCCGCGAGACGACGGCGAGGCCCTCGGCGTTGAGTTCCCGCACGGTCGGCCAGTCCAGCTCGCCGGGCACCGAGACGTAGAACTCGCTGCTGCGCGAGCGCAGCAGGTCGGCCGAGCCCGGTGCCACCACGACGAGGTCGTCCCGCTCACCGGCACCCGGCGCGACGATCCCGACGACCGTCAGTGGGACGTCCTCCTGAGTCACCTCGAGGGTGTCCCCGAGCGCGACGCGGGCGCGCTCGGCCACCCCGCCGCTCACCGCGACCTCCTCGGTCGTGGCCGGCACCCGCCCCTCCACCACCTCGACGGCGCCGTTCCGGATCGGCAGGCCGAGGTCGTCGGCGTAGGCGGTCACGTCGGCGTAGCCCACCCCGGTCCGGTAGGCGAGCCGTCCGACGGTGCGCTCGACGACCTCCGCGCCGTCCGGCAGCAGGCCACGGACCTCTGCGGCGGACCACGGTGACAGCTCCTCGTCCGGCTCGTAGACCAGCGGGTCGCCGGTGAGCGGGTCGGCCTCGATGGGGCTCCGGGCGATCCCCTCGATGCGCGCGTCCGCCGCGCCCAGCGTCGCGGGCAGCGACTCGACGGGGTCGAGCTGCCAGGTGCGCAGCAGCGTGTCGGCGCCGACGACGACGAGGACGGGCAACCCGACCATCACCAGCACCAGCGCGGTGCGGCCGCGGTGGCGGAGCGCGTCGCGGCGGGCGATGCGCAGCGCCATCCGCCAGCGGGTCAGCCAGGCGCTCACCCGACGCCGCCGGCGGGCAGAAGCGACTCCGCCGCGGCGGCCGGCCCGCTCTGGTCGACGACGACGCCGTCACGCAGGAAGACCACCCGGTCGGCCCAGGCGGCGTGCCGGGCCTCGTGGGTCACCAGCACGCCGGCGGCGCCGGCCTCGCACCGGGCGCGCAGCACCCGCAGCACCTCCTCGCCCGTGGTGGAGTCCAGGGCGCCGGTGGGCTCGTCGGCGAGCAGCAGTCGGCGCGGGCCGACGAGCGCTCGGGCGATGGCCACCCGCTGCTGCTGCCCGCCGGACATCTCGTCGGGGAAGCGCCCGGCCAGCGCGCCCACCCCCACCTCGTCCAGCGCCTCCCGGGCCGCGCGCCGCGCCACCCCGCCCCGGACGCCGTCCAGCTCCAGCGGCAACGCGACGTTCTCGACGGCCGACAGGGACGGCAGGAGGTTGAGGTCCTGGAAGACGTAGCCGACGCTGCGGCGCCGGACGGCGGCCAGCTGTGCCGCCGACAGACCGGCCAGGTCGCGGCCCTCGACGACGACCGCGCCCGACGTCGGGCTGTCCAGCCCGCCGGCGAGGTGCAGCAGGGTCGACTTGCCCGAGCCCGACGGCCCCATGACGGCGACCAGCTCCCCCGGGTGGACGGCGAGATCCACCCCGCGCAACGCCTGGACGACGACGTCGCCCTGCCGGTGGTCGCGGGTCACCCCGGACAGCCGCAGCACCGCCTCGTTCATCGCCGGCCCCGCTTCCCGGCCGGGACGACGTCGGTCGCCGGAGCCGGTGAGGTGGGCGCCGCGCCGCGCCGTCCGGCCGCCGCGCGGGCGACCCGGGCCTCGCAGTGGTCCAGCCAGCGGATCTCGGCCTCCGCGCGGAAGACCAGGGAGTCCAGCACCAGGGACCACGCGAGCTCGTCGTCGCCGGTGACGCGTGTCTTCAGCCGGGTGATCTCCTGCAGGCCGGTCATGGTGGCGGTGCGCTGGGTCTGCACCACGTCCAGGACGTCGACCCCCGGCGTCGTGACCGCCAGCGCCAGCTTGATCGCCAGCTCGTCGCGCGGGGCGCCCTTCGGGCTGACCGGGGAGGCGAACCAGCCGCGCAGCTCCGCCTGGCCGGCGTCGGTGATCCGGTAGGCGATCCGGCCATCGGCGTCCGGCGGCCCGTCCTGGGCCACCAGCCCGTCGCGCTCGAGCCGGTCGAGCGTCGAGTAGACCTGCCCGACGTTCAAGGGCCAGGTGGCGCCGGTGGCCGCGTCGAACTCCGCGCGGAGCTGGTAACCGTGACTGGGGCCGCGCTCCAGGAGCGCGAGCAGGCCGTGTCGGATGGACATGGATACGGAGTATGCATACTCAGTATTTATGTCGCAAGGGGCCCGCCGACCGGCTTGACAGGCCGCCCCCGCCACGTCATTGTCTCAATCCCTTGAGTCATTGACTGTGTGGAGGTCGACGTGGCAGGGCTTTCGTTCCTCCTGCTGCTCACGGCGGTCGTCACCGTGGTCGTCGGCGCGGGCCTGGCGCGCCGGTCGCCACCCAGCCGCGAGCACGCCGTCGCCGCCGCGCGCCGGCATGCCACCCGAACCGCGGCGGCCGCCTACGCCCTGGGGGCGGCTGCCGCCTTCGCCTTCCTGGCGGCCGAGGTGGGCAACACCTCCCCGGGCGGCTTCGGCGTCACCGTCCTGCTCACGCCCGTGGCGTTCGGGGTCGTGCACGTCGTCGTCCTGGCGCTCGGCGAGCTGACCTGGCCGCGGCCGGCCGGGGACGTGCGCCGGGCCCGGCTGGTCCGCCGGGGCCCGCTCGACGCGGCGCCGCGGTGGCTGCTGCGCACCACCGCGGCCGCCTTCGCCCTCGCCGCGCTCACGGTCGTCGGTGGGGCCCTGCTCGCCGCGCCCGACGGCCGCAGCGTCACCTACTCACCCGACGCCTTCTCCTCGGCCGCCGCGAGCCCCTTCCCGGGCCTCTTCTACGGCGGGCCTGCGGCGGCAGGCCTGCTCGCGGTCGCGGTCGCCGCCGCGGTGGCCCTCTGGGTCGTCGCCGCCCGGCCGGCGGTGGCCACCGAGGACGAGCGGATCGAGGACGCCCTCCGCCGCGCCTCCGCGCACCGGGTGCTGCGCATCGCCGCCGGCGTCCCGCTGGTCGTGGCCGGGGGGCTCCTCTTCGTCGCCGGGACGGCGCTGCACGGGCTGGGCACCGGCTCCACCGGCGCGGGTCCGTGGGACGGCGCGAGCCCCGTGATCGCGCTCGCGGGCGTCGCGGCGATGCTCGGCGGCGTGGCCGTCGCCTGCTGGCGCGCCCCCGCGGTGCCGGCGGACCGCGTGCCGGCCGCGGCATGAGCTCCCCACCACCGGCCCTCACCGTCGACGTCGGCAGCCCGGTCCCGCCCTACGAGCAGATCCGCAGCCAGGTCGCCGCGGCGGTGCACGGCGGCCTGCTCCCCTCCGGCAGCCGGTTGCCGACGATGCGTGCCCTCGCCGCCGACCTGGGCGTGGCCGTCGGCACGGTCGCCCGGGCCTACTCGGAGCTGGAGGCGGCCGGCCTGGTCGCCAGCCGGCGGCGCACCGGCACGGTCGTCACCGGCGCGGCGCCCCCGCCGCGCGTCCAGGAGCGGATCCGCAGCGCTGCCGATGCGCTGGCCCGGACGGCACGCGAGGACGGCGTGGACGACGCGACCGTGCTAGCCGTCGTCCGCGCCGCCCTCGCGCGCGCTGCCACCGGCTGAGGCTGCCCTTGATGATCAGGTGACCTGATCATTCGGGGTCCTGGCTCACGGTCGGTGCTGAGCCAGGACCCCGAACGGTGAGCCAGGACGGTCGGGTCAGCCGGGGATGTAGTTGAACGTGTCCGGGTCGGGGCCGGTGCGCTCGCCGCGGTCCAGGCCGGTCAGCGCGGACATGTCCTCGCGGCTGAGCTCGAAGTCGAACAGCGCGAAGTTCTCCGCCATGCGCTCACGGGAGGACGACTTCGGGAAGACGACGTCGCCGCGCTGGATGTGCCACCGCAGGACGACCTGGGCCGGGGTGCGGCCGAGCCGCTCGGCGATCGCGGTGATGCCGGGGTCGCCGAGCACCTTGCCCTGCGCGATCGGCGACCAGGCCTCGGTGACGATCTCGTGCTCGGCGTCGAAGGCGCGCAGCGCGTCCTGCGCCAGGTAGGGGTGCACCTCGATCTGGTTCACGGCCGGGGTGATCTCGGTGTCCGAGAACAGCCGGCGCAGGTGGTGCTCCTGGAAGTTGGAGACGCCGATGGCGCGGCAGCGGCCGTCGCGGTAGATCTCCTCCAGCGCCTTCCAGGTCTCGATGTAGTCGACGTCGATGCCCGGCAGCGGCCAGTGGATGAGGAACAGGTCGAGGTACTCGAAGCCGAGGTCGGCCAGCGTCCGGTCGAAGGCGCGCAGCGCGTCGTCGCGGCGGTGGAAGCCGTTGTTCAGCTTGCTCGTCACGAAGATCTCGCCGCGGTCGATGCCGGAGCGGGCGACGGCCTCGCCGACCCCCTTCTCGTTGCCGTACATCTCGGCGGTGTCGATGTGCCGGTAGCCGACCTCGAGCGCGGTCGCCACGGTGTCGGCGGTCTGCTCGGGCGGCACCTGGTAGACGCCGAACCCCAGCTGCGGGATCTGGACGCCGTTGTTGAGTGCGAGGGTGGGCACGGTGGCCACAGGCTGATCCTTCCGGTTCGGGAAAGGCCGCGAGCCGCACGGTCGGTCGTGCGCGATCGGCCCCGACCCCGCCTACCCGGTGATGCGATCCTCAACCAGCTCCGCGGGGGCCGGGCGGTCCCCGACCAGCGCCACCCCGCCCAGCGCGAGCAGACCCGCGAGGGCGGCGGCGACCGCCGGCACGGCGAACGCGGCCTCGGCGCCCCAGGCGTCCACCGCGGCACCTGCGAGCGCCGAGCCCACGGTCACGCCCAGGGTGAGACCGGAGATCGTCCACGCCAGCGACTCGGTGAGCATGCCGGGGACGACCCGGGACTCCACGAGCGAGGTGCCCGACACGAGCACCGGGGCGATGGTCAGCCCCGCCAGGAAGCCGCCACCGATCAGCACGGTCAGCGAGCCGACCCCCCACAACAGCTGCGCGGCGAGGGCGAAGGCGACGGCCGTCGCCACGAACCGGGTGGACAGCGTGCCGGGCAGTCGGGCCAGCCCGTAGACCAGCCCGGCCAGCAGGCTGCCCGCGGCGAAGACGGCCAGGGCCACCCCGGACAGCGCAGGCGCCCCCTCGGCCTCGGCGAAGCCCACGACCACCACGTCGATGGCGCCGAACACCGTGCCCACCGCGAGGTAGGTGACGACGACGACCAGCAGCGTGGGCGTCAGCACGGCCCACCACCGGACCGGGGACGGACCGGCGACGGGGTGCGCCGGTGGGTCGGTGTCGCGCAGGGCGGCCAGCCAGAGGCCTCCGACGGTGCCCAGGACGACGCCGGTGAGGAACCCGACGGGCGGGGCGACGAGGGTGGCCAGGAGAGTCACCAGCGGCGGCCCGACGACGAAGACCACCTCGTCGGCGACGGCCTCGAAGGCGAACGCCGTCTGCCGGCCCGCGGGGTCGAGCACCGCGGCCCACCGGGCGCGCACCAGCGAACCCACGTTGGGGCTGCTGCCCCCCACCGCCGCCGCGAGCAGGAACCAGCTCCAGCGGGGCCCGCCCGCGACCACCGCCGCGACGAACCCGACGCCGGAGAGGGCGAAGCAGGCCATTGCCAGGCGCAGCACCGGGCTCTGGCCGCGGCGGTCCATGGCCCGCGCCCACTGGGGGCCGGCGATGCCGTAGCTGAGGGCGAGGGCGCCGGAGACGGCCCCGGCGAGGCCGTAGCTGCCCGTCTCCCGCGAGACCAGGAGCACCGCCCCCAGGCCGAGCATGGGGGCGGGCAGCCGCCCCACCCACCCGGCCAGGGAGAAGGCCACCGACCCGGGGACGGCGAAGAGGCGACGGTAGGGGCTGAAGACGGTGCTGACCGACACTGTTCTCTCGCGCTTCCTGGCCACGGGCGAGTGCGGGACGTCCTCCGCCGGTCTCTCGGGTGGCGAGGGGCAGGCTAGCAACACGGCCCCGCCGCCGGCCGCGCATTTCCTGCTCCGCACGCATCACCGGTCGCGGCTACATTCGGGCCATGACCAGCGCCTCGCTCCCCGACCCCGCGGTGCGCCCCGCCGTGGGCGCGGTGCCCGCGGGCTCCGGCGGTCTGGTCGACCGGTACGGCCGCACCGCCACGGATCTGCGGGTCTCGCTCACCGACCGGTGCAACCTGCGCTGCACCTACTGCATGCCGCCCGAGGGGCTGGACTGGCTGCCCAAGGTGGAGGTGCTCACCGACGAGGAGATCGTCCGGCTGGTGCGCATCGGGGTGGAGCAGCTCGGCATCCGCGAGGTGCGCTTCACCGGCGGTGAGCCGCTGCTGCGCCCGGGCCTGGTGGGCATCGTCGACGCGGTGACCGCGCTGCACCCCCGCCCCGAGGTCAGCCTCACCACCAACGCCATCGGGCTGTCCCGGACCGCGCCGGCGCTGGCCGCGGCGGGGCTGGACCGGATCAACGTCAGCCTCGACACCATCGACCGCGACCGGTTCAAGCAGCTGACCCACCGCGACCGCCTCGACGACGTGCTGGCCGGGCTGGCCGCCGCGCGCGACGCCGGGCTGACCCCGGTCAAGGTCAACGCCGTGCTGCTGCACGGGATCAACGACGTCGACGCCGTTCCGCTGCTGGACTACTGCCTGGAGCAGGGCTACCAGCTGCGGTTCATCGAGCAGATGCCGCTGGACGCCCACCACGCCTGGACCCGCGGGCGGATGGTCACCGCCGAGGACATCCTGGAACGGCTCTCGGCGGCGCACACCCTCACACCCGACAGCGAGGAACGCGGCTCCGCGCCGGCCGAGCGGTGGCTGGTCGACGGCGGCCCGGCCACCGTCGGGGTGATCGCCTCGGTGACCCGCTCGTTCTGCGGCGCCTGCGACCGCACCCGGCTCACCGCCGACGGGCAGATCCGCAACTGCCTGTTCGCCCGCGAGGAGTCCGACCTGCGCACCGCGATGCGCGACGGCGCCACCGACACCGAGCTCGCCGACCGGTGGCGGATCGCCACCCTGGGCAAGCTGCCCGGCCACGGCATCGACGACCCCAGCTTCCTGCAGCCCACCCGCCCCATGTCCGCGATCGGCGGCTGACGTGGACGACCAGGCGCGCGTCACCGTCCGCTACTTCGCCGGAGCCCGCGCGGCCGCCGGCGTCGAGACCGAGGCCCGCGAGGCGGGCAGCCTCGACGAGCTGGTCGGGCAGATCGTCGCCCACCACGGCGAGCGGCTGGAGCGTGTGCTCACCGCCTGCTCGTTCCTCGTCGACGGCGCGCAGGCCCGCGACCGGGCCGCGCGGCTGCCCGCCGGCGCGGTGGTCGACGTGCTCCCGCCCTTTGCCGGAGGCTGATCAGCGCGCCAGGATGGGCGCATGAGCATCTTCGACAAGGCCAAGGCGAAGGCCGAGGAACTGTACGGCCGGGCCGAAGAGCTGTACGGCGAGTCGCACGGCGACCCCGCCGCCAAGATCGACGGCGAGGCGCACCGGCTGGAGGCCGAGGCCGAGGAGGCCGAGCTGGAGCGCGAGGACGCGGCCGGCGAGGACGGGCCCGCGGGCACGCGCTGACCGTGCGCGCCGAGCAGATCACCGGGCCGGTCGCCCACCACGCGGAGGGGCCGGTCTGGTCGGCGGGGTGGGGCGGGCTGCGCTGGGTCGACATGCAGGCCGGCGACGTCCTCTCGCTGGCGGCGGACGGAACGGTCCGCCGCGAGCACGTGGGGGAGGTGGCGGCGGCACTGCGGCCGCGCCGGGGCGGCGGCGCGGTGATCGGCGTCGAGCGCGGCTTCACCCTGCAGGACGCCGACGGCACGCTCACCCCCCTCGGCGCCGTGTGGGACGACCCGTCGGTGCGCATGAACGACGGCGGCTGCGACCCCGACGGCCGGTTCTGGTGCGGGTCGATGGCCTACGACCAGCGGCCGGGCGCCGCCGCCCTCTACCGGCTCGACCCCGACGGCGCCGTCCACCGGGCGCTGACCGGCGTCACCGTCTCCAACGGGCTGGACTGGAGCCCCGACGGGTCGCGGGCGTTCTACAACGACACGGCGACCCACCGCATCGACGTCTTCGACTACGACCCGGGCACGGGCCTGACCGGGCGCCGTCCGTTCGTGACCTTCCCGGACGACGGAAACCCCGACGGGCTGACCGTCGACAGCACCGGCGGGGTGTGGGTCGCGCTGTACGGCAGCGGAACGGTGCACCGGTACTCCCCCGACGGGCGGCTCGACGCGGTGGTCGAGCTCCCGACGCCCCAGGTGACCGCCTGCACGCTCGGCGGCCCGGGGCTGGACCAGCTCTTCATCACCACGTCCGCCGAGGGCGGGCTCGACGACGGCGTGGCCGGGTCGCTGTTCCGGGTGGACGTGGGGGTCCGCGGACAGCCGGCGCGCCTGTTCGCCGGTTGACGCTGCCGCTGGTCGTCGCGTCGTCCGGGTACCTGGCGTGGAGCAGCCTGGTCGTCCCGGCGCTCCCACCTGCCGCTGCGGTGCGCACGGCGGCGAACGCGGGGGCTGCCGCCGCCCTCTGGCGGGGCGCCCGCTCGGCGGGGTTCACGACCCGGGAGCTCGGGGTGCACCGCTGCGCACGGCGGGCGGGCGCGCGCTGGGGCGGCGCGGGGGTCGCCGGTGCCGCGGCGGGCTACCTCCTCGCCCTGGGGGTGCCTGCGGCGCGGGAAGCCCTGGCCCGCTCGCCCGCCGGCGCGGCGCCGCCCCGCGAGGTGGCGGCGCGCCTGCTCGTCCACATCCCGCTGGGCACCGTGTTCGCCGAGGAGGTTGCCTTCCGCGGCGTCCTCCTGGCGGTCGCCCGCCGGCGACTCGGCGACCACGGGGCCACCGCCGCCACCGCGCTCGTCGTCGCGCTGTGGCACCTCCGCGGTGCCGTCGACGCGGGTGGTCCCGTCACGGCGATCCTGACGGCGACCGGGCTCGGCGGCGGCGTGCTGGGCTGGCTGCGGCTGCGGAGCGGGAGCCTGCTCGCCCCCGCGGGCCTGCACCTGGGCGCCAACGGCGCCGGGCTGCTGGCGGCGGTGACCGCGCGGGCGCTCAGTCGACGAGGACGCTCCGCGCACGCTCGGTATCGGCCGCCGTCCAGCGGTCCCCGGGCCGTCGTCACGGGCAGGCGACCCACTCCTCCTCGCCGTCGGTGAAGACCTGCCGCTTCCAGATCGGCAGCCGCTTCTTCACCTCGTCGACGAGCTCGGCGCAGGCGGCGAACGCCTGGCCACGGTGCGAGGCGCTCACCGCGCAGGCCAGGGCGACGTCACCGATCCCCAGCAGGCCGATGCGGTGGCTGACCGCGACGGCGTGCACCTCCGGGCGCGCCGCGAACTCCTCGGCCAGTTCCGTGATGACCTCGGCCGCGCTCGGGTGCCCGACGTACTCCAGCTCCGTCACCGAGCGGCCGCCGTCGTGGTCCCGCACGACCCCGGCGAAGGAGACCACCGCGCCGGCCGCCTTGTCGGCGACGGCGTCCTCGTGTTCGGGAACGGACAGCGGCGCATCGACGACCCGGGCGATCACGGGCCCGACGCTACCCCTGGCGGCGGCACGTCGAGGTCGACCGGATCGGCCAACCCGGTGCAGTCGACCTCGACGACGTCGTGCGCGGCGAGGTAGCCACGGGCGCCCTCGTCCCCGGTCGCCGTCTCCACGACCCCGGCCCAGTGGTCGCGCCCGAGCAGCACCGGGTGGCCGCGGACGCCGTCGTAGGTGGCGACGGCGAGCGCGTCCGGGGCGGCGTGCGCGGCGACGGAGGCCAGCGCCGCGGGCGTCATGCCCGGCATGTCCACCAGCGTGACGAGCGCGGCGTCGACGGTTCCCGGGAAGCCGCGCAGCCCCTCCAGCGCGGCGCGCAGCGAGGAGGCCATCCCGGTCTCCCACTCCTTGTTGGCCAGCACGGTGGCCCCGGTGAGGTCGGCGCTGCGCCAGACGTCGACCGCCCGCGCGCCGAGGACGACAAGCACGACCTCGCAGGTGGCCCGCGCCGTCCGTACCGCCCGTTCCACCAGCAGGCTGCCCTCGTACTCGACCAGCGCCTTGGGCATCCCGTAGCGGCGGCCGCCCCCGGCGGCCAGGACGACGGCGGCGGTGCTCATGCCCCCAGCCTCCCAGCGTGCTCAGCGGGCGTAGACGGCGACCTCCGACGCCTTCACGCCCGCCCAGACCTCCACGCCGGGGGCGAGCCCCATCTCGGCGAACGAGGTGGCGGTGACGTCGGCGACCAGCGGCACCTCGCCGGCGAGCTCGCAGCGCACCGTGGCGCCGTGCGGAGTCGCCCCCACCACCCGCTCCCGCCACAGGTTGCGGGTGCTGCCGTCGGGCCGCGACGCATACAGCGCCACCGACTCGGGGCGCACCGCCGCGAACACCGGGCCGCGCGCCTCCTCGGCCACCGCCACCACCGCCCCGCCGTCGAGGCGCACCAGCCGGCCCTCGCCGGCGCCGGGCAGCAGCGAGAGCCCGACCAACCGGGCCACGTAGTCGGTGCGCGGTCGGCGGGCCACCTCCGCGGGGGTGCCGGCCTGCACGACGCGTCCCTCCTCGAGGACGACGACGTGATCGGCCAGCGCCATCGCGTCCACCGGGTCGTGGGTGACCAGCACCGTGCTGCCGCGGAAGCCGGCCAGGTGCCGGCGCAGCTCGGCCCGGACCGCCAGCCGGGTGCGCGCGTCCAGCGCCGACAGCGGCTCGTCGAGCAGCAGCAGGGCCGGGTCTCCGACCAGGGCGCGGGCCAGCGCCGCCCGCTGGGCCTGGCCCCCGGAGAGCTCTGCCGGCCGCCGCGGGCCCAGCCCGTCGAGCCCGACCCGGGCCAGCCACCCCGCCGCGGCCGTCCGGGCTGCCGCCCGGCCGGCCCCGCGCGCCCGCAGGCCGAAGGCGACGTTGTCGGCCACGCTCAGGTGCGGGAAGAGCAGGGCGTCCTGGAACACCATGCCCAGCGCCCGCTCGTGCGCCGGGCGCGACGTGCCCGCGTCGTCCCAGATCTCGCCGTCGACCACGACCCGGCCGGCATCGGGCCGCACCAGCCCGGCCAGGACGCGCAGGAAGGTGCTCTTCCCCGCCCCGTTCGGGCCCAGCACCGCCAGCACCTCGCCGTCTGCCACCTCGACGTCCACCCGCAGGTCGAGGGCTCCCCGGCGGGTGGCGACCGTCGCGGCCAGGCTCACGCCGCCCCCCGGCCGAGCCAGCGGTCCCGGAGCAGCAGCAGCGTGGCCAGCGAGACGGCCAGCAGCACGATCGAGAGCACGATCGCCGCGTCCGGGTCGCGCTGCAGCGCCAGGTACACCGCCAGCGGCATCGTCTGCGTGGTGCCGGGGAAGTTGCCGGCGAAGGTGATGGTGGCGCCGAACTCGCCCAGCGCCCGGGCCCAGCAGAGCACCGCACCGGCCGCGACCCCGGGCGCGACCAGCGGCAGGGTGACCCGGCGGAACGTCGTCCAGCGGCCGGCGCCCAGGGTGGCGGCGACGTCCTCGAACCGGGCGTCGGCGGCGCGCAGGGCCCCCTCCACGCTTATCACGAGGAACGGCATCGCGACGAACGTCTGGGAGATGACGACCGCCGCCGTCGTGAACGGGATGGTGATCCCGAAGGCGTCGTGCAGCCAGGAGCCGACGATCCCCTGCCGGCCCAGCACGAGGAACAGCGCGACGCCACCCACGACCGGCGGCAGGACCAGCGGCACCGTCACCAGCGCGCGCAGCACCGAGCGGCCGCGCGCCCGGGAGCGGGCCAGCACCCAGGCCAGGGGGACGCCGAGCAGCAGCGACAGCGCCGTGGCGAGCGTCGCCGACACCAACGACAGCCGCAGCGCCTCCCCCACCCCCGGGGCGGCGAGCTGGGCACCGAGCTGGGACCACGGCGTCCGCACCACCAGACCCACCAGGGGCAGCACCAGGAAGGCGACGCCGAGCGCGGCGGGCAGCAGCAGCGGCGCCGGGACGCGGGCGGTCTCGCGGGTCACGGCGCCCGGAACCCCGCGTCCCGCAGCACCTCGCGGCCCTCGGCAGACAGCACCAGGTCGACGAAGGCGCGCGCCGCCTCCGGGTTCCGGGCGTCCGCCAGCACGCTGATCGGGTACCGGTTGACCGCCGCCCCGGTCTCCGGCACCTCGATCGCGTCGACCGCGTGGTGCCGGGCGGCCGCGTCGGTGACGTAGACCAGCGCCGCGTCGACCTCGCCGAGCTCGACCTTCTGCAGGGTGGCGCGGGAGTCCTCCTCGTACGTGTCCGGGCGGGCGGTCACGCCGACGGCGGCGAGGAGCCGTTCCGCGGCCGCACCGCAGGGCGCCTGGGGCGCGCAGAGGGCGACGGCCAGCTCCTCGCGGGCCAGGTCGGCAGGCCCGGTGACGCCGGCCGGGTTCCCCTCGGGCACGGCGAGGGTCAGCACGTTCGCGGCGAAAACCTGCGGCTCCTCGGCCAGGCCCGCGTCGACGACCAGCTGCATCTGCCGCTCGTCGGCGGAGGCGAAGACGTCGATCGGCGCGCCCTGCCTGATCGCCGCCGCGGCAGCCGCGCTGCTGAGGTAGCCGATGTCCACCTCCACGTCCGGGTGGCGCTCGCGGTACTCGGCCTCCAGCCGGTCGAAGACGTCCACGAGCGACGCGGCGGCGTACACCGTGAGCGTGCCGCCGGACCGGTCGCCGTCCGGCCCCTCCCCCGCACAGCCGGCGAGGAGGGGCGCCGCCGCGAGCAGCGCGAGCAGCGGACGCGAACGCATGAGCCCCTCCCGGGCGACGGCTCCGATGGCCGCGCCTGCGGAACATCAGAGCAGCGATCCCCGCATCTCCACAAGGCAGTGGGCTGAGAGATCCGCAGATGCGGACTACGGCACGTCGACGCTGACCTGGGTGGCCTTGACGGTGGCGACCGCCCGGACGCCGACCACCAGCCCCAGCTCGTCGGCCGCCTCGCGGGACATGAGGGACACGATGCGGAAGGGGCCCGCCTGGATCTCCACCTGGGCCATGACGCCGTCGCGGACGACCTTGGTGACGATGCCGGCGAGCCGGTTGCGCGCCGAGGACGGCGTGGTCCCGGGCTCGGGCGCCTCGCGCAGCTGCGTGGCCAGCCGGGCGAGGTCGGCGCCGTCGACGACGGCCGGCCCCCCGCCCTCCCGGCGCGCCGGCAGGCGACCCCCGTCGACCCAGCGCCGCACCGTGTCGTCGCTGACGCCGAGCAGCGTCGCCGCCTCGGCGATGCGGTAGGTGGCGGCCACGGCCAGACCCTAGCCGCGGCTGTGGACGGCGGGTGTCGTCCACAGCCGGTCCGGGCGAGCGTCGGCGCGGGCGGGCAGCATGCCGGTCGTGATCGACGACGCCTCCCTCGCGGACCTGCTCCAGCACCGGGCCCCGGCGCTCGCCGACGCCGGGGTCGCCGCGGAGCTGGCGGCCACGTTGAGCACGCGCGGGGTCGGCCTCGACGACGGCGGCCTGGTCACGCGAGCCCTGCTCGACGCGCTCGACGAGACCTGGGAGCGCGGCTGGCAGCCGGCCGACGTCGCCCACGCGGCCCGGCGCCAGGTGGGTGCGGCGTCGGTGCCACTGCTCGTCGCGCTGGTCGCCGAGCACGCGCGCCGCACCGATGCGGTGTCCCGGGCGCCGGAGAGCTGGGTCGACCAGCTGCGCGAGCTGGGAGCGCTGGACGCCGGGGGCGCCACGGGGGATGCCACGGTCACCGCCTGGCACCGGTCCGAGCGGCGGGTGCCGGCCGAGGCGTGGCGCATCGCGCTGCAGCTGACCGGGATGCTGCGCACCACCGCCCGGATCGAGCTCCTCGTGCCGCCGCCGTCACGGTGGGGCGCCGCCCGGCCGCGCGCCGAGCGGCGCTCCGCGAGCGACGACGACCGGGCGTTGCGGCGCATCCGCGCACTGCTGGCCAAGGCGGAGTCGACCGGGTTCCCCGACGAGGCCGAGGCGCTGACGGCCAAGGCGCAGGAGCTCATGACCCGGCACGCGGTGGATGCGGCCCTGCTCGACGGCGGCCCACCGTCCGGCGCCGACGTCGACACCCGCCGGGTGCACCTCGCCGACCCGTACGCGCGGGCCAAGACGCAGCTGCTGGGCGCCGTCGCGGAGGCCAACGACGTGCGGCTGGTCTGGTACCAGGGCCTGGGCATCGCCACCCTGGTGGGCATCCGATCCGATCTGGACGCGGTGGAGCTGCTGTTCACCTCGCTGCTGCTCCAGGTCGCCCAGGCGCTGGCCACCGCCGAGCGGCAGGACGGCCGCCGCCCGGCCTCGCGGTCGTTCCGCCGCGCGTTCCTGCTGGGCTACGCCCACCGCATCGGGGAGCGGCTCGTCGCGGCGCGCCGGCGGGCGACCGCCGAGGCGGCCGCGGAGCGGGGCGCGGACCTGCTCCCGGTGCTGCGCTCGCGGCAGGAGGCCGTGGCGGCCCGCACCGCCGAGCTGTTCCCGCGGGTCCGGGCCGGCCGCAGCCGCTCCTCGGTGGACGCGGGCGGCTGGTACGCCGGCCGGGCCGCGGCCGAGCGCGCCGACGTCGCGCCCCGGCGCTCGCCCCTGCGCTGACGCCGCCAGCTACCGACACCACCGCCGCAGGGGCATGATCACCTCGTCGGTGCGGGCACCGCGTTGCCGGCGCCCTCCACGGCGCCGTGGCGCCTCCCCCACGCGAACACGGGTTCCAGCGACCACGCCGTCACCCGCAGGAGCGCCTCCCGCACGATGCGCCCGCTCATCTTGCTCGCGCCCAGCTCGCGGTCGAGGAAGAGGATCGGCACCTCCGTCACGCGCAGCCCCGCGGCGACGAGCCGCCGGGCGACGTCGACCTGGAAGCAGTACCCCTCGCACTGCAGGGAGTCCAGCTCCACCCGCTCGAGGGCATGGCGGCGGAAGGCCCGGAAGCCGCCGGTCGCGTCGCGCAGGGGGAGCCGCAGGGCCGAGCGCACGTACCGGTTGGCGGTACGGCTCAGCAGTTCCCGGCTGCGCGGCCAGTTCCGGACGGCGCCGCCCGGCACCCACCGGGACCCGAGGACCGCGTCGGCCTCGGCGAGGGCCGTCAGCAGCCGCGGGAGGTCCTCGGGGCGGTGCGATCCGTCGGCGTCCATCTGGGCGACGACGTCGAACCCCTGGGCCAGGGCCCAGCGGAAGCCGGCCACGTAGGCCGGGCCCAGACCCGCTTTCCCCGGCCGGTGGAGAACCCGGACCTGCGGGTCGCGGCCGGCGATCTCCTCGGCCACCGCCCCGGTGCCGTCGGGGCTGTTGTCGTCGATGACCAGGACGTGCGCCCCGGGCACCGCACGCCGGACGGCCGCCAGCGTGCGCGGCAGGCTCTCCCGCTCCTCGTACGTGGGAATGCAGACGCACACGCTGGGAGCGATCATCCCGCGGCATTTCCCCGTTCAGGCCGAGCCGACACACTTCCTGCGACATCGCGCCGAGACATCCACCGTGATGCATTCGTGACCACGGCATCGCGTGTACCCGGGGACTCAGCGGACATGGAACGGGCTCGCACGCACGCCGAACGCACGTGACAGGAGAGCGACATGAATCGACTCACCCGAGGCGTCGCCGCCGCCTCGTTCTCCGGCTTCCTGGCGCTGGGCCTCGCGGCCTGCGGGGAGGACGAGCCCGGAACGGTCACCGAGACCGAGACCGAGCAGGTCACCGAGACCGAGGAGGAGCAGACCGAGGTCACCGAGACCCTCGAGCCGACCGAGACCGAGACCGAGACCGAGACCGAGGTCGTCGAGACCGAGACCGAGGTCGACACCGAGACCGAGACCGAGTTCGGCACCGAGTGACCGGGTGAGCACTGCCGCCGTCCAGGCGGACCAGCCGGCAGCGGGCGGCGCCTCCGGGCGCCGTCCGCTGTCGTCGCGGTGGGTCCCGGTGGCCCTGGTCGTCCTCGCGGCCGCCATCCGGCTGTGGGACCTGGGCGACCCCGACCGGCTGTTCTTCGACGAGAAGTACTACGGCTCGGACGGGTACGAATACGTGACCCGGGGGGTGGAGGAGGAGCGCCCGGCGCATCCACCGCTGGGCAAGTGGGTCATCGCCCTGGGCATCCAGCTCTTCGGCTTCACGCCCTTCGGCTGGCGGATCGGCGTCGCCGTGGCCGGGACCGCCTCGGTGCTGCTGGTCTACCTCAGCGGGTTGCGCCTCTTCCGGCGGGTGGCGCCGGCGGCCCTCGCCGCCGCGCTCGTCGCGCTCGACGGGCTGGCGGTGACGACCAGTCGCATGGCGATGCTCGACGCCACGCTCGCACTGTGCGTCATCGCGGCGTTCTGGCTCCTCCTGCTCGACCGGGATGCCCGCCGCTCCGCACGGGGAGCCGGCGAACCGTTCCACCGGTCCCTGCTCGGTTCCCCCTACCGCTGGCTGGCCGGCGTGGCGCTGGGCCTGGCGGTGGCCACCAAGTGGTCCGGCCTGCTGGCCGTCGGCGCGGCCGGGCTGCTCGTCCTGGGAACCGAACTGGCCGGGCGCGGAGAAGGCGCGCGCCGGGCGGCGCAGCGAGCGGTCGCCGTCACCGCTGGAGCCGTGCTCAGCCTGCTGGTCGTCCCCGCGGCCGTCTACGTCGCGAGCTTCGCGGGCTGGTTCGCCAACTACGAGGACAGCTACGCCGGCTCGCGCGCCTGCGGCCCCGGCGCCTGCTCCGCCGACGCCGGGGAGCGGCTGTCGACGTGGTGGGACACCCAGGTCGATCTCGTCAGCTACCACCGGAACCTGGAGGCGACTCACCCGTACCGCTCGGACCCGCTGGGCTGGGTGTGGCTGGAACGGCCGGTGCTCGCCTACGCCGAGAGCTGCACGACGCGGCAGCAGGAGGCGGGCGAGTGCGAGGTCCCGCCCCAGACGGTCGCCCGCATCACCTTGGTCGGCAGTCCCGCGTTGTGGTGGCCGGCGCTGCTCGCCTACCCGGTGCTGCTCTGGCGGGCCGCGGTACGTCGGGACGGCGTCGCGGCCACGATCCTCGTCCCGTTGGCCCTGCTCTGGCTCCCCTGGCTGGCCGCGGGCAAGCCGGGCTACTTCTTCTACCTGGTCCCGGCGGTGCCGTTCATCGCCCTCGGCCTGGTCCGGGCCATCCAGGTCGGCCCCAGGCCCCGCCTCGTCGGGACTGCGCTGCTCGTCCTGGCGGTGGCCTGCTTCGCCTTCTTCGCCCCGATCTGGCTAGGCATCCCGCTGGCTCGGGACGCCCTCGACCTCCGGTACTGGCTGTCGTCCTGGCGGTGACCCTGCCGGGCGGCGCACCGCCTCGACGAGCACCCACACCAGGGCGGCGGCCCGCAGAGCGACGGCCGCACCCATCACCGGATAGGGGAGCTCGTCCCCGTGGCCCGCGCGCCCGGCGAGGAAGGGGAACTCGACCGCGTGCACCAGGACGTCGGCGGCCACCACGGCGATGAACGGGGCCGCGCGGGGGAGGACGAGAGCCATCAGCGGCACCAGCCACAGGGTGTACTGCGGGGAGTAGACCTTGTTGGCGAGGATGAAGCAGACCAGCACCGGCAGCAGCACCTGCCACCACTCCTCGGGCGGACGCCGCCGGATCCCGAGGACGACGACCACGACCGCGCCGGCCGCGAACACCAGCAGACTGGCGACGCCGAGCGCCGCCGGTCCGGGCTGCGGGCCACCCAGCTGCGCGAGCAGGTACCAGAGGCTGTCGACGTGCATGGCCCGTCGGCGGCTCAACTCGTAGAAGCGATCCCAGCCTTCGGGGGCGAGCAGGTAGCCGGGCACGTGCACCGCGGCGAACGCCAGCGCCGCGGCACCGCCGTGCAACAGGGCGGCGCGTGGACGACGACGGGCCAGGAGCGCCAGGACGACCAGCGGTACCAGGAACCCGGGGAACACCTTCGCGGCCGCACCGAGGCCGGCGACGACCCCGGAGGCCGTGTGCCGACCGCGCTGGTGCAGCAGGACCGCCCCCAGCAGCAGGGCCACCGGCAGGGTGTCCCAGTTGTAGAAGGCGTACAGGAACAGCGCCGGGGCGGCGGCCCACCAGAGCAACCTGCGCGGCGACAGGCCCAATCGCCGGAGCAGCACCAGGGAGACCAGCACCTCGACCACCACGAACAGGCCGTTGGTGGCGAAGAAGGTGCTGACCGTGGCATCACCCGGGAGGGCGTGGGCGAGGACGGCGGCAAGCCAGATGCGCACGGCGAGCACCGGAGGGTACTCCAGGGGGTCGGACCCGTAGGGGCCGGCCCCGTCGGCCAGCCCCCGCACGTACCACAGCGGAGCGACGTCGGTGTAGCAGTAGCCGTAGTACTGCTCGCCGTCGACCCAGCCACCGCCCAGGCACCGCGCCCTCGCCCACCAGCCCCCGGCGAGCACGAGCAGCGCGACGGCGATCACCGCACCGTGACCGACCCGCCGGTCGCGGACACGCAGCCGTCCGCCGCCAGTCATCGAACCGTCCCCCCGGCTGCAGGTTCCCGCGTTCCCGGGCCACCGCCCCCACCAGAGCTGCGCGAGTGGGGGGAGGCAGCCGACCCGGCGGGGCAGCGGTGCGACGACGCGCTCACCCTCGATCGGCTGACCATCGACCGCCACGTCACACCGCTCGTGCTCCTCTCGTCGACGCCGCGCGGGCTCGCGCCGGGGCGGGTCGCGCCCATTGTGGGCCGCATGCCCCGCCGCTCGCCCCTCGCGGATGCCCGCCGACCCGCGAGAACGTCCGGCCGGCGCAGGCGAGCGGCTCTGCCGGCCCCCGGAAGACGGCGGGACGCTCGAGGCGATGGGCGGTCGCGAGGAGCGCGCGTTCCCGCGGGAACGCGGGGTGGGCCAGCGCACCGTTTGCCGCGCACCGGCAGCGGGGAGAGGCAGCCGGTGCCTCCCTCCCCCGAGCGCGACAACCCCGCCGGTGCCACCGCCTCCGTCCGCACCCGCCGCATCCGCGAGTTCGCCCGCGAGGTGCTCGGGTACGACGACTTCCGCCCGGGGCAGGAGGCGGCGATGCAGGCCGTCGTCGGCGGGCAGGACACCCTCGCCGTGCTGCCGTCGGGCGCCGGGAAGACCGCGATCTACCAGGTCGCCGGCCAGCTGCTCGACGGCCCGGTGCTCGTCGTCTCCCCGCTCATCGCCCTCCAGCGCGACCAGGTCGACCGGCTCACCGAGCTGGCGGAGCGCGCCGGGCGGGCCGCGCAGCTGAACTCCACGCTGTCGGCCGGCGACCAGCAGGAGGCGCTCGAAGGGCTGGCGGAGGGAACGGTCCGCTTCCTCTTCCTCGCCCCGGAGCAGCTGACCAAGCCCGAGGTCGTCGACGTGATCGCGAAGGCCCGGCCCGCGCTGTTCGTCGTCGACGAGGCGCACTGCGTCTCCGCCTGGGGCCACGACTTCCGCCCGGACTACCTGCGGCTGGGCGGGGTCATCGAGCAGCTGGACCACCCGACGGTGCTGGCGCTCACCGCCACCGCCGCGCCTCCGGTGCGCGCGGAGATCGTCGAGCAGCTCGGCATGCGCGAGCCCGAGGTCGTCGTCGCCGGCTTCGACCGCCCGGAGATCCGGCTGGAGGTCGACCACTACGCCGACGCCCACGCCAAGGAGCAGGGCGTGCTGGACCGGGTGGTCGCCGAGGTCGGCGAGGGGCGTGGCCCCGGCATCGTCTACAGCGCCACGCGGAAGGGCACCCAGGAGATCGCCGCCGAGCTGGCCGGGCGCGGGCTCCGCACGCTCGCCTACCACGCCGGGATGAAGAAGTCCGAGCGCGAGGAGGCGCAGCGGGCCTGGATGGACGACGAGCTGGACGTCGTCGTCGCCACCACCGCGTTCGGCATGGGCATCGACAAGCCCGGCACCCGCTTCGTGGTGCACGCCGAGCCCGCCGACTCCCTCGACAGCTACTACCAGGAGATCGGCCGGGCCGGTCGCGACGGCGAACCGGCGCTCGCCGTCCTGGTCTACCGGCAGGAGGACCTCGGGCTGCGCCGGTTCTTCGCCGCCGGCGCGCCGGCCGAGGAGGAGCTGCAGCAGGTCGCCGGCCTCGTCCAGGCCGCCGCCGCGGCGGGCATCGACGACGGCGTCGACGTCAAGGCGCTCCGCGAGGAGACCGGCCGGGCCGCGACCCCTCTGGTGCGCGACCTCAACCTGCTGGAGCAGGTGTCGGCCGTCGTCCTGGACGAGGACGGCGCCGCCCACCCCGCCGACGGCGCCCCGCCGCCAGGCGAGGCCGCCGAGCAGGCCCGGGAGCTCGCCGAGCACCACGAGAAGGTCGACCAGTCGCGCGTGGAGATGATGCGCGGGTACGCCGAGACCGCCGAGTGCCGCCGCCAGTTCCTGCTGGGCTACTTCGGCGAGCAGCTCGACGAGCCGTGCGGCAACTGCGACAACTGCTCGGCCGGCACCGCGCACGAGCACGTCGCCACCGAGCCCGAGGACACGCCCTTCCCGGTGGAGACGCCGGTCGAGCACAGCGAGTGGGGGAACGGCGTCGTGATGCGGGTCGAGGACGACCGGCTCACCGTGCTGTTCGACGAGGTGGGCTACAAGACCCTCGGGCTGGCCGCCGTCCTCGACAACGACCTGCTCACCGCTCGACCCCGGGACTGACGCCACGGGCGACCTGCCCCGCCAGCCACCGGTGCAGGGTCGTCGCGAGCCGCACCGGCTGGTCGAGCTGGACCAGGTGCCCGGCGCCCGGGAGGAGCTCCAGGCGGGCCCCGGGGATCAGTGCGGCGAGGCGGTGCGCCCGATCAGCGGGAATCCAGGTGTCCTCGCTGCCCCACACCACGAGCACCGGCAGATCCAGGTCCGGGTAACGAGGCTCCAGCACGTCGGTGTACGCCTCGTCGGCCTGGGCGATCTGCCGGTAGAAGGCAGCCTGCCCCTCGGGGCCGGTCCACGGCGCCACCAGCTCGTCGACCTGGCCGGCGGTCAGCCCGCGATGGCTGGCCCCGGCGATGTAGGCGCGCAGCGCCCCCTCGTGCACCGCCGGGGGCAGTGCCGCGAAGACGTCGGCGTGGGCGCGCACCAACCGGAAGAAGTCCGATCCCCACGGTGCCAGCGCCACGACGTCGACCAGGGCCAGGGAGGCGTAGGGCGCCCCGTGCAGCAGATGGGCCCGCAGGGCGACCGCGCCTCCGTAGTCGTGGGCGACGACGTGCGGGGAGCGCAGGCCCCACCGCTCCACCAGCTCCGCCAGCAGCTCACCCTGCACGTCCAGGGAGACCGCGTGCCCGGCGTCCTTGGAGGAGGCGCCGTAGCCGGGCATGTCCCACAGGTGCACGGTGAAGTCGGCGGCGAGCGCTTCGGCGTAGGGCCGCCAGAGCTCCGCGGACCAGGGGGTGCCGTGGCACATCACCACGTCGGGGCCCGCGCCGACGTGCCAGTGCCGCACCCGCCGGCCGCGCCATTCCAGCATCCCGGAATCCACACCGGCACCCTGCCAGACGGGCCCGCGGCCGCGCTGCCCATCCGAGGGACCGCGCCTGGCTCGCCGTGCGGGCTCGGCGGACCGGCGTGATCATGAGACCGGACCGGGAGGCGTCAGCCCGGCCAGGAGGAGACGCAGCGTGAAGGTCCTCGGCATCAACGCGATCTACCACGACCCCGCCGCGGCGCTGGTCGTCGACGGCCGGATCGTGGCCGCCGCCGAGGAGGAGCGGTTCAGCCGGCGCAAGCACGGCAAGCGCCCCCTGCCGTGGAGCGCGTGGGAACTGCCGGAGCTCTCGGCGGCCTGGTGCCTGAAGGAGGCGGGCATCCGGCCCGAGGAGCTCGACGCCGTCGCCTACTCCTTCGACCCGTCCCTCATGGGGACGCCGGAGGAGTCCGGGCTCTTCGACGACGGCGACACCATGCGCAAGAAGTACGCCGAGATGGCGCCGGACTTCCTGGCCCACGCCCTGCCCGGGCTGGACCCGGCGAAGGTCCGCTTCGTCAAGCACCACGTGGCCCACGCCGCCTCCGCGGGCAAGGCCGCGCCGCAGCGGGACAACGCCGTCCTCGTGCTCGACGGTCGCGGGGAGGCGCACAGCCACCTGGCCGGCCGCTACGTGGACGGCCACCTGGAGGTGCTCGCCGGCCAGGCGCTGCCCCACTCCCTCGGGCTGATGTACGAGGAGCTCACCGACCACCTCGGCTTCCTGCGCAGCTCCGACGAGTTCAAGGTCATGGCGATGGCCTCCTACGGCAAGCCGCGCTTCCTCGGCGAGCTCTCCGAGCTCATCCGCGCGACCGACGACGGCGGCTTCCGCACCGAGAAGATCGACTTCGCCGAGTTCGCGCCCCGCGTGGCCAAGGGCGAGGACTGGACCGAGGCCCACGCCGACCTGGCCGCCAGTGTGCAGACCCGCCTCGAGGAGGTGCTGGTCGACCTCGCCCGCTGGGTGCACGAGCAGACCGGCGAGAAGACCCTCACCATGGCCGGCGGCACCGCGCTCAACTGCGTGGCCAACACCCGTGTCCTCGCAGAGAGCCCGTTCGAGCAGGTCTGGGTGCAGCCGGCGGCCGGCGACGCCGGCACCGCGCTGGGTGCGGCCCTGCACGTCGCCGCGGAGCTCGGCGAGCGCACCGAGCCGATGGCCGGGGCGGCGCTCGGCCGCGGGTGGAGCGACGACGAGATCGAGCAGTTCCTGCAGACGGCGGCCATCGACTACGAGCGGCCCGACGACGTCGCCGAGGCCGTCGCCGAGGTGCTCGCCGACAACGGGATCGTCGCCTGGTTCCAGGGCCGCAGCGAGTACGGCCCGCGCGCGCTGGGGCACCGCTCGCTGCTCGCCCACCCCGGCTTCGAGGCCAACCTCGAGCGGATGAACGACGTCAAGGGCCGCGAGCAGTTCCGCCCGGTGGCACCGATGGTCCTGCTGGAGCGGGCGCCGGAGATCTTCAGCCGTGGCCCGATCCCCTCGCCGTACATGCTGTTCGTCCACGACGTCGCCGAGGAGTGGCGGGAGCGCATCCCCACGGTCACCCACGTGGACGGCACGGCGCGGATCCAGACCATCGACCCGGAGACCGAGCCGCTGGTGCACCGCATGATCTCGGCCTTCGAGCGGCGCACCGGCCTGCCCGTGGTCGTGAACACCAGCCTGAACACCGCCGGGCGCCCGATGGTCGACGACCCCCGGGACGCCCTGGAGTGCTTCGGCTCGGCACCGGTCGACCTGCTGGCCATCGGTCCGTTCGTCGTCCGCCGGGCGAGGGCCACGCCGCGCCCCGGGCGCGGCTGAACCCCGCGACGCCGCACGTCCCCGCCGGCGACGCGGCCCGCCGTCGTGACCGGTGCGGGTCACGCGCTCCACGGGCGGGCCGCCGCCAGGTGACGATCCGGCAACGGCCGTCCCCCGAACCGGTGGCCCTCGTTAGTCGTGCTCAGCCCCGGGTAACGGGCTGCTGGCAGCCACCTGTCAAGAACCTGGCAGGTCTCACGACCCATGGGAGGACACGATGTCTGCAACAGGCAACACCGGAGCGGACCGGCGGGGCATGACCTGGCCGCAGATGCTGGCACTGGCCATCGGTGCGATCTATCTGCTGGTCGGCATCATCGGCTTCTTCGTCACCGGCTTCGACGACTTCTTCGCCCACGACACGAACGAGACGATCCTGGGCTTCGAGGTCAACCCGTTCCACAACATCGTGCACATCGTCATCGGCGCGGCGGGCCTGGCCCTGTTCCGGACCCTGAGCGGGGCTCGCACGTACGGCTGGCTGCTCGCCATCGGCTACGGTGCGGCGTTCATCTACGGCCTCTTCGCCGTGAACGCCGAGTGGGACTTCCTGAGCCTGAACTGGGCGGACAACTGGCTGCACCTGGTCAGCGCCCTGGCCGGTCTGGCGATCGCGCTGGGCCCGGTGCGCGACGCCGTCGAGGGGCGCCGTACGCGCGCCTGAGAGGACCCGTCCGGGGAGCCGGGCCTGCCGCCATCCAGCGGTGGGCCCGGCTCTGCCGCGTCCGGGGCCGGCTCACCCCCGATGCGACGGCGATCACGTCCGGCGCTACGTTGCCGGGCATGGACTTCGCTCTCTCGCCCAAGGCCGAGGACGTCTGCGCCCGCGCGTGGGACTTCATGCGCGAGCACGTGTTCCCCGCCGAACCCGTCTACGACGCCTGGCGCGCCGAGCGCGGCCACGACAACCACGAGCACCCGCCGATCCTCGAGGAGCTCAAGGCCGAGGCGCGCAAGCGCGGCCTGTGGAACCTCTTCCACCACGAACTGGGCGGCCTCTCCAACCTCGAGTACGCCTCGGTCGCCGAGATCACCGGCTGGTCGCCGGTCATCGCACCCGAGTCGATGAACGTCGGCGCGCCGGATACCGGCAACATGGAGACGCTCATGCTGTTCGGCACGCCCGAGCAGAAGGAGCGCTGGCTCAACCCGCTGCTGGAGGGGGAGATCCGCTCCGGCTTCGCGATGACCGAGCCCGACGTCGCCAGCTCCGACGCCCGCAACATCCAGACCTCGATCGTCCGCGACGGCGACGAGTACGTCATCAACGGCCGCAAGTGGTGGACCTCCGGCGCCGCGGACCCGCGCTGCCAGATCTTCATCGTCATGGGCAAGACCGACCCGGACGGGCCGCCGCACCGGCAGCAGTCGATGGTCCTCGTCCCCCGCGACACCCCGGGGCTGGAGATCATCCGCCACCTGCCGGTCTTCGGGTACCAGGACCAGCACGGCCACTCCGAGCTGCGGTTCACCGACGTCCGGGTCCCGGCCACGAACATCCTCGCCGGCGAGGGCGACGGCTTCATGATCGCCCAGGCGCGGCTGGGCCCCGGCCGCATCCACCACTGCATGCGCGCCATCGGCATGGCCGAGCGGGCGCTGGCGCTCATGGTGGAGCGGACCCAGAACCGGGTCGCGTTCGGCCGGCCGCTGTCCGAGCAGGGCACCGTGCGGGAGGCCATCGCGCTCTCACGCATCGAGATCGACCAGGCCCGCCTGTACGTGCTGAAGACCGCCGACCTGATCGACAAGTACGGCGCGAAGGGCGCCCGGACCGAAATCTCCGCGATCAAGGTCGCCGCACCCAAGGTGGCCCTCGACGTCATCGACCGCGCGATCCAGGTGCACGGCGGCGCGGGCGTCAGCAACGACACCGTGCTCGCCCGCTTCTACGCCAGCGCGCGGACGCTGCGCATCGTCGACGGCCCGGACGCGGTGCACATCCGCGGCGTGGCCAAGGAGGAGCTGGCGCGGGAGCGCCCCTTCACCGGCTGAACGAGGCCCGCACGACCGGTGGCCCGGAACCGCTCGTGGTTCCGGGCCACCGCCGTCCCCGGCTCAGGGGGTGAGCGTCGTCCCGAAGCCCCCACCCGCGAGCTTGCTCATCAGCTGCGTCCGGTCCAGCCCCACCGCGGCCAGCGCGTCGCCGTCCCGGTCGGTGTCGATCTCGTCGGGGAGGCGCGCCTCGACCTGGTCGGCCGTGCCGTTGTCCCCCTCGGTGCGCAGCACGCGCACCAGCTCCTTCTTGTCCAGCTTCACCCGGTCCTCCGTCCGCCGCCCGTCGGGCGTCGTCGTGAGTGTGGTGCGGGTCACCACGGGTCGCAACGGCGCCCGAGCGGAACCGTTCAGGTCACGATCCGGTCACGGCGGCGTTCGTCCACCCACCCCTCGGCCGTCCTAGTCAGTGACGACGGAGGGGGGCCCGGTGGGACGAACGGACGACGACGCCTTCGAGGCGTTCGTCGCGGCACGGTCCGGTGAGCTGCTCCGGACCGCCGTGCTGCTGACGAGGGACCGCGGTCACGCCGAGGACCTGCTGCAGACGGCGCTGGTGAAGGCCTACCGCCGCTGGGGACGGATCTCCGGCGACCCCTTCCCGTACGTGCGCCGGGTGCTGGTCACCAGCGCCGCGAGCTGGTGGCGGTTGCGCAGCACCCAGGAGATCGTGTCGCTGCCCGCGCACGACCCCGCCACCCCCGACGCGACCGACGCCCTCGCCGAGCGGGAGCGGATGGCCCAGGCGCTCGGCACCCTCCCGCCGCGCATGCGGGCAGTGCTCGTCCTCCGCTACACGGAGGACCTCAGCGAGGCGGCCACCGCCGAGCTGCTCGGCTGCTCGGTGCACACCGTGCGGAGCCAGACCGTCCGAGGCCTCGCCCGCCTCCGCACCGCCCTCGCTGCCACCGTCCCCGCCAACGCCTTCGAGGAGTGCTGACGTGACGATCTCCGACGGCGATCTGGAAGCCGGCCTGCGAGACCTGCGCTACCGCGCCGACGTCACCGCGCCTCCCCCGGCCGACCTGGCCGAGCGCACCCGCGCGCGGTACCGCGCCCAGCGGCGGTCCCGGACGGCCATGGCCGTCGGCGGCCTGGTGGCCTTGGCGGTCGCCGTCGGGGTGCCGGTCACGACCTCCGGCCTGCTGAGCGGCGAGCGGGGCGGCGAGGTCGCGGTGCCGGGCAGCCCGACCCGGAACCCGGCGCCCTCCCTCTACGACCTGCCGACGCGCGGCTCGCTCGCCGGGGACGAGGAGTGGCTGGCCGGGGTCCGCGAGCTGGACTGGGTCCCTCCGGAGCTCGCCGCCCAGCTGCCGCCGGGCGTCGAGCTGCCCGATCCACCGGTCGAAACCCGCCGGGTCGCGTGGGCGGGTGAGGTGGCCGGCAGCCGGGTGACGCTCGTCCTCGGCCGGACCGAACAGGAGGGCGTGGTCCAGGCCTGGTTCACCGGTCCCCGCGACGCCGCACCGGACGAGATGGTCCCGGTCGGCCTTCTCGCGCCAGCCCCCGGCCTGGAGTCCGCGGAGCTGTTCGCCGCCCCGTACGGGGCGCCCGAGCAGCGCATGGTGGTGGTCGTCGGCGCGCCCGGGGACGAGGCCCGGGTGCTGACCGGCCGGACGGTGACCGCGTCGGCCGACGTCGTCGACCAGTGGGAACCGGTGCCGATGGAGGAGGGCGCCGGCGCGCTGGCGCTCGGCGGGTCCTCCGACTGGCCGACAGGCCTCTCCGTGGAGCTGTCCCGGCCCGGCCAGAGCCGGCCCCTCAACCGCGCCAACACCACCGAGGAGGACCTGACCAGGGCCTGGAACGAGCCGGTGGAGATCGCCGACCCCCGCGGGCTGCGCGGGCTCGCCCACGAGGAGGTGCTACAGCAGGCCGCGATACAGCTCGCCGGGCGGTACGGGTTGCCGCTCCGCGACCTCCGCCCGACCCTGCTCGCCGCCGGCGCCGTGGACGGTGACCCGGGGACCCGGACCCTGCTCCTGGGCGTGACCTTCCCCTCGGGCGCGACGGGGGCCGCGTTCGTCGACTACTGGACGGACCAGTTCGACATGGCGCAGGAGGACTCGTTCCGCGTCGCGCTGGCCCCGGCCGGCACCCCGCTCCTGGAGCGGGTGTTCGCCGTGCCGACGTCGAACTCGGTCACGATCAGCGGGCCGGAGTCCGGCGCCCTGGCCGAGATCTATCTCGCCGACGGCAGGCTGCACGCCACGGTGCCGCTGGTGGACGGCGCCGGGGTGGGTCCGCTGGGGTCACCGACGCCCGACCGGGTGCGGATCCTGGACGCCAGGGGTGCGGTCGTCGCCGAGGCGCCGGTCTCGGAGCCCGACGGATGAGCGAGCCGGCGTCGGTGACCGCGATGCGGCAGCTGGCCGAGGAGGCCCGGCGGCGCGGAACGGCCGTCGCGCGACGGTTCGAGCACTCAGCCCCGGGTGGCGCGACGGACGAGGAGACCGCCGACGACCGCGAGCACCACCGCCACGGCCAGCTGGCCGATGCCCACGCCCGCCTGCTCGGCGGCGAACCAGGTCGGCGAGGACACCAGGAGCACGAAGGCGACCCCCAGGACGAGCAGTCCGATCAGGCGTTCGCGGCGGGCGTTGCGTGAGACGGGAGCGCCGGGGGACGGGTCGGTCATGCCCCCACCCTGCCAAACCGGCCCGCGCGCCGACCGGAGACGGCAGCCGGCCCGTTCGGGTCGGACGGCGGGGCCGGGCGGGCGCTTCCTCCCGGATGCCCGATCGAGGGGTAGCGACAGGCCGTCGGGGGAACCCGTACGAGCACGACCGGAGCCACGTCGGCGTAGGTTGCGACGACGCAGGTCGAGCCGACCCGGAGGTCCCCATGCCCCAGACATCCCCGCAGGCAGCCGTGCTCACCGAGCTCGAACCGGTGGTCGCGGAGAACCTCGACCGGCACATCAGGATGGCCAAGGAATGGCATCCGCACGACTACGTGCCCTGGGACGAGGGGCGCAACTTCGCCTTCCTCGGCGGCGAGGACTGGTCCCCCGAGCAGTCCCGGCTGGACGCGACGGCCAAGGCCGCGATGTTCGTGAACCTGCTGACCGAGGACAACCTGCCCAGCTACCACCGCGAGATCGCCACCCGCTTCGGCCGGGACGGCGCCTGGGGGCAGTGGGTGGGCCGCTGGACCGCGGAGGAGGGGCGGCACGGTGTCGCGCTGCGCGACTACCTGGTCGTCACCCGCGGCGTCGACCCGGTGGAGCTGGAGCGGGCCCGGATGGACTACATGACCACCGGCTACGACTCCGGGGACAAGACCCCGCTCGAGGCCGTCGCCTACGTCTCGTTCCAGGAGCTCGCCACCCGGGTGTCGCACCGCAACACCGGCAAGGCCACCGGTGACCCGATCGCGGACAAGCTGCTGGCCCGCATCGCAACCGACGAGAACCTGCACATGATCTTCTACCGCAACCTGGTGACGGCGGCGTTCGACATCGACCCCGACGAGATGATGAAGGCCGTCGCCAAGGAGGTCATGACCTTCGAGATGCCCGGCGCGAACATGGCCAACTTCCGGAAGAACTCCACGATCATCGCCAAGGCCGGCATCTACGACCTGCGGCTGCACCACGACGAGGTGGTCAGCCCGATCCTGCGCACCTGGAAGGTCTTCGAGCGCAGCGACCTCGGCCCCGAGGGCGAGCAGGCCCGCGAGCAGCTGGCCGAGTTCCTCGCCGGCCTCGACGCCCAAGCGACGAAGTTCGTGGAGAGCCGCGAGCGGATGCGGGCCCGCATGGCGGCCAAGGGCGAGGTCCCGGTCCAGGTCTGACGCAAGACGTCTGACGCGAGGGGTCTGACGCGAGGGCGACGGGCGGCGGCTCGAACCGTCCGCCCGACGCTCAGAGCGGACAGGCCATGACGATCTCGTCGCGGTCGTCGCCCGGTGCGACCCGGATCGCGCCGGGCAGCCGCCCGACCTCCTGGTAGCCGAGCCCCCGGTAGAACCCGTCCACGCCGGTGCCCCCGCGAACGGTCAGGTGCAGGAATTCCCAGCCCCGGTCCCGGGCGATCCGGTGCACCCCGTCCATGAGCACCCGACCGAGACCCTGGCCCTGGCGCGAGGGGTGCACCTGCACCCGCAGCACCGTCCCCCAGTGGCGGCGCAGCGGGCTCAGCGACCCGACGACGCTGGCGAAGCCCGCCGTCTCGCCGTCCACCTCGAGCAGGGCGAGCACGTCCCGGCCGGAGTGGACGCCCTCCAGGAGCTTGTCGAGCAGCGGGACGACGTCGTCCTGCGTCACCGGCGGCACGAACCCGACGGCGCCGCCGGCGTTGGTGACGTCGGTCCAGCAGGCGAGCAGCTCGGCGCGCAGCGCCGCGTCGACGGTGGCAACGGGCCGGACGGAGGGAGCGGGCACCCGGCCATTCTCCGTGGCGGCGCTCGGCGGCCTGCGGCGCCCCTCGGCGCGCAGCGGGCGGGTGCCCGCGCCCCGGGTCAGCCGGAGCGGCCGGGTACGACGCGACGGACCCGCTCCGCGGGCCAGCGGGCGACCGCCTCGGCGAGCACCTCGTGCAGGAAGGCGAGGAACTCCCGGGTCTCGGCCAGCCGGCGCCCGCCCGGGCGGTCGACGCCGATCAGCTCGATGCCCCCCGCGACGACGTCCTCGAACCGCTGCAACGCCGCCAGCTCCGCCCCGGCGAACCGCGTCCACAGGTTTTCGTCGTCGAGGACGTAGAGGTCGCTGCGCGTCCCCGGCTCCCGTTCGCGGACGAGGAACCCGACCTGCACCAGCTGGCGGACCGCGCCACTGATCGCGGCCGGGCTGACCTGCAGCCCCTCGGCCAGCTCGGCGGCGGTGTAGCGGTCGGCGTCGTCGGCGAGGGCGTAGGCGAAGACCCGGGCCGGCATCGGCGGCATGCCCGACTCCCGCAGGACCAGGGCGAACCGCTCGACGAAGCGGAGCAGGGTGGCCCGCTCCTCGTCCGTCGCATCCACGCTGGTCACTCCCTCACGGTACCGGACCCGTCGGGCACGCAATGAACTTCACAACTTTGTGAAATGAGTGTAGGTTCTGCCGCCGTGACCACAGCCATCTCCGTCTCCGGCCTGGTGAAGACCTTCGGCGCCACCCGCGCCCTCGACGGCCTCGACCTCGAGGTCGCCTCCGGCGAGGTGCACGGCTTCCTCGGCCCGAACGGGTCCGGGAAGTCCACGACCATCCGCGTGCTGCTGGGCCTGCTCCGCCCCGACGCGGGCCGGACCGAGCTGCTGGGCGGTGATCCGTGGCGCGACGCCGTCGCGCTGCACCGCCGGCTCGCCTACGTCCCGGGGGACGTGACGCTGTGGCCGACCATCAGCGGTGGCGAGGCGATCGACCTCATCGGCGCACTGCGCGGCGGCCTCGATCCGCGGCGCCGCACGGAGTTGCTGGAGCGCTTCGACCTCGACCCTCGGAAGAAGGCGCGCACCTACTCGAAGGGCAACCGGCAGAAGGTCGCCCTCGTCGCGGCGCTCGCCTCCGACGCGGAGCTGTTCATCCTGGACGAGCCGACCTCGGGCCTGGACCCGCTCATGGAGGCCGTGTTCCAGGAGTGCATCCGCGAACTGCGCGCCGAGGGCCGGACGGTGCTCCTGTCCAGCCACATCCTCGCCGAGGCCGAGGCCCTCTGCGACCGGGTGAGCATCATCCGGCTCGGCCGGACCGTGCAGAGCGGCACGCTGGCCGAGCTGCGCCACCTCACCCGGATGTCCATGGCGGTGGAGACCGAGCGTCCCGCCGACGGGCTGAGCTCCCTGCCCGGGGTGCACGACCTGCGGCACGAGGACGGCCGGGTGCACTTCGACGTCGACACCGACGCGCTCGACGGGGTGCTGCGCCACCTCGCCCCCCTGGGCGTGCGCGGCCTGACGAGCACCCCGCCCACCCTCGAGGAGCTGTTCCTCCGGCACTACGGCGACGAGCTCGCCGCCGACGGCGTGCCCGTTCCCCAGGAGGCGGGGCGGTCGTGAGCAACGCATCGAGCACGCTCGCCGGCACCGGCGCCCTGTTCCGCTTCGCCCTGCGCCGGGACCGGCTGCGGCTGCCGATCTGGATCGCCGCCGGCACCTTCATGGTGCTCACGCAGTCCGTCTCCAGCCAGGCCCTCTACGACACCCCCGCCGACCTGGCCGCGTACCAGGCCTCGGTCGGCAGCAACGCGGCGACCATCGCGCTGGCCGGCCCCCCGGTCGGGCTGGACACCGTCGCCGGCGCGGTCGCGTTCGAGATCTCCGCGACGCTGATGCTGATCGCCGCGCTGATGGCGATGTTCACCGTCACCCGGCACACCCGCGCCGACGAGGAGGCCGGCCGCACCGAGCTGCTCCGGTCGGCGCGCGTCGGCCGGCACGCGCCGCTGCTGGCCGCCGTGCTGCTCTCCTCGCTGGCGTGCGTCGTGCTGGCGCTGACCATCGGCGCGGCCACGACGGCCTCGGGGCTGCCGGCGGTCGGCTCGTTCGTGCTCGGCGCGTCGGTGGGCGCGTGCGGGCTGGTCTTCACCGGGATCACCGCGGTCGCCGCCCAGGCCACCGGTTCCACCCGCGGCGTCTACGGCCTGGTCGGTGGGCTGTTCGCCGTCGCGTTCGTGCTGCGCGCCATCGGCGACATCGAGGGCAACTGGGTGGTGTGGACCTCGCCGATCGGCTGGGCGCAGGCCACGCACCCGTTCACCGACGACGCCCCCGCCCCCCTGGCACTGTGCCTCGTCGTCGCCGCCGTCCTCGTCGTCGCCGGCTTCGCCCTGCTCGACCGCCGGGACCTCGGCTCCGGGCTCGTGCAGCCCCGGCCCGGCCGGCCCACCGCGCGGCGGGCACTCCTCTCCCCGCTCGGGCTGGCGCTCCGGCTGCACCGCGGTGCGCTCATCGCCTGGACGGTCGGGCTCAGCCTGCTCGGCGTGGTCTACGGCGCCCTGGCGGAGTCGGTCGAGACGCTGATCGCGGGGAACGAGCAGGCACTGGCCGTCTTCGGCGACCCCGACCTCGGCCGGCTCGTCGACGCCTACCTCGGCACAACGTTCGCCGTCACGGCACTGCTGGCCTCGGCCTACGCGGTGTCGGCGGTCCTCCGGGCCCGCACCGAGGAGTCGGACGACCGGGCCGAGGTGCTGCTCGCCACGGCGACCAGCCGCCCGGCCTGGCTGGGCAGCCACGTGCTGGTCGCGCTGCTGGGCTCGGCGCTGGCGATGACCGCCGCGGGGGTGACCACCGGGCTGGTGCGGGTGGCGCAGACGGGGGACGCGGCGGCGCTCGGCCGGATGGTGGGCGCTGCGGTCTCCTACGTCCCGGCCATCTGGGTCGTCGCCGGCATCGCCGTCGCGCTCTTCGGGCTGCTGCCCCGCCTGGCCGCGGCCGTGGCGTGGGCCGCGGTCGGGCTCTTCCTCGTGATCACCATGTTCGCCGAGTCGTTCGACTGGCCGGGCTGGGTGAGCGACCTGTCGCCGATCGCCTGGATCCCGACGCTGCCGCTCGAGGAGTGGCGACTCGCGCCACTCGTCGGGCTGGCCGGTGTCGCCGGCGTCCTCCTGGCGGCCGGTTTCACCGGCTTCCGCCGGCGGGACATCGCCCTGGGCTGATCGGCACCGCCCTGGGCCGTCCGGCATCCGCCCGGGTGCTCACTTGGTCGGCGGCTCGCCCTCCGCGCGCGCCTCGGCCGCACGGGCCGGGTCGTAGGCGCAGGCGTCGGCGACGTCGATGACCGGGTCGTCCTCCGGCTCGGGGGCCTCCGGCGGTCCAGGGGCTTCCGCCCCCGGCGCCCCGTCCCCCGGCGGCGCAGGCGCAGGCGCCGGCGGCGGGTCGATCGCCTCCTGCACGAGCTGCCGGATCCGGTCGTAGTCCGGATACGCGGGATCGATCACCGAGGGGTCGAACACGACGCTGCGGATCTCGGCGTCCTTCACGAGGAAGGCCAGGTCGACGAAGTCGTCGAGCCGCGAGCGCGGGATGTCGGTGCTGACGATGTCCTCGGTGGTCGCGGCCAGCTGCTGGTAGCGCTGCAGGAGCGTCACCGGGTCGGCGGCGTCGACGATCGCGGAGATGGTGCAGCGCTGCCGCGCCATGCGGTCGTAGTCGCTCAACCCGAACCGGCCCCGGGCGAACTGCAGCGCGGTGTACCCGTCCATGCGGCGGTCCGGCCCTGGCTCGATGTAGTCGTCGGGCAGCTCGCCGGTGCCCGGGTCGCCGTTGATGGGCACGTAGTAGTTCACGTTGACCGTGATCCCACCGAGCGCGTCGACCAGCCGGCTGAACCCCTCAAGGTTGACCAGCACGAAGTAGTCGATCCGCAGGCCGAGGGCCTCCCCGACGCCCAGCTTCAGGAAGTCGGCGCCCGGGTCGTCGGTGGGGCCGAGGGCGTCGGGGTACCAGGCCGGGCCGTTGCGGTAGACGGCGTTGAGGAGGCTCTCGCTCTCGCTGCCGGCGTCGAAGCCCTCGGGGTAGAGCTCGGCCAGCGGGCTGTCCTCGGGGAACGGCAGGTCCTGGAGGTTGCGGGGCAGGCTGAACAGGAGGGTCTCGCCGGTGGCGGTGTCGGTGCTGGCCACGATGACCGTGTCGGTGCGAACGCCCTCACGCCCCTCCCCGCCGTCGCCCCCCAGCAGCAGCACGTTCACCCGCTCGCGCCCACCGAAGAGCTCGGCGGTGCCGTCGTCCGGCTCCTCGTCGACGGTGGCCGACCTCCGGTCGTCGTCGAACACACCGGCGATGAGGTCCCGCGACGTCGTCGCCAGGCGCCCCACGAAGACGGCCGGGACGACGATCGCCACGACGAGCACCGCCACGACCAACCCGCCGGCGACGCGCCGCCCGCGCGACGTGCCGGCCGGCACGAGCATCCGGTAGCCGGCCACGACGACGGCGATCCACAGCGCGGCCAGCACGCCGATGCCGATGGTGGTCCAGAGCAGGACGTCGGTGTCGACGAGGGTGCGGGCGGCGAACCGCTGTCCCCCGGTGGCCAGCCACCCGGCGGCGGCGGCCAGGAGGAGGAAGACGGTGAGGACGACCGCGCCGAGCCGTCGGCGGCCGGCGGCGAGCAGCGCGACGCCGGGCACCAGCGCGCCGAGGACGGTCCAGCCGAGGGCGGCGCCGAACCCGCGCCGCGGAACGGCCCCCGACGCCCGCGCTCCACGCTGCGGGGCGGGAGGTGTCGTCCCGACGGTCATCCCACGCCCTCCGCGCCAGCCCAGCTCACGCGGCCATGCTCCCACCGTTCGGCCAGGTCGGGACGCCCGCGGCCGGCCCTCCGGGCAGGTCCGCCCGATCCGGCGACACCGACACCCGGGGCGGCCGGGCCGCTCCGTCGGTGGCTCTCCGTAAGCTCCGGGTCGTGCGCCTGGCCACCTGGAACGTGAACTCGATCCGCACCCGCGCCGACCGCGTCGCGGCCTTCCTGGAGCGGCACGACGTCGACGTCCTGGCCATGCAGGAGACCAAGTGCCGGGACGACCAGTTCCCGCTGGACCGGTTCACGGCGCTCGGCTACGAGGTCGCGCACGTCGGCTACTCGCAGTGGAACGGGGTGTCGATCCTGTCCCGCGTGGGGCTGGAGGACGTCACCGTCGGCTTCCCCGGTCAGCCGTGCTGGGGCGAGGAGACCACCTGCGAGGCGCGGGCGCTGGCCGCCACCTGCGCCGGCGTCCGGGTGTGGAGCCTCTACGTGCCCAACGGGCGCACGCTGGCCGACCCGCACTACACCTACAAGCTGGAGTGGCTGGCCGCCCTGCGGGACACGGCGGCGGGCTGGCTGGCCGAGGACCCCGCCGCGCAGGTCGCCCTCGTCGGCGACTGGAACATCGCCCCGCAGGACGACGACGTCTGGGACATGTCGGTGTTCAGCCAGTCGACGCACGTCTCCGCCCCGGAGCGGGCGGCCTTCCAGGCGGTGGTCGACGCCGGGTACGCCGACGTGGTCCGCCCGCACGCCCCCGGCCCGGGGGTCTACACCTACTGGGACTACACGCAGCTGCGCTTCCCCCGGCGCGAGGGCATGCGCATCGACTTCGTCCTGGGGTCCCCGGCGCTGGCCGCGCGGGTCGGTGGGGCGTTCATCGACCGCGAGGAGCGCAAGGGGAAGGGCGCGAGCGACCACGCCCCGGTGGTGGTCGACCTGAGCTGACGGGCGCTTAGGCTGGCGCCTCGTGCTCGTCCTGCTGCCCCCGTCGGAGACCAAGGCCCCCGGCGGTGACGGCCCTCCGCTCGACCTCGCCGCGCTCACCGCGCCGCAGCTCACCCCGGTGCGGACCCAGCTCACCGAGGCGCTGGTGGAGCTCGCCGGCGACGTCCCGGCCTCCCGGGCGGCGCTCGGGCTCTCCCCGAAGCAGGACGAGGAGATCGCCCGCAACGCGGCCCTCTTCTCCGCCAGCACGCTCCCGGCCCTGCAGCGCTACACGGGCGTCCTCTACGACGCCCTGGACATCGGCTCCCTCTCCCGGGCGCAACGGGCCCGCGCCGACCGCCGGCTGGCGGTGGGGTCGGCGCTGTTCGGCCTGGTCGCCGGCGGGGACCGGATCCCGGCCTACCGCCTGTCGGCGGGCTCCACGCTGCCCGGTCGGCCCACCCTGCGCGCCCTGTGGCGGCCGGCGCTCGGGCCGGTGCTCGACGGCGTCGAGGGGCTCGTCGTCGATCTGCGCAGCGGTTCCTACGCGGCGCTGGCCCCCGCGCCCGGCGCGGTCACGGTCACCGTGCTGAGCGAACGGCCCGACGGCACCCGCGCGGTGGTGAGCCACTTCAACAAGGCGCACAAGGGCCGGGTGGCCCGGTTGCTCGCCAGCACGACGGCCGAGCCGGACGACGTCGTGCGGCTCAGGGGACTGCTGAGGCGGGCGGGGTTGCACGTGGAACATGACGGCGGCACGGCGTTGACCCTGGTCGTGCCCGCCCGGTGAGGCCCATCTCTCCCGCCCATACCGAGCAGTTGGTTGCACGCAACCGGCTAGTCGTGACATAACTGCGGTGATCCGGTGCGCCCGAACAGTGCGGCGCCCGGTGTCACGGATCCGGCGACCGCCGGGGCAGAAGGGCTTCGGTGGACGGATCGGACCGCACGGTCGGCGCGGCAGCGACCCTCGGCGCCTGGTCGGCGGCCCAGCTGCGGCAGGATCCCGCCCGGGTGGCGGCTGCCCGCGCCGTCCTCCCGTACGGGGACCTCACCGGCCTGGACCGCCTCGCGGCGCTCGCCGCCCGGCTCCTGGGCACCAGCGGGAGCCAGGTCTCTCTGCTGGTGGACATCCAGCACGTCGCCGCCGGCACCGGCGCCGCCGCCGTGGGCACCACCGGACCGCTCGAGGAATCCCTCTGCACGGTGACCGCCGCGCTGCCCGCGGGGGAGGCGCTCGTCGTTCCCGACGCCCGGTCGGACGAGCGCGTCCGCGACCTCCCGCCCGTCCGGGCCGGCGCCGTCGGTTCCTACCTGGGCATCGCGCTCACCGACGCCTCGGGTGCCGTCGTCGGCGCGCTCTGCGTCTTCGACCCCGAGCCGCGGCCGTGGGCCGCGTCGGAGATCGACACGCTCCGCGAGCTGGCCGGCTCGGTGATGACCGAGCTCGAGCTCTCGGCGCTGCTGCGGCGGTCCGAGAACGACCGGGTGCGCTGGGAGCTGGCGACCGAGGCCGGCGAGGTCGGCACGTTCGACTGGGACCTGGCGACCGGGCAGCTGATCTGGGACGAGCAGCTGATCACGCTGTTCGGCTACGACGCCGAGGGCTTCGACCAGACGATCGAGGCGTTCAACGCGCGGCTACACCCGGACGACCTGGAGCCGGTCGGGGAGGCGCTGCAGAACGCCATCGACGAGTGCGGCGACTTCGACGCGACCTACCGCGTGGTCCGACCCGACGGCGAGACCCGGTGGGTGCACGCCCGCGGCCGGGCGCTGCCCGACCGCCACGGCTCCGCCGTCCGCCTGCTCGGCGCCGCCTTCGACATCACCGGCGAGCGGGAGGCGGCCACCCTGGTCACCCGGGTGCTCGAGGCGATGCCCGCCGGCTTCTACAGCCTCGACCGCGACTGGCGGTTCACCCACGTGAACGCCGAGGCCGAGCGGCTGCTGCAGGTGACCCGCGACGAGCTGCTCGGCCGCGTGCTGTGGGAGGCCTTCCCGGACGCGCTCAACAGCGTCTTCGAGGACGGCTTCGACCAGGCGGTCCGCACCGGCGAGCCGGTGTCGTTCGACGCCTACTACCCGGCCCCGCTGGACGGCTGGTACGAGCTGCGCGCCTGGCCGAGCCCCGACGGGCTCTCGGTGTACTTCCTCGAGGTCACCGAGCGCCGCCGGATGCAGGAGCAGGCGGAGCGGTCGGCCCAGCGACTGGCGCTGTTGGCACGCGTCAGCGCCGACCTGGCCGGCGCCCTGGACCAGCAGGCAGCGATGGCGCACCTGCCCCAGCTGGTCGTGCCGGCGCTCGCCGACTTCTGCATCGTCACGATCGTGGACGAGGACGGCCGGCCGCGGGACGTCGGCGGCTGGCACGCCGACCCCGCGATGTGCCCGGTGCTGGAGCGGTACCGGAGCGTGCGGATGGACTCGATGCCGCCGGACTCGCCGGCCGCGATCGCGCTGCGCACCGGTGAGCAGCAGCGCAGCGACGGGGCCGCGGTGCTGGAGCTCATGGCCCCGGGCGAGGCCAGGGACCTGCTGGCCCGGCTCGGCCCCCGCGAGGCCGTCGTCCTGCCCATGCGCGGGCGCAACCGCACGCTGGGCCTGCTCACCGTCTACTACACCCGTGCGACCCCGACCCAGGCGGAGAACCTGGCCACCGCCCAGGAGGCCGCCGACCGCGCCGGTCTGGCCCTGGACAACGGCCGCCTGTACACCGCCCAGCAGCAACTCGCCGAGGGGCTGCAGCGCAGCCTGCTCACCGAGCCCCCCGAGCCCGACCACGCCGAGATCGCGGTGCGCTACCTCCCCGCCGCGGAGGCCGCCCGGGTCGGCGGGGACTGGTACGACGCCTTTCTGCAGCCAGGTGGCTCGACGATGCTGGTCATCGGCGACGTCGTCGGGCACGACACCGAGGCCGCGGCCGCCATGGGGCAGCTGCGCGGGCTGCTGCGCGGGGTCGCCACCTACAGCGACGCCGGCCCCGGCGAGGTCCTGCGCGGGCTCGACGCCTCGATGACGACGCTGCAGATCCCGACGCTGGCCACCGCGGCCGTGGCCCGGTTCGAGCAAACCCCCGAGGAGCTGGGCCAGGGCATCACCAGGATGCGCTGGGCGAACGCCGGGCACCTGCCGCCGCTGGTCCTCACCCCGGACGGCAAGGTGGCGGAGCTCGGCGAGTGGACCGGCGACCTGCTGCTCGGTGTCGACCCCAGCACCCAGCGGCGGGAGACGGTGGCCACGCTCGAGCGCGGCTCGACGGTCCTGCTCTACACCGACGGGCTCGTCGAGCGCCGCGACTCCGACCTCGACGAGGGGATCCAGCGGCTGCGCGAGGCGGTGGTCGAGCTGGCCGACCTGCCGCTGCAGCACCTGCTGGACGAACTGCTCGACCGGCTGGTGCACGGCCGGCCCGAGGACGACGTCGCGCTGGTCGCGGTCCGGCTGCACCCCCAGGACCGCCCCCGGCCGGCCGAGGCCGGACCGGTCCGGGTGCCGCCCACCGTGCCCCAGGATCCGGCCGGGGCCTAGCCCGCCGGTGGGTCAGCGGCCGCGGTCGCGCCGCACCTGCGCCTTGCGCCCCTTGATCATCGTGGCGCGCAGCGCCTGCACGACCTCGTCGGCCGCGGACTCGGGCACCTCCACCAGGGCGAACCGCTGGTGGATCTCGATCGACCCGACGTCGCGCCCGGTCAGCCCGGTCTCCCCGGTGATGGCGCCGACCAGGTCGCCCGGCCGGATGCCGGCGTCCCGGCCCACCCCCACGAACAGGCGCGCGCCCGGAGCGCCGCCGGAGCGCCCGGCCGGACGGCCGCCGCGCTCGTCCCGGCGCCCGCCGTCCCGGCCGCCCCCCGCGCGCCCGCCGTCCCGCTCCGGGCGGAAGGAGACCTGGGGGATCTCCTCGTCGTCGTCCACCGGCCCGGCCGCCTCGTGCGCGAGCTTCACCGCCGCGAGCGCCACCTCCATGAGGTCGAACTCGTCGGTGAGGGTCTCGACGACCACCCGGAAGCGGTCCAGGTCGTCGGTGAGCAGGCTCTCCCGCAGCGCGCCCCGGGTGAGGTCGAGCCGGCGGGCCCGCAGGTCGGCGACCGTGGGCACCTTCTCGACGGCGATCGGCGCGCCCGCGACCCGCTCGATGGTCTTGAGCATCCGGTGCTCCCGGGGCTCGGCGAGCGTGATCGCCACCCCCTCGCGGCCGGCCCGGCCGACCCGGCCGATGCGGTGCACGTAGGACTCCGGCGCCGACGGGACGTCGTAGTTGACGACGTGGGTGAGCTGCTCGACGTCCAGCCCGCGCGCCGCGACGTCGGTGGCCACCAGCAGCTCCGCGGTCCCCCCGCGCAGCCGGCCCATCACCCGGTCGCGCTGCTCCTGGCTCATCCCGCCGTGCAGGGCCTCGGCCCGGTACCCGCGGCCGTTCAGGGTCTCGGTGAGGGAGTCGACCTCCTCGCGGGTGCGGCAGAAGACGATCGCCGCCGTCGGCGCCTCGACGTCCAGGATCCGGCCCAGCGCGGCCGGCTTGGCACCGCGGGGGACGACGTAGGCGGTCTGCCGGATGCGGGGCGCCGTACCGGGCGCCGCCCGCTCCCGGGCGATGGTGATCCGCACCGGGTCGGTGAGGTGGCGGCGCGCCAGCGCGTCCAGGCGGCGGGGCATCGTGGCCGAGAAGAGCACCGTCTGCCGCTCCTCCGGGGTCGCGTCGAGGATCGCCTCGAGGTCCTCGGCGAAGCCCATGTCGAGCATCTCGTCGGCCTCGTCCAGCACGACGGTCGCGATCTCGCCGAGGTGCAGCGCGCCGCGGTTGAGCAGGTCGAGGGCGCGGCCGGGGGTCGCGACGACGACGTCGACGCCCGACTCCAGCGAGCGCAGCTGCCGCACGATCGGTGCCCCGCCGTAGACGGGCAGCACGCGGGCGCCCAGGTCACGGCCGTAGCGGTGCAGCGCCTCCGACACCTGGACGGCGAGCTCCCGCGTGGGCAGCAGCACCAGCGCGACCGGGTCCCGGTCGGTGCGGTGGGCCGGCATCCGCTGGAGCACGGGCAGCGAGAAGGCGGCGGTCTTACCGGTACCCGTGGCCGCCTGGCCCAGCAGGTCCCGGCCCTCCGCCAGCGGCGGGACGGCCTCGCGCTGGATGGGGGTCGGCTCCTCGTAGCCGAGGGCACCGAGCGCCTTCAGCAGTTCGGGGCGCAGGCCCAGGTCCTCGAAGGTGGTGCCCTCGAAGGTCGTGCCCTCGTTCGTGGTGTCCGCGGAGCCCGCGTCGTCGGCAGTGGTGCGTTCGTCGGTCATCACCGGTCATCGTTCCCCGGAGGCCGCACCCGCACGCACGCGGGCTTCTGGCAGGCTGCCGGGGTGACCGCCGACGACGAGCTCTGCACCCGCCCCGCCACCGAGCTGGCCGCACTCGTGCGCCGCCGGGAGGTGTCCGCCCGGGAGCTGCTCGAGGCGCACCTGCGGCGCATCGAGCGGGTGAACCCGCGGGTCAATGCGATCGTGACGCTGGACGCCGAGGCCGCCCGGGCCGCCGCCGACGCCGCCGACGCCGCGCAGGCCGCCGGCGAGCCGCTCGGCCCGCTGCACGGGCTCCCGGTCGCGCACAAGGACACCCACGCCACCGGGGGCATGCGCACGACCTGGGGCTCTCCGGTGCACGCCGACACCGTGCCGGACGCCGACGAGCTGGTGGTGGCCCGCCTGGTGGGCGCCGGGGCGATCCGCGTGGGCAAGACCAACGTGCCGGAGTTCGCGGCGGGCTCGCACACCTTCAACCCGGTGTTCGGCGCCACCCACAACCCCTACCGGCACGGGCTCTCCGCCGGCGGCTCCAGCGGCGGGGCCGCGGCCGCGCTGGCGGCCGGGCTGGTGCCCCTGGCCGAGGGCAGCGACATGGGCGGCTCGCTGCGCAACCCGGCCGCGTTCTGCAACGTCGTCGGGCTGCGGCCCACCCCCGGCCGCGTGCCCACCTGGCCGGCGCCGATGGGCTGGTCGACCCTCTCGGTGCAGGGGCCCATGGGGCGGACCGTGGCCGACGTCGCCCTGCAGCTGTCGGTGCTGGCCGGGCCGGACCCCCGGGTGCCGATCGCGCTGGAGGAGCCCGGCGCCGGGTTCGCCGCACCCCTGCCCGAGCGGCTGGACGGGCTGCGGGTGGCCTGGGCGCCCGACCTCGGCGGGCAGGTGACCGTCGACCCCGCGATCACCGCCGGGCTCGCGCCGTCGATCGCGGTGTTCGAGTCGCTGGGAGCGACGGTGGAGGAGGCCTGCCCCGACCTCTCCGGCGCCGACGAGGTGTTCGGCACGCTGCGGGCGTGGCTGTTCGACGCGTCGTTCGGCGAGCTGATCCGCCGCCACCCGGACCAGGTCAAGGAGTCGATCCGCTGGAACGCGGCGCGGGGCGCGGAGCTCACCGGCGCCGACCTGGCCCGCGCGGAGCAGCTGCACACGAAGCTGCACGAGCGGATGGTCGCGTTCTTCGAGCGGTACGACGTGCTGCTCGCCCCGACGACGCAGGTGCTGCCCTTCCCGGTGGAGATCGAGTACCCGACCGAGATCGCCGGCGTCCACCAGGACAACTACCTGGAGTGGATGCGCTCCTGCACGGTCATCTCGGCCACCGGCTGCCCGGCGCTGTCGGTGCCCGGCGGCTTCACCGCGGACGGGCTGCCGGTCGGCCTGCAGGTGATCGGCCCGGCCCGGGCCGACCGGCGGGTGCTCGAGGTGGGGCACGCGTTCGAGCAGGCGACCCGGTTCGGCGAGCGCCGGCCGGCCCTCTGAGCTCGTCTACTTGGTTCTAGCGCTCCAGCTAGATCTCCTTAGACCGGGCGAGATCTGCACACTCGCCCGCATCAGGTCCCTGATGGGGGCGGGTGTGCAGATCTCGCACGTCAAGCGGGGGTGGGGCCGTCGGAGCCGGCGGGGTACTCCAGCAACGGCGCCTCGCCGGCCGCCCACGCGGCGAGGGCCGGCTCCACGATCCGCCACGACTCCTCGGCCTCGACGTCGCTGATCGACAGCGCGGCGTCGCCCGCCAGCATCTCCCGGAGCAGCAACCCGTAGGCCGACAGCCCGGCCGGGGGCAGGGCGATGTCCAGGGTCCGCCGCTCGAGGTCGAACGGGTCGCCGGCGCCGTTGAGGTTGACCTCCAGCGCGATGCCGTCGGGGTCCAGCTGCATGCGCAGGACGTCGGGCTCGGGATCCTCGTCGGTGAAGGCGAGGTGCGGGACCGGCCGGAAGCGGATCACGATCTCCCGCCGCTGGGCGCCCAGTGCCTTCCCGCTCCGCAGGCGGAACGGGACGCCCGACCACCGCCAGTTGTCGATGGTCACGGTGAACTCGGCGTAGGTCTCGGTCCCCCGGTCCGGGTCCACGCCCTCCTCGACGGCGTAGTCGGGCAGCGCCCGCTCGCCGACGGTGCCGGCGGTGTACCGGGCGCGCACGGTGTCCCGGCGCACGTCCTCCGGCGGCCGGACGGCGCGCAGCACGTCGCCCTTGCGGGCCGCGAGCCCCGCCGCGTCGACGGTCAGCGGTGGCTCCATCGCCACCAGGGCCAGCAGCTGCAGCAGGTGGTTCTGCAGCATGTCGCGCAGGGCGCCGGCGGTGTCGTAGTAGCCGGCCCGGCCCTCCAGCCCCAGCGTCTCGTCGAAGACGATGTCCACGCGCTCGATGTGCGCGGCGTTCCACACCGGTTCGAACAACCGGTTGGCGAACCGCAGCCCCAGGACGTTGAGCACCGTCTGCTTGGCGAGGAAGTGGTCGATGCGGAAGACGGCGTCCTCCGGCGCCAGCTGGTGGAGGAGGCGGTTGAGCTCGCGCGCGTCGGCCCCGTCCCGGCCGAACGGCTTCTCCACGGCGACGATCGCCCCGTCGGGAAGCCCCACCTCCACCAGCGCTTCCAGGGTCGGCCGGAAGACGGTGTTCGGCAGCGCCAGGTAGACCACCGGCACGTGCTCGACCCGGTCGAGCGCCCGGCGCAGGTCCTCGCCCACGGTGACGTCCCCGCGGACGTGGCGGAGACGACCGACGACCCGGTCCCGGGTGCCCTCGGGGACGTGGGCGGCGTGGGCGTCCAGCCGGCGGCGCGCCCACCCCCGGTAGTCCTCGTCGCTCCACTCCTCCCGGCTCACCGCGAGGACGTCGACCTCCTCGTCGAGCACTCCCGCCTCGACGAGCTCGGCCAGCCCGGGCAGCAGCAACCGGCCGGTGAGGTCACCGCTCCCACCGAGGACGACGAACGACCGCTTCATGCCCGCTCCTCCCCCGCCCGCGCCGACTCGGCACGAGCCAGGTTCCACCCGCTCGTGATCACCCCGACGTGGCTGAACGCCTGCGGGAAGTTGCCGAGGAAGGCACCCGTCGAGGGGTCGACCTCCTCGGCCAGCAGACCGACCTCGTTGGCCCGCCCGCACAGCGAGTCGTACAGCGAGTGCGCCTCGTCGAGCCGGCCCTGACCGGCCAGGTTGTCGACCAGCCAGAAGCTGCAGAGCAGGAAGGCGCCCTCACCCCCGGGCAACCCGTCGGGCGACTCGTCGTGCAGGTACCGGTAGAGCAGCCCGTCGCCGGCGTCGAGGTGCCGGCGGACCGCCTCGGTGGTGGCCACCATGCGCGGGTCGTCCGCGGCGACGACCCGGCGCAGCGGCAGAGTGAGCAGCGAGCCGTCCAGCCCGCCCCGCTGCGCCTCCCCCGGCGGCGCCAGGTGCTCGGTGAAGGTCCCCCGCTCGTCGTCCCAGGCCTGCTCGAGCAGCGTCGCCCGGATCAGGTCGGCCTCCCGCTGCCACTCCCGCCGGGGGTGCGGCAGCCCGCAGAGGTCCGCGATGCGCAGCGCCCGGTCGACGGCGACGTGGCACAGGGCGACGGAGTAGGTGAAGGGCCGGCCCGCGGCGCGGATCTCCCAGATGCCGTTGTCCGGCGTCCGCCAGTTGGCGATCGCCTGGCCGGTCAGCTCGCACAGGGCGCGCCAGAGCGGCGGGGACACCTCGCCGCCGGCGCGCGCCCACTGGTAGGCGACGTCGAGCAGTTCGCCGTAGACGTCGTGCTGCACCTGCCGCGCCGCCCCGTTGCCCCACCGGACCGGCCCCGATCCCCGGTACCCCGAGAGCGTGAGGTCCTGCCACTCCAGGCCGGGGCGCCGGCCGTCGAGGGTGTAGACGATGCTCGCCCGGTCGTCGCGCTCGATGTTGCGCAGCGTCCAGGCCAGGAACGAGTCGGCCTCCTCGTGCATCCTGATCCGGCGCAGGGCGTAGGTGGTGAAGGCGGCGTCGCGCACCCAGGTGTAGCGGTAGTCCCAGTTGCGCACGCCGCCGATCGCCTCCGGCAGCGAGGAGGTCGCCGCGGCCATGATCGCGCCGGTGGAGGCGTGGTCGAGCAGCTTCAGCGTGAGCGCGGAGCGGCGCACGAGCTCCCGCTGCGGGCCGTCGTACTGGATGCGCCCGGCCCAGTCCCGCCAGGCGGCGGCGGTCTGGTCGACCAGCCGCTGGGGCGCGGTGCGCGACCGGGTGTGCGTCTGCCCCGACCAGTGCAGCGTGCAGGTGAGCAGCTCGCCGTCGTCGAGCTCCACGCGGGCGCTCAGGGCGCCGGTCCGGTCGACGGACAACTCGTGCGAGCACCACAGGGAGAGCTCGAGCTCCGGGTGGGCCGGCCAGAGGATGCGCCACGCGCCGAGCTCGCGCCGCACCTGGACGCCGTCGAGCGGGTCGAGGTGGACCTCGACCGTCACCCGACCCCCGACCGCCCGGGCCAGGCGCAGCAGTTCCCCCCGCCCCGGCGGCACCTGCTCGCCCAGGTCGGACCCCGAGCGCAGCGTCATGCAGTCGGTGAGCTCCAGCCGCCCGTCGGCGCCCTGCAGCTCGGTCACCAGGATCCCCGTGTCGGGCAGGTAGCGCTGGGCCGACTCCCGCAGCCCCGCCGGAGCGATGCCGAAGCTGCCGCCGCGCTCGGCGTCGAGGATGCCGGCGAGGAAGGGCCGGCTGTCGAAGTTCGGCAGGCACAGCCAGGGGATGCTGCCGTCCCGGGCCACCAGCGCGCAGGTGAGGCCGTCACCGATCAGGCCGTGGTCCTCGATGGGCAGGTACCCGTCGGTGCGGTCGAGCGGGCGCAGCGGCACAGCGGCTCCTCAGGTCGGGACGGCGGACGCCCCGACCCTGCCCGCTAGGGCGCGGAGTCATTCGGCGGCGGCTACTTCTCCTCGGGGCGCGGCAGGCGCCGGGCCTGGCGGCGTCGGCGCAGCCCGCGCAGGGTGCGGACGGCGACCAGCAGCTCCGCGAGCTCCTGCCGCTCCCCGGCGGTGATGTCGGCCAGCTGGGCGGCCGCGCGGTGCTGCGCGGCGGCCCAGCCCTCCTCCCACCTCGACACCAGCTCGTCTGCGTCGTCGGTGTCCGCGGTGCGCAGGCTCAGCACGTCCTCGGTCAGCGAGGACTGCTCCATGGCGAGGTCGTCGCGCAGCGAGGCCCGGGCCATCGCGGGCCAGCGGCGGTCGCGGGGCAGGGCGGTCACCTGCTCGCGCAGGGCGACCAGGCCGAGCCGCTCGGCCAGTCGCTGCATGACCCGGCCGACCAGGGCCACGGGTGCCCCGGTGCGCTCGGCGACCACCGCGAGGTCGAGCGCGGCGGGCATCAGCGGTGCGGCCGCGACGCGGGCTGCGAGCTCCGCGGGCAGGCCGGCCTCCTGCAGCCGGGCGGCCCGGGACGCGTACGCCTCCGCCTCCCTGCCCAGCAGCCAACCGGGCAGCCCGCCGGCCACCTGCGCCACCGCGGGGGCGAACCGGGCGGTGACCTCCGCCAGGGGAGCCGCGGTCTCCGCGGTGAGGTCGGGCTGGCGGAGCAGCCAGCGGGTCGCCCGCTCGGCCAGCCGGGTGGCCTCGGTGCGCACCTCGACCTGGGTGGCGGCGGAGACCTGGTTGTCGAGCGGGCGGACGGCGTCCCACAGGCCATCGATGCCGAACACCGCCCGCGCCACCGCATGCGCCCGGACGACCGCCGGCAGCGGCACGCCGGTCTCCTCCCCCAGCCGGAACAGGCCGGTGACGCCGGCGATGTTGACCGCCCGGTTGGTCAGCGCGGTGGCGATGATCTCACGGCGGAGCGGGTGGCTGGTGACCGCGGCGGGGAACCGGTTGCGCAGCGGGGCGGGGAAGTAGCCGATCAGCAGCTCCTCCAGGGCCGGGTCGTCCGGCAGCGGGGAGGCCAGTACGGCGTCACCGGTCTGCAGCTTGGCGTAGGCCAGCAGCACCGACAGCTCCGGGCTGGTCAGCCCCTGCCCGTCGCGACGGCGCTCGGCCAGACCGCGGGCGTCGGGCAGCGCCTCCACCGAACGGTTGAGCCGCCCCGACCGCTCCAGCGACCGGATGAACCGCTCGTGGGAGTCCAGCAGGCTGCGCGCCGCCGCGGCCTCCCCGGCGAGGGTCGCGTTCTGCGCGTGGTTGTCGGTGAGGACGGCGGCGGCGACGTCGTCGGCCATCTCGCCGAGCAGCGCCGCCCGGCCCTCGGCGTCGATCCGCCCCTCGTCGACCACCCGGTTCAGCGCGATCTTGATGTTCACCTCGTGGTCGGAGGTGTCGACGCCGGCCGAGTTGTCGATGGCATCGTTGTTCACCCGGCCACCGGCCAGCGCGTACTCGACCCGGCCCCGCTGGGTGAGGCCGAGGTTGCCGCCCTCCCCCACCACCCGGACCCGCAGCTGCCCGCCGTCCACGCGCACCGCGTCGTTGGCCTTGTCCCCCACCTCGAGGTGGCTCTCGGTCGCGGCCTTCACGTACGTGCCGATCCCGCCGTTGAACAGCAGGTCCACCGGCGCGAGCAGCACCGCGCGGATCAGTTCGACCGGGCTCAGCGCCGTCACGTTCCCGGGCAGCCCGAGGGCGACCCGCATCTGCTCGGACACCGGCACGGTCTTGGCCGTGCGCGGCCAGACGCCACCGCCCTCGCTGATCAGCGAGGTGTCGTAGTCCGCCCACGACGACCGGGGCAGCGCGAACAGCCGACGGCGCTCGGCGAACGACGTCGCGGCGTCGGGCGTGGGGTCGACGAACACGTGCCGGTGGTCGAACGCCGCCACCAGCCGGATGTGCTCGGAGAGCAGCATGCCGTTGCCGAACACGTCCCCGGACATGTCGCCGATGCCGACGACGGTGAAGTCGTCGCGCTGGACGTCGAGGTGGAGCTCGCGGAAGTAGCGGGTGACCGACTCCCAGGCCCCGCGGGCGGTGATGCCCATGGCCTTGTGGTCGTAGCCGACCGAGCCGCCCGAGGCGAAGGCGTCGCCCAGCCAGTAGCCGCGCTCCAGCGCCACCTCGTTGGCCAGGTCGGAGAAGGTCGCCGTCCCCTTGTCCGCGGCGACGACCAGGTAGCTGTCGTCGCCGTCGTGGCGGACCACCTTCGGCGGCGGGACGACCCGGCCCTCGACCAGGTTGTCGGTGAGGGACAGCAGCGCGCCGATGAACAGCCGGTAGCAGGCCTGCCCCTCGGCGAGCACCTCCTCGCGGGAGGCCCCCTCCCCCGGCGGGCGCTTGACGACGAAGCCACCCTTCGCGCCGGTGGGCACGATGACGGTGTTCTTCACCATCTGCGCCTTCACCAGCCCCAGCACCTCGGTGCGCAGGTCCTCCCGGCGATCGGACCAGCGCAGCCCGCCACGGGCGACCTTGCCGAACCGCAGGTGCACGCCCATCACGCGGGGTGAGCTCACCCAGACCTCGTGCGCGGGCCGGGGCTCGGGGAGATCGGGCACCTCCGCCGGGTCGAGCTTGAGAGCCAGGGGGGTGGGCTGGGTCGACGACGTGGCGTAGTACGTCGTCCGCTGGGTGGCGGTCACCGCGGCCAGCAGGGAGCTCAGCACCCGGTCGGCGTCGAGCGAGGCGACCTCGCCGATCGAGCGGCGCAGCGCCTCGACCAGATCGGCCTGCCGAGCGTCGCGGCCGGTCACCCGGCCCGGCGAGAAGCGGGTCTCGAACAGCGCCACCAGCCGGGCGACCACGCCGGGGTGGGCGGCCAGGGTCTGCTCGACGTACGCCTGGCTGAACGGCAGCCCGGCCTGGCGCAGCCACTGCACGTAGGCCCGCACCACCGTCACCTGCCGCCAGTTCAGCCCGGCGAGCATGACCAGCGCGCCCAGGCCGTCGTCCTCGGCGTCCCCGCGCCACACCGCGGCCACGGCCTCGGTGAACCGCTCCGGCAGGGAGCGGACCAGCGGTAGCTCGACCTGGGGGACGGCGACGCCGAAGTCGTAGATCCAGGTGGGTGGCGCCCCGATCCGGTCGATCTCGTAGGGCCGCTCGTCGACGACGTCGACGCCCATGTTCTGCAGCATGGGCAGCATCTGCGAGAGCAGCAGCCGCTCGCCGACCCGGTACACCGACAGCCGGCGTTCCCCCGGGGCCGCACCGGTCGGCGTCCACAGCCGCAGCGACAGGTCGCCGGGAGCAAGGCCGTCCAGGCGCTCGAGGTCCTCGACGGCGCGCTCGGCGGGGAAGTCCTCCTGGTAGGCGGCGGGGAAGGCGTCGGCGACCCGGGAGAACACTCTCTCCGCGTCCGCGCCGAAGCGCGCCGAGAGGGCAGCGGACAGGTCGTCGGTCCAGCTGCGCGCGACCGCGGCCAACTCGGCCTGCAGCCCCTCGACGTCCACGTCCACCGGGGGCGCCGAGCGCTGCCTGCCCACCGGCAACCGGACGACGAAGTGCAGCCGGGCGAGCACCGACTCGGTGGACCGGGCGGTGAACTCGATGCCGGAGCCGCCCAGCCGCTCGAGCAGCAGCCGCTGCATCGCGAGCCGGACCTCGGTGGTGTACCGGTCGCGCGGCAGGTAGACCAGCGCGGACCAGAACCGCCCGGTCGGGTCCTGCCGGAGGAACAGGCGGGTCTGGCGCCGCTCCTGCAGGTGCAGGACCGCCATCGCCACCGGCAGGAGCTCGTCGGCCCCCACCTGCATCAGCTCGTCGCGGGGGTAGGTCTCCAGGATGTCGAGCAGCTGCTTGCCGGTGTGGCTGTCGGCCGGGACGCCGGAACGGCGGACCACCTCGGCGACGCGGCGGCGCACGAGCGGGACGTCGAGCACGCTCGTGCCGTACGCGGTGGACGGGAACAGCCCGACGAACCGGCGCCGTCGGGTCTCGCCATCGCTGTGCGGCAGGGTGACGGCGACCAGGTCCAGCCACGCCCGGCGGTGCACCGTCGAGCGCGTGTCGGCCTTGGTGACCGTGAGCCGGTGGCGCCCGGTGAGCCCCGGGGCCTCCGGCGGGGCGGTCGCCGAGCGGGCCATGTCGGTGTCGCTGCGGAGAACTCCGAGGCCCGTCCCGGGCACCGGCCGGGCGACGGCGTCCACTCCTGCGGTGATCTCGACGTCGCGGGCGCCGAGGAGCACGAAGTTGCCCTCGGCGAGCCAGCGGAGCAGCGCTGCGGCCTCGGCGGGGTCGTCGGCGGGATCATCGGCAGCCTCCGGGCCGGCCCCGCTCACCGGGCCCAGCTCGTCGAGCTCGGCGGCGAGGGCGACCATCCGGGCGCGCATCCGGTCGCCGTCCTCGTGGACGGCGCGCACGTCGTCGAGGACGGCGCGCAGGCCCGTCACCAGGTCACCGGCCGCCTCGCCGTCCAGCGGGCCGTCGAGCACGACGGCCATCCACGACTCGGCGACGGCATCGTCACCGCAGGCAGCGGCGTCCAGGCTGTCGCACAGGGCGGTGATCCGGCCGCGGATGTCGCGGCGGACGACCAGCAACGGGTGGACCACGTGCTCGAGCCGGAATCCCTGGCGGACCACCTCGGCGGTGACCGAGTCGACCAGGTACGGCATGTCGTCGGTGACGAGCCGGATCACCGTCCGGCCGGCGCCCTGCCCGCGCGGGACGGCCTGCACGTCGACGATGGCTGCGCCGACCGGGCGGACCTCGGCGAGGGAGAGGTGCCCGAGGGCGAGCGCGGCCAGCTGGGCAGGATCGGTGGCGAGGACCTCCTCGGCCGGTTCGCTCCAGTAGTACCGGCGCAGGAACGCCGGCAGGTCGTCGGCGGTGCAGCCCGGAGGGAGCGCCGGCGACCCGCGGCCGGCCTCGGCGACGGCGGCGCGGGCCGCCTCGCGCAGGAGCAGCTTCTTCTCGTCGCGGCCGGCCTCGAGGGCGGCGAGCTCGGTGAGGGAGCCGCCCCCCGGCCCGCCGTCCCGGTCGCGCACCGGGGTCCCCGGGGCGACACCGGTGTCACTGGCCATGTCAGGCCACGCTACTGCCCACTGAGACCGTCGTCACGGCGGCGCGGGACCAGTGCGGGCACGAGGCTGCTCAGCGGTCGAGCAGCTGATCCGCGACCCAGCCGGCCACGGCGAGGATCAGCCCACCGATGACGGCCGTGCCGAAGCCGTCGACCATCAGGCGATCGGTGATCGCGGCGGTGAGCCCCAGCAGCGCGGCGTTGATCAGCAGCAGGAACAGCCCGAGCGTGAGCAGCACGAAGGGCAGCGACAGCAGGCGCAGGATCGGCCCCACGATGGCGTTGACCACGCCGAAGATGAGGGCAATCCACAGGTAGGTGCCGAACTCGCCCAGTGGCGCGTCGGGGTTCGGCACGACCTCCAGCCCCGGGAGCACGTCGAAGTAGGTCAGGGCGTAGAAGACCGCCCCGAGGATGACCACCTTGAGCGCGAACTTGATCACGTGGTCACGCTAGCGGCGGCGCGCGGCCGATCGTGGGATCTCCGTGCATCTGGCGCCGTCTAGCTCTGGAGCTAGAGAGCCGCAGAGCGGGGTCGACCGTCGGGGAGTGCCCGGCGAGGCCGTCTCGCGAGCGCCGTATGACTGCGTCTAGCGACTGCGCTAGACGAACCGATACGGACCTCGCGACGGCGCGCGGTCTCCCCGGTGCACCACCCGTCCCACGCGACACGCGGTGAGCGCCTTCTACGAATCTCTACGGCGAACGCTAGAGAAGCCCATACGGTGCTCGGCATGGACCCCGTGCGGAACCCCTACGCCCCGGGCGCCGGCCAGCGCCCGCCCGAGCTGGCCGGCCGCGACGGCGAGCTCTCCGCGTTCGACGTCGTCCTGGAGCGCATCGCCCGGGGCCGGCCGGAGCGGTCGCTGGTGCTCACCGGGTTGCGCGGCGTGGGCAAGACGGTGCTGCTCAACCAGCTTCGTTCCGCAGCCATCTCGCGCGGCTGGGGCACCGGCAAGATCGAGGCGCGGCCTGAGCAGTCGCTGCGCCGCCCCATCTCCTCGGCACTGCACATGGCGCTGCGGGAGCTGGGGCCCCGCCACGGCGACCAGGAGTCGGTCGCCGAGGTGCTCGGGGTGGTCAAGGCCTTCGCGCAGCGGGTGAACACGCCGGAGGCCAAGGTGCGCGACCGCTGGCAGCCGGGCATCGACGTCCCCGCGGCGACCGGGCGGGCCGACTCCGGCGACATGGAGATCGACCTGGTGGAGCTGCTCAGCGACGCCGCCGGGGTGGCCGCCGACATCGGCAGCGGCATCGCCCTGTTCATCGACGAGATGCAGGACATCCAGGCCGACGACGTCTCGGCCATCTGCGCGGCCTGCCACGAGCTCTCCCAGCAGGGGGCGCCGCTGATCGTCGTCGGCGCCGGGCTCCCCCACCTGCCGGCGGTGCTCTCGGCCTCGAAGAGCTACTCGGAGCGGCTGTTCCGCTACCTGCGGATCGACCGGCTGGAGCGCGAGGCCGCCGACCGCGCGCTGCTCGCGCCCGCCGAACGGGAGGACGTCACCTTCGAGCCCGCCGCGCTGGACGCCCTCTACGAGGCGGCCGACGGCTACCCCTACTTCGTGCAGGCCTACGGCAAGGTCACCTGGGACGTCGCCGCCTCCTCCCCCATCACCCCCGCCGACGTCGCGATGGCCGCGCCGGTCGCCGAGGCCGAGCTCGCCGTCGGCTTCTTCGGCTCGCGCTACGACCGCGCCACCCCCGCCGAGCGCGAGTACATGCACGCCATGGCCGAGCTGGGCGGCCCCGGCGGCACCGCGGTGGCCACCTCCGAGGTCGCGGTCGCCCTCGGCCGCAAGCCGGCGTCCCTCTCCCCCGCCCGCGACTCGCTGATCAAGAAGGGGCTGGTCTACTCCGCCGAGCGGGGCCAGATCGCCTTCACCGTGCCGCACTTCGGCCGGTACCTGCTGCGCCACCCGGACTGACGGAGTCCTGCACCCGCAGGCCGCGCCACACCGCACCGCACCGGGAACCGGGCCCGGCCGCACGAGGCGCGCACGGTCCGGGAACGAGATCCCACCTGCCGGGAGGGAGCGGGTGATGCCGCACACAGCACGTCGCCACCGCGCCCGAGGGGGTTGACAGTCACCCGGGCGGGGCACCACGAGACGGTCGTGCAGCCGAGTCGAGGGGGAGGCATGGGGCGACTCGCGTGGCCGGTGCGACCGTTACCGGACGGACGCGGCGAGGTGTGGCGCTGGCGGCTCGGCGCCCTTGCCGAGCTCCCTGCGGCCCGGGCGGCCCTCCGCTCCCGGCTCCGGGACGTGGGGCACCCGCCCGCCGACGACGAGTGCGGCGAGCAGCTGGTGCTCGCCTTCGACGAGCTGGCCTCCAACGCCCTGCGCCACGGGGAGCACCCCGTGGTGGCCACCGTGGTGGCCGGCAGCGGCGGCTGGCTGCTCGACGTGAGCGATCGTGCGCCGGAGGCGATGCCCGCACCCACGGCCGACCGCGACCCGGCCCGGGGCGGCATGGGCCTGCAGCTGGTGGCCCGCCTGTCGGTGGCGCACGGCTGGTACGTCGACGAGGAGTGCAAGCACGTCTGGGCCTGCCTGCCGACCGAGAGCGAGAACCGGGCGCCCGCTCTCACCTGACCACCTGTTCCACGTGCAACACGGCGAGACCCCCGTCGCCCGGAGGCGGCGGGGGTCTCGCCGTGCACGACCGTCGGCCGCGGTGCGTCACGGCGAGTGGGCCCCGGAGGGGTCCGGGATGCCATGACGGAGCGGCTCAGCGCCGCCCGGGGACGGCACCTGACCGCGGTGCGGTCCGGAGGACCGCCATGTCATCGCCTCACGGCACGACGAAGGAGATCGCTCCCTTGCCGTAGGTGGGCACCTCGATGGCGAGGTCCACCCGGTTGAAGGCGGAGAGCATCCCGGCGAGGTCACCGGGCAGCTCCTCGCCCGGGGCGTACAGCTTGTGCAGCTTCGAGTGCGGGGCGCCCGCGGTGTTGAACAGCGCGGAGAGCACGTTCACCACCTCGTGCAGCGCCTCGACCTGCATGCCAGTGAGCTCGCCGTCCTCCTCGACCGCGTCCTGCGCGCCCCCGGGGGGCAGCAGGGCGAGGGCGGAGCCGGTGTAGGCGGCCGCACCCAGGTCCATGAGGCAGAGCGCGTTCACGCCCATCTGGGGGTCGACGTAGACGGCGACCGCCACCGGCTTCTCCGGCGTCGGCGTCACCGGCGCCCCGGGGGAGACGGTGACCGGCCGGCCGACCAGGCCGGTGAGCATGTCGCGGATGTCCTTGGCGGCGGGCAGCTGCACGGTGCCGGCGGGGGCGGTCATGCGATCACCCCGTCCAGGTGCTCCTTGAAGGTGTCCTCGTTGAACGGCTTGGCGATGAGGAACAGCGCGCCGGCGTTCGCGGCCTTCTCCCGCATCTCCGGGGAACCCTCGGAGGTGACGAAGCCGAAGGGGACCGCCGAGCCGGAGGCCCGCAGCGCCTGCAGGCACTCGATACCGGTCATGTTGGGCATGTTCCAGTCGGACAGGACCAGGTCCGGCTTCTCCGCCGAGACCTTGGCCAGCGCGTCGGCGCCGTCCTCGGCCTCGACGATGTCGTGGTCGTCGTAGCCGGCCTGGCGCAGCGTGCGGATGACGATCTGCCGCATGACGCGGCTGTCGTCGGCGATCAGGATCTTCACAAGGACACCTCGTTCTCGCGGGTGGGGGTGGGGACAGGCAGTGGCGGGAGGGCGCCCTGCACGGAGATGGCGATCGGCTCGCCGCGCCAGACGACGTCGATGCGGCAGACGTCGGCCGGGTTGCGCACCAGCGGTGCGTTGCCGACCTGGGGCAGGCTCAGGGCCGAGTGGCCGGGCAGCGCGGCCTTGACGCTGCCGCCGACCACGTTGGCGATCTCGCCGAACGCATCCGCGACGTCCTCGCCGTCGAGCACAGCCGGAGCGTGCTCGCGCAGCAGGGCACGCGAGAGCTCCTCGGCGGTGGCGCGGGCGGTGGTCAGCACGACGCTGCCGGTCCACGGGCCGACGATGTCGACCCAGCTGGACAGGATGTCGGCGGGCAGGTCACCGGGCACCGGGACGAGCACCTCGTCCTCGCCGACGAGCGAGATCCAGGCCTCCTGCGCGATCGACAGGACGGTGTCCCCGTCGATCAGGTCGGCGATGACGGGGCGGGCGTCGCCGGCGCGACGACGCTCGCCCGTGTCCATGGCGGTCACAGGGAGACCTCCTGCGGGAGCAGGCCGAGCAGCGCGAGCTTGTCGCGGAAGGCGTCGGCGGTGAACGGCTTGATCATGTACTCGTGGGCGCCGGCGGCCAGGGCGCGGACGATCTGGGTGTGCTCGCTCTCCGAGGTGACCATCATCATGGTCATCCGGCGCCAGGCCGGGTTGGCGCGCACGGCGGAGACGAACTGCAGCCCGTCCATCACCGGCATGTTCCAGTCGATGGTCGCCAGGTCGGGGACCCAGCCCTCGTCCAGCACGTCGAGGGCGGCGCGGCCGTGCTCGGCATCCCGGACCTCGTAGCCGAACCCGGTGAGGATCCCGGTGACGATCCGGCGCATCGCGCGCGAGTCGTCGATCACCAAGGCACGCATGTCAGGCCCCCTTCAGTGGGCGGTAGGCGGAGCTGCGGCCGATGACGACCCGCTCCCAGGAGTCGTCGACGCCGAGGGTGGTCTCGGCGGCGCCGAGGAACAGCCATCCGTCGGGTCGCATGAGGTCCCGCACGCGGCGGAGGATCGACTGCTTGGTGGGCAGGTCGAAGTAGATGAGGACGTTGCGCAGGTAGACCACGTCGAACGGGCCCATCCGCGGCAGCGGCGCCGCCAGGTTGCACTCGCTGGCGTTGACCATCCGCCGGAGGTTGGCCGACACCTCCCACTCCGTGCCGGCCCGGGTGAAGTGCCGGACCAGCATGGGGGCCGGCAGGCCCCGGTTGACCTCGAGCTGGCTGAACCGGCCGGCGCGCGTGCGCTGCACCATCTCGCGGGAGAGGTCGGTCGCGGTGATCGAGACGCGCGAGGCGGCGTTCGGCAGCGCGTCGTCCAGAAGCATGGCGATCGTGTACGGCTCCTGCCCGCTGGAGCAGGCGGCCGACCAGATCTGCAGGCGCTCGCTCGGGCCGCGGGCCTGCAGCAGCGCCGGGAGCACGGTCGAGGTCAGCGCGGTGAACGGGTCACCATCGCGGAACCAGGACGTCTCGTTGGTGGTGAGCGCCTCGACGATCTTGCGGGTCTCGTCGGCGCTCGGCCGGGTCCGCACCGACTCGACCAGCTTGGTGACGTCGGCGAGGCCCATCTGCCGGGCGATCGGGAGGAGACGCGCCTCCACCAGGTACTCCTTGCCCGGCTGGAGGACGATGGCGCTCTCCTTGCGGACGAGTTCTCGGACCCAGTCGAAACTGGTCGCGGTCAGGCTCATCGACGACCTCCCACGGCCATAGCTGTTGCGTTGTTCAGGGGTGCGGTACCGGCGAGGTGCCGCTGGATGGCTTCGGCGACGCGGTCGAGCGGCAGCACCTCGTCGGCGTAGCCGGCCTGGGCGACGGCGCCGGGCATGCCCCAGACCACCGACGTCGCCTGGTCCTGCACGACGACCGTGCCGCCTGCGTTGCGGATCTCGCCGCAGCCGTTGCGCCCGTCGGCGCCCATGCCGGTCAGCACGACGCCGAGCACGGCACCGTCGAAGGCGGCCACCGCCGAGCGGAAGAGCGGGTCGACCGCCGGGCGGCAGAAGTTCTCCGGAGGGCCCTGGTTCAGCGAGGTGGAGAAGCCTGCGCGGCCGTTGGCGCGGACGACGAGGTGGTGGTCACCGGGGGCGAGGTGCACGGTGCCGGGCACCAGCGGGGTGCCGTCGACGGCCTCCACCACGCGCAGCGGGCTCAGCCGGTCGAGCCGCTGGGCGAACTGCCGGGTGAACACCGGCGGCATGTGCTGGGCCAGCAGCACCGGCACGGGCAGGGTGGCCGGCAGCGCGGGGAGGACCCGGGCGAGAGCCTCGGGTCCACCGGTCGAGGACCCGATGACCAGGACCGCCGGCTTCTTGCCCGGCCCGGTTCGTGGCACGGCCGGGCGCGGCGGCGGGGGCGGGGGCGCCTGGGCGGTGGCCCGCGACGGCGTCATCGGCCGGCCGGTGAGGGCCTTGATCCTGGGGATCAGCTGCTCGCGGACGCTCTCCATGGACTGCGCCACGCTGCCGACGTTGGCCGGCTTGGTCACGTAGTCGTTGGCGCCTGCGGAGAGCGCGTCGAGCGTCGCGGTGGCGCCGCGCTCGGTGAGCGTGCTGAACATGACGATCGGCACGCGGTTGCGCGCGCCGCGGATGGCCCGCACCGCCTCGATGCCGTTCATCTCCGGCATCTCGATGTCCATCGTGATGAGGTCGGGCTTGAGCTGCTCGAGCTTGCCGAGGGCCACCTTGCCGTTGACGGCGGTGCCCACGACCTCGATCCCCGGGTCCGCGGAGAGCACGTCGGTGACGATCTTGCGGACGACGACCGAGTCGTCGACCACCATCACCCGGATCGGGTTCACACGTCCTCCTGGCCCCTGCCCGCGCCGACCGGCGGGCTCGTTGTCTGTATCGGCATCTCCGCGTCGGGCTTGAGCCCTTCGGCGGTACGGCCCCCGACGTCCGCCGATTCGTTCGGGAACGGACGCCAGGAATGCTGCAGCACGGCGCCAGAGAAAGACGGAGCTGCCGACCGGCGACCGTTCTCGGCATTCCGGGGAATGGCCGTGGACGGTGCGCGGACAGGAGAACGAGAACGCCGGACCCTCTGGAACGCCGCAGCCCGTCCTGGTCGTGGTGGATCCCGACCAGGGCGGGCTGGTGCTGCCTCAGAGTCTCGGCGGGAGAGGGCCGGGCTACAGCCGACACGCGAAAAGGTTTGACGCTATTTTCTGGCCGTCAATGGGGTGTCGACAATGCCCACTCGACGACCGTGACGGTCGTGGTCGACATGTGCCCCGGAAATGGTCGGCCACCGGGGGATCGCGGACCGATGCGGACCGCAGCGGCCGGTCAGGACAGGATGCCGACCCGACGCCCGGGGGCGCGGAGCACCGCGGCGCTCTCACTGCCGAGCAGATCGTCGAGGACCAGTGCCTGGACGCACCCGGCCACGGCGTTCCAGGCACCGGCGGCGCCGTCGTGCAGGTCGAAGCCGCCGTCGAGGAACGCCTGGACGGCGAGCAGCTGCGCGGCGGCCAGCGCCCGGGTGCGCCCGGAGACGTGCGCTCCCCACGAGGCCTCGTGCATCGCGGTGGCCCAGGGACGGTGGGCGGCGCGCCCTTCGTCCACGGCCGCACGCCAGCGCGACCGCCCCGCGTCGTCCAGGTCGCGCACGGCGGCGAGGAAACCGTTCAGTTCCGCGGCGTGCTCCAGCCCCCACCCGGCGGGGCCGGCCAGCGGGCCGGTGTCGAGGGCGCGGTCGAAGGCGGCGGTCAGCTCGCGGCGCACGAGGGGCGGCAGCACCCCAGCGGCCCAGAAGCCGACGGCGGCGTCGGCCAGGACGTCGGCGGCCTGCTCCCAGGTGTCGGCGTCCAGCCGGCCGGAGAGGGCGTGCTCGGGGCCCAGGACGTCCTCGCGGAGCAGCCGCTCCAGCGTGGGGGCGTCGCCGATGGTGCCCATCTCCAGCTGGCGGACGAGCAGGGCGGTGCGGTCCCCGGCGCCCTGGGCGGCGTCGGCGGCGGTGCGCACGTGGGGCACCGCGGCGGCCATCTCCCGCGCCCGGCGCGACCGGACCGCCCGTACGCCGCGCTGCTCACGGTCCAGGCCGCGGGCGGGGTGGACGCCGGCGAGGCGGCTGATCGCCGGCTCGTCGGCCCCCAGTCCGGCGAGCAGCACCTCGGCGACGGCCCGGCCGCCCGGAAGACGGACGAGGTCGAAGCCGAGGGTGGCGGCACTGACCAGCGAGTAGGGCACGACGCCTCCACGGCTCCGACAACGGGACGGACCCATGCTGGCTGCCCGGGCAGGGCAGCACCATGCGCCCGTCACCCCATCGCAGGAGCGCCTGTACACCTACAGCGCGTGTCGCACCGTGTGCGGTCAGCGATTGATCACTGAGCGTCATCGATCGCTACCCGAGGTGCTGGCGTGGCCGTCCCCGTCGTCTCGTCCCCGGCCGCCCGCCGCCGAACGCACGAGCGGCGGGGAGGTGGTCCTCCCCGCCGCCCGGTGCTGCGGTGTCGCTCCTGGTCGTGGCGTCCTCCGGAGGAGGACGAACCGCTACGCGCTGACGGCCTTCTGGACGTCCAGCGCCAGCAGCAGCTTCCCGTCGAGCTTGTAGGCGCCGCGGATGAGGTCACGGGCCTGACCCTCCAGGGTGTCCGGCGGCGCCTCGAAGTCGCTGGCGTCGACGTCGACCACGTCGGCGATGGAGTCGACCAGCATGCTGACCGCCTCGCCGTGCAGCCGGACGACGATGACGACGGGGTCGGTGCCCTCCGGACGCGGCGGCCGGCCGAGCCGCTCACGCAGCTCGATCGCGGTGACCACCTGGCCACGCAGGTTGATCAGGCCGGCGACCGCCGTCGGCGCGAGCGGCACGCGGGTGAGCTGCTGGCTGCGCAGCACCTCCTGCACGTGCTCGACCTCGATGCCGTACAGGTCGCCGTCCAGCCGGAAGGTGGCCAGCTGACCGCTGGTCGCCGGCGCGAGGGTGTGGGTCGAAGCGGTCACGTCAGACCTCCAGCAGAGCGGTGGGGACGCCGTCGGGCGTCGTCGTGGGAGGAGCGGAGTAGAACGCCGGGTCGGCGGCGAGGATCGCGGCCCGGACGTCGAGCAGCTCGGTCACCTTGTCCCCGAGGACGGCCGAGCCGAGCAGACCCATGTCGTCGATGTCGCTGCGCACAGCGGCCTCGCCGTCGACGATGTCGAGGATCTCCTCCACGACGATGGCGACGCTGCGGCCGTGGTCGGCGTAGACGATGACCTCGAGCACCTCCCGGTCGCTCTCCCCGTAGGCGCCCAGGTGCCGGTCCAGCCGGACCATCGGCAGGATGGCGCCGCGGTACTGGACGACCTCCCGGTTGCCGACCTTCTCCACCGCCTCGGTGCGGACCTGCTCGAGGCGGGTGACCGTGTCGAGCGGGATGGCCACCCGGCGACCTCCCCCGATGGCCGCCAGCAGCATCCGCTGCCGGTCGGTCTCGGCGGAGGCGACCTGGAGCGAACCGGCCCGCGCCTCCTGCCGGTCGGTGGTCTCGGTGCGCAGGGCACGGCGGGCGAGCGCCTGCACGTCGAGGATCAGCGCCACGGTGCCGTCACCGAGGACGGTCGCCCCGGAGTACAGGCCGATCGCCTTCAGCTGGCCGCCGACCGCCTTGACGACGATCTCCTCGGTGTTGATGACCCGGTCCACGACCAGGCCGAAGCGCCGGCCCTCGGAGCGCAGGACCGCGATGACGACGTGCCCGTCGTGCCGCTCGGAGGTCAGACCCAGGACATCGGTGAGCCGGACCAGCGGGAGCAGCTCGCCGCGGAGGCGGTACACCTGCGCCCCACCGACCTCCTCGACGGCGTTGACGGCCTTCTCGGCATCCAGCGACACGAGCTCCTGCAGGCTGATCTGCGGGATCGCGTAGCGGTCGGTCGCGCACTCCACGGTCAGCGCCGGCACGATCGCCAGCGTCAGCGGGATGCGCAGCCGGCAGACGGTGCCCACCCCCGCGTCGGACTCGACCTCGATCGTGCCGCCGATGGACTCGATGTTGGTCTTGACGACATCCATGCCGACGCCGCGGCCGGAGACGTTCGTGACCGCCGCGGCGGTGGAGAAGCCGGGCAGGAAGATCAGCTGCAGGATGTCCGCCGGGCTCATCCGGGACAGTGCGTCGGCGGTGAGCAGGCCGCGCTGGACGGCCTTGGCGCCGAGCTTGACCGGGTCGATGCCGGCACCGTCGTCGGCCACCTCGACCACGACCTGGCCGCTCTCGTGCCGCGCGCGGAGGGTGAGGACGCCCTCGGCGGGCTTGCCGGCCTTCTTGCGGTCCTCGGGTGCCTCGATGCCGTGGTCGACGGAGTTCCGGACCAGGTGGGTCAGCGGGTCCTTGACGGCCTCGAGGAGGGTCTTGTCGAGCTCGGTGTCCCGTCCCTCCATCTCCAGGCGGATCGACTTCTTCAGCTGGAGGCCGAGGTCGCGGACGACGCGCGGCAGCTTGGACCAGATGTGGTCGATGGGCTGCATGCGCGTCTTCATGACGCCCTCCTGCAGCTCACTGGCGATCAGGTTCAGCCGCTGGGAGGCACGGATCAGGTCGGTGTCGGTCTGCCGCGCGACGTTCTGCACGATCTGGTTGCGGGTGAGGACCAGCTCGCCGACGAGCAGCATGAGCTCGTCGAGCAGGTCGACGTCCACGCGGATCGTGCTGTCGGCGACGGCACGGCGGACCTGACCGCCGGCGGCGGCGTCGGCGGGGACGGCCTCCCCCTCGGGGTGGTCGACGGCGACGGACTCGGACACCGGGTGCTCCTCGGTGACGGGGGCCGGGGTGAACGGCTCCTCGGGCAGGTCGGCCCGCAGGTCATCCTGCGGGCCCTCGGGCAGCTCCTCGACGACGGGAGCGAGGACGGGCTTGGCCCGTGGGGCGCGCTTGGCCGGCGCCTTGGCGGCGGCGGGCTTGGCGGGGGCCTTCGCAGGGGCCTTCGCGGCCGCCTTGGCCGGCGCCCTGGTGGGCGTCTTCTTCGCGGGCGCCTTCTTCGCCGGGGCCGCCGCAGCGGGCCCCGCGGCCACGGGGGCCTCGGCAGCGGGGGCCTCGACCGTGGCGGCCGGGCCGTCCTCCATGGCGGCGCTGATGGCGGCGACGACGGCGGAGACGTCGACCGAGCCCTCACCGCCGGAAGCCTCGATCGAGGTCAGCAGCGACCGGACCGTGTCCACCATCTGCAGCAGCACGCTGGTGCGCTGGGGCGTCAGGGCGAGCTCACCGTCGCGCAGGCGGGACAGCATGTTCTCGCCGACGTGCGTGACCTCCTCCAGGCGGTTGAACGCCAGGAAGCCACTGGTGCCCTTGATGGTGTGGATGGTCCGGAAGATGCTGGACAGCCGCTCACGGGAGTTCGGTTCCTGCTCGAGCGCGACCAGGTCGGTGTCGAGCTGGTCGAGGTTCTCGTGGCTCTCGACGAGGAACTCCTCGACGATGTCGTCCAGACCGTCCACTGCTGCCTTCTCTCTCATCGCGGCGGAGCACAGGCGGCCCCGTTGGGTCATCGGCGGATCGGCCGCGGATTCAAGGTGAACCCGCACCGCACCGGTCAGCCGTGTTATCGGCAGTTCATGGCCCGCAACCGACCCCCCAGCCGGGGGGGCGCCGGGCCGGCACGTGGGCCGGCCCGGCGCAGGCCCCGTCCGGAGGCCCACCCCGAAGCCTGCGAGGAGTGAGTGGACGGGGGCTCCTCAGTAGGTGAAGCGGCCGACGGTGGTGCGCAGGTCGGCGGCCATCCGGGACAGCTCGTCGACGGCGATGCGGGTCTGGCCCAGCGCCTGGGTGGTGGAGTCCGCGGCGGACGAGACGCCGGTGATGTTCTCGGCGATCTGCGTGGATCCGCTGGCCGCCTCCTGCACCGAGCGGGACATCTCGTTGGTGGTGGCCGTCTGCTCCTCCACCGCCGAGGCGATGGTGGTCTGCCGGTCGGAGATCTGCGCGACGATCGTGGAGATCTCCCCGATCGCGGTCACCGCGGCCGTCGTGTCGCCCTGAATGGCCTGCACGCGCCGGGCGATGTCCTCGGTCGCCTTCGCCGTCTCCTGCGCCAGCTCCTTCACCTCGTTCGCCACCACGGCGAAGCCCTTGCCGGCCTCACCCGCGCGGGCGGCCTCGATGGTGGCGTTCAGGGCGAGCAGGTTCGTCTGCTCCGCGATGCTCGTGATCACCTTGACGACGTTGCCGATCTCCGCCGAGGACTCCCCCAGCTTGGCGACCGTGGCCGTGGTGGTCTCGGCGGCCTGCACCGCGCGGGTGGCGACGTCGCTGGCCTCCGCCGCGTTGCTGGCGATCTCCCGGATCGAAGCGCCCATCTGCTCCGCGCCGGCGGCGACGGTCTGCACGTTGCGGCTGACCTCCTCGGCGGCGGTGGAAACCACGCCCGACTGTGCGGAGGTCTCCTCGGCACCGGCCGAGATCTGCGCCGACGAAGCGCTCAGCTCCTCGGAGGAAGCCGCGACCGCGTCCGCCGACCCGACGACCGAGGCCATCACCGCCCGGAGGTCGGTCACCGCGGAGTCCAGCGCCTGGCCCATCCGGCCCAGCTCGTCCTTGGTGGTCAGGCCACTGGAGCGCGTCAGGTCACCAGCGGCCAGGCCGGTCGCGACGTCCTGCACCTTGCGGGTGGAGCGGGCGATGCCCGTGGCGACGTAGAGGCCCCCCGCCAGCGCCAGGGCGATCCCGACGACCATGATGATGATCGACACGACGCGCTGACTCTCGTACTCGCTGCGGATCGCGGCGGCCGCCTGGCTCGCCTCCTCGGCCTCCATGTCCCGTAGCGCCTGGATGCCGCCGCCCATCTTCTCGGCGAGCGGCGCCCCCTGCTCCGCGTTCGCGCTCATCCAGCTGGCGAAGTCCTGCTTCTGCGCGTAGGGGACGAGGACGTCCTTCTGGAAGGCGACGTAGCTGCTGATGTCGGCGTCGACCCCATCGAGGATGTCGAGCTTCTCCGGTGCGCTGGTCCCGGCGCGGTACTCCGCGACGACGGCCTGGAGCTCGGCGCTCAGGTTGTCGATGTCGGCGATCTTGGCCGCCGTATCCGTGCCGAGGACCGTGTCGCGCAGGTTGACGCGCATGTCACCGAGCAACCCGTCCATGTCGGCGGCGGCCGCGACGCCCAGGAGGTTGTCCTCGTACAGCTGATCCGCCGCCGTGGCGGACGCGCTGAGTGCCTGGAGTCCGAGCACCCCGATGGCGCCGGCGACGACGCCCGCGGCCGAGACGGTCGTGAGGACCTTGGTCTTCACCGATCGGTCACCCCACCAGGAGAGCGGTGAGCGGGAGGGCCCGGTGGCATGAGTGGAACGAGCGGCGGCGGACATGACGGTTCTCCAGGAATAGGGCAGCGGGGTGGGCCGAGGACTTCGTCGGGAAGCGAACGAAACACCTCGGTGGAGGCGCGGCCGACACGTAGGGCCGAGGCGACGAGCAAAATGTTAGGACACTTCCAAGATTGACGTTGCACCAATCATCGACGTGTCGCACGGCATCGCCGAGAATGGCCGGCAATCGCATTTCCCGTGTCGACTTGACGAGAATTTGCCGAGCCGCCGCGGCGCGGACGGCGGCACCGCCGAGCCCTCGCCCACCCGGGCACCCGTCCAGGAACGACGCGGGCCGGGTGGCGACCGGGGAAGGGGTCACCACCCGGCCCGGCCGGGGGAAGCTCGCGTCAGGTCAGTAGGTGAACCTCCCGACGGTGGTGCGCAGGTCGGCGGCCATCCGGGACAGCTCGTCGACGGCGGTGCGGGTCTGGGTCAGTGCCTGCGTCGTGGAGTCGGCGGCCGTCGAGACCCCGGAGATGTTCTCCGCGATCTGCGTCGTACCACCGGCGGCCTCCTGCACCGACCGCGACATCTCGCTGGTCGTCGCCGTCTGCTCCTCCACCGCCGAGGCGATCGTCGTCTGGTAGTCGTTGATCTGGGCGATCACCTCGCTGATCCGCCCGATCGCCGCGACCGCTCCCCCGGTGTCGCCCTGGATCGCCTCCACCCGGCGGGCGATGTCCTCGGTCGCCTTCGCCGTCTCCTGCGCCAGCTCCTTCACCTCGTTCGCCACCACCGCGAAACCCTTGCCCGCCTCCCCGGCACGCGCCGCCTCGATCGTGGCGTTCAGCGCCAGCAGGTTCGTCTGCTCTGCGATGCTCGTGATCACCTTCACCACGTCACCGATCTCCCTGCTGGACTCCCCGAGCCTGGTGATCGTCGTCGTGGTCGTCTCGGCCTCGCTCACCGCCGCCGCGGCCACCCGTGCCGCCTCGTTCGCGTTCTGCGCGATCTCCCGGATCGAGGCACCCATCTGCTCCGCGCCCGCGGCCACCGTCTGCACGCTGCGGGACACCTCCTCCGCGGCACCGGACACCACACCCGACTGCGCCGCGGTCTCCTCCGCACCCGCCGAGATCTGCGCCGACGACGCGCTCAGCTCCTCCGACGACGCCGCCACCGCATCCGCCGAGGCACCGACGCCCGCCAGCACCTCCCGCAGGTTGTCCTGGGCAGCGGAGAGCGCCTGCGCCATACGACCGAGCTCGTCACCCGAGGTGACCTCGGGGCGGACGGTCAGGTCGCCCTCGGCGAGGGCCTCGAGCGAGGCCTGGACGGAGCGGACGGTCCGGACGATCTGGCGGACCACCCACGCGGCCAGGGCGGACGCGACGGCGATGCCGACGGCCAGCGCGGTCCACAGGAAGACGGTCGCCGAGGCCGCGAGGTCGTCACCGGCCGCGGCGTCGCGCTGCGCGTCGGCAGCCTGGCGCTCCTGCTCGGCGCCGAAGGCGTCGGACAGCGCCCGGCCCGCCTGCGCCAGCTCACCCGACACCAGCCGCTGGACGGTCGCGACGTCGCCGGCCCGCGCAGCCGGGTACAGCTGCTCGTCGACGACGGCGTAGTACGCATCGATGCTTTCGGCCACCGCGGCGAAGTCCGCGGGGTCGTTGAGGGTCTCGACGTAGGCCTCCTGCTCCCGCTCGAGCTGCTCGCGGCGCTCGAGCAGCGTGGCGTCGAGCTCCGCCCGGGCCGCCGGGGCCACGAAGCCGTAGATGTTGTTGCGCGCACGGTCCCCCTGGAACGTGCGCTGCACCTCGGCCAGCTTGTTCAGCGGGACGATCGAGTCGCCGTACAGATGGTCCCCGGACTCCGCCAGGCTGCCCAGCCGCTGCACGGCGAGCCCGGTCAGGGCGATGGCGACCACGGCGAGGACGCCTAGGGCGGCGCCGATCTTCACCGCCAGCGGCCGGCTGGTGAACCAGCCGGAGGGGCTCCGGCGGTGGGATGCAGGAAGAGCGGACATGGTGCTCCGAACGGAAAGGAGATGGATTGCTGAATGCGCGCACCGCGGTCGGTCCGCGCTGTGACGAGGACAAGAATGTAAACGGTCCAGAAACACCGGTTGAGCGTTTGATGGCGCGTGTCTCGGCACCGGACGAGAACGTCCGCCCATCGCATTTCTCGTGTCGACATGGCACTTTCGCCCACCCGGCTGCGCAGGTCCACCGACCGGTGGCATGGGTGCGCGCAGAACGCCGAGAGCGCACGGCCGGCCGGCCGTGCGCTCTCGGATCAGGGTGCGGCCGGTGCGGCCGCCGGGGATCAGTAGCTGAACTTCCCGACGGTGCTACGCAGGTCGGCGGCCATCCGGGACAGCTCGTCGACAGCGGTGCGGGTCTGGGTCAGCGACTGCGTCGTGGAGTCCGCCGCACCCGAGACGTTGGAGATGTTCGCCGCGATCTGCCCGGTGCCGTCAGCGGCCTCCTGCACCGATCGGGACATCTCGTTCGTCGTGGCGGTCTGCTCCTCCACCGCGGACGCGATGGTGGTCTGCCGGTCGGAGATCTGCGCGACGATCGAGGAGATCTCCCCGATCGCGGCCACCGCCGCCGTGGTGTCGCCCTGGATCGCCTGCACCCGGCGGGCGATGTCCTCGGTCGCCTTCGCCGTCTCCTGCGCCAGCTCCTTCACCTCGTTCGCCACCACCGCGAAGCCCTTGCCGGCCTCACCCGCCCGCGCCGCCTCGATCGTGGCGTTCAACGCCAGCAGGTTCGTCTGCTCCGCGATGCTCGTGATCACCTTCACCACGTTGCCGATCTCCGCCGAGGACTCCCCCAGCTTCGCCACCGTCGCCGTCGTCGTCTCCGCCGCCGTCACCGCACGCGCCGCCACCTCGCTGGCCTCCGCCGCGTTGGACGCGATCTCCCGGATCGAGGCACCCATCTGCTCCGCGCCGGCCGCGACCGTCTGCACGTTCCGCGACACCTCGTCGGCCGCCGAGGCCACCACACCCGACTGGGCGGAGGTCTCCTGCGCCGACGTCGAGATCTCCGCCGACGACGCGCTCAGCTCCTCCGAGCTGGCCGCGACCGCGTCCGCCGAGGAGACGACGGAGGCCATCACGGCGCGCAGGGACTCCTGGGCCTCGTCGAGAGCGGTGGCCATCCGCCCGATCTCGTCGGACTGCTGGACACCGGTCTGCCGGGTGAGGTCCCCCTCGGCCAGGCCCTGGATCACGTGCTGCACCTTCTCCAGGTTCCGGCGGATGCCGCGCGCGACGAAGAAGCCCACCGCGAGGGCGATGGCCGAGCCGATGGCCAGCAGGGCGATGACGAGCGTCCGCGCCCGCTCGCTGGTGTCGGCGACCGCGGCGGCGGAGGAGCTCGCCTCGGAGATCTCGGAGGCCAGGAGCTGGTCGATCTCCCCGGTCAGCTGGTCCATGAGCTTCGAGGACTGCGCGTACAGCGTGCCGGCCGCGGCGGCGTCGCCGGCGCTGTAGGCCTGCCGCGTCTGGGCGTAGACCTCGCCCCAGGTGCCGTAGGTGTCCAGGGACTGCTCGGCCAGGGCCCGCTGCTCGGCGGCGGGCGCCGTGCCGAGGTAGGCGGAACCGGCCGCGCCGAACGCCTCGGCGGCCGCCGTGGCGCCCGCGGCCCACGTCGTGGCGTTCTCCTGGCTGACGTTCGGCAGCAGCAGGGCCGTCTGGTTGAGCTGGAGGGTCAGCAGCTGCGAGCGCATCTCCTCGACCTGCACGAGCGCCTGGGTGCTCTCCCGGTAGGTGGCGTCGGCCTTGTCGGCGGCATCGCCGAGGGAGCTCCAACCCACGGTGCCGACGGCGATGCCGGCGACGACCGCGACCGAGACGGAGCTGAGGATCTTGGCGGATACCGACATCCGGCCGAGCGCGCGGCGCGCGACATGTGCCATGGGAGAAGTCCGTTCTGGAGAGGGATCCGAGTGCAACCCGATCCGGAGACGGACGACGGACGACGGACGAATCCGCCACCGCTTTCGGTTGCTGCGGAGAAGCTAAGGCCACGAACTGTCAGGTGTCGAGCCTTTCTGTGCGTGTTGGGAAATGGCGGACACAACGATTTGGAAACGGAGTCAACGAGTCGACTCGGTCGCGATGGCGACATTCCACCATTGTCGACAGCGGGCGCTCACCTGTGCGACGTCCCGCAAGGGGCGCCATTTTCCGGACACGCGCCGAGGGGCGCCCGACCGTTGGTCGAGCGCCCCTCGGCGGCCTCCGTCCCGCCTCACCCCGCGCGTGCGATAGATGAGGCGGGACGGGGGTCCTGCTAGTAGCTGAACGTCCCGACGGTGCTGCGCAGGTCGGCGGCCATCCGGGACAGCTCGTCCACAGCGGTGCGGGTCTGGGTCAGCGCCTGGGTCGTGGCGTCCGCGGCCGTGGAGACACTTGTGATGTTCTCCGCGATCTGCCCGGTGCCGCCGGCGGCCTCCTGCACCGACCGCGACATCTCGCTGGTCGTCGCCGTCTGCTCCTCCACCGCACTGGCGATGGTGGTCTGCCGGTCGGAGATCTGCGCGACGATCGAGGAGATCTCCCCGATCGCGGCGACCGCGGCCGTGGTGTCGCCCTGGATCGCCTGCACCCGGCGGGCGATGTCCTCGGTCGCCTTCGCCGTCTCCTGCGCCAGCTCCTTCACCTCGTTCGCGACCACCGCGAAGCCCTTGCCGGCCTCCCCGGCCCGCGCGGCCTCGATGGTCGCGTTCAGGGCGAGCAGGTTCGTCTGCTCCGCGATGCTCGTGATGACCTTGACGACGTTGCCGATCTCGGCCGAGGACTCCCCCAGCTTCGCCACCGTCGCCGTCGTCGTCTCCGCCGCCGTCACCGCACGCGCCGCCACCTCGCTGGCCTCCGCCGCGTTGGACGCGATCTCCCGGATCGAGGCACCCATCTGCTCCGCACCGGCCGCGACCGTCTCCACGCTGCGCGACACCTCCTCCGCCGCACCGGACACCACACCCGACTGGGCGCTGGTCTCCTCGGCCGAGGCCGCGATCTGCGCCGAGGAGGCGCTCAGCTCCTCCGAGCTGGCCGCGACCGCGTCCGCCGAGGAGACGATGTCGGCGATGGTGGTCGCCATCGCGTCGGCGGCGGTGTTGAGCGCCGTGGCCATCTGACCGATCTCGTCACGGCCGCGCACCGCCAGCCGGGTGGTCAGGTCGCGTGCGGCCAGCCGCTCGAGCCCGGCCTTGACCTCCTGGACCCCGCCGGTGATGCTGCGGGAGACGAGCAGCGCCAGGGCGCCACCGAGCACGAACGCCAGGCCGGAGACGACCAGGGAGACCGTCAGCGTCTCGCTGCGTGCGTCGGCGACCGCGGCCTCGGACTCCGCGACCCGGGCGTCGACCGACGCGACCAGCTCCACCATCGCCTGGTCGAGGACGTAGAAGACGTCCCACTTCTCGCCCTGCGAGAGGGCGTCGCCCTCGTCGAGGCGCCCCTGCTGCCACAGCAGGAAGATCTGCTCGTTGTAGTCGCTCATCAGCGCCCAGTTCCGCTCGATCACCTCGAGGCTGGCCTCGGCGTCGGCGTCCAGCTGGTCGCGGTCCAGGTCGAAGAGGGCCTCGAAGCCGGTCGCGCCGTCGCGGTAGGCGGCGACGTTGTCGCCATCGGCAGCCGCGGCCACGGCGCCGCCCTCGACCCGCGCCTTCCAGGCGGTGATGTTCTGCCAGTTGGCGGCCCAGAGCAGGTCGTAGCGCGCCCCCTCCACGACGCGCTGCGCAGCGACCGCGTCGCGCGCCTCGGCGTGCAGATCGGCGACGCGCTGGGTGCCGGTGATGCCGGTGACCGTGGCGGCCAGCATGCCCAGCAGGAGGGCGGCGCAGACCGCGAAGATCCGTGTCCCGATACCGCGGTCGCGGTACCAGTGCCGACCTGTTGCGTCGGGCCGTGGTGCGGACATGGCGAGGCTTCCTCGTTCTCGAGCGGGCGGGCCGACTGCCCTGCCCCGGGGGTTCGGAGTGCGTTCGGTGCGAGCAGATCGTCACCCGACCGATCGGTTTCTCAACGTTGAAGAAGTCCGTGTCGCGCGTGCCGCGGAAAATGCCCGGGTGACCATTCTCAGGCCAGCAGATTTGTCGACCCGAGCACGAGGAGAGGCGGGGGGCGCCCGACCGGAATGGTCGGAAGCCCCCCGCCTCGGGGAGTCGCCGGCGGTGCGTCAGTAGACGAAGCGCCCCACGGTGGTCCGCAGGTCCGCCGCCATCCGGGACAGCTCGTCCACGGCGACCCGCGTCTGGGTCAGCGCCTGGGTGGTCGAGTCGGCCGCGGTGGAGACCCCGGTGATGTTGGCCGCGATCTCGCCGGTGCCGCCGGCGGCCTCCTGCACCGATCGTGACATCTCGTTCGTCGTCGCCGTCTGCTCCTCCACCGCGGACGCGATGGTGGTCTGCCGGTCGGAGATCTGCGCGACGATCGTGCTGATCTCCTCGATCGCGGTCACCGCAGCCGTCGTGTCGCCCTGGATCGCCAGCACCCGGCGGGCGATGTCCTCGGTCGCCTTCGCCGTCTCCTGCGCCAGCTCCTTCACCTCGTTGGCCACCACCGCGAAGCCCTTGCCGGCCTCACCGGCCCGCGCGGCCTCGATGGTGGCGTTGAGCGCCAGCAGGTTGGTCTGCTCGGCGATGCTCGTGATCACCTTGACGACGTTGCCGATCTCCGCCGAGGACTCGCCCAGCTTGGCCACGGTGGCGGTGGTGGTCTCCGCCGCCGTCACCGCACGCGCCGCCACCTCGCTGGCCTCCGCCGCGTTGCTGGCGATCTCCCGGATCGAGGCGCCCATCTGCTCCGCACCCGCGGCGACCGTCTCCACGCTGCGGGAGACCTCCTCGGCCGCCGAGGCCACCACCCCGGACTGCGTCGAGGTCTCCTCCGCACCCGCCGCGATCTGCGCCGAGGAGGCCGACAGCTCCTCCGACGACGCCGCGACGGCGTTCGCCGAGTCGGCGACCGAGGTGAGCACACCCCGCAGGCTGGCCCGGGCGGTGTCGAGCGCGGCCGCCATCTGGCCGACCTCGTCCCGGGAGGAGACCCCGGTGTCCACGGTCATGTCGCCCGTCGCGAGGGCGTCCAGGGACTGCTTGACCCGCTGGACCGGCCGGGTGACCGAGCGCAGCGTCAGCACGCTGATCCCGATGATCACCAGGACGCCGACGGCGGCCGCGATCTCCGCCACGACCGCCGCCCGCGCCAGCGCCTCGTCGAGCCGGACCTGCGCGGCGTCGCTCTCGGTCCCCAGGACGTCCTTGGCCTCGCTGACGGCGCCGTCGGTCAGGTCGTTCGCCTGCTGGATCTCCTCCCAGCGCGGCCGCATCGCGGCGGGGTCGGCGACGGCCAGGTCCACCCACGCGGAGATGGCATCGGTGTAGGCCTCGAAGCTCTCGGACAGGCCGGCCACCGAGTCGGCCGCCCGGCCGCTGAGGCGGATCGTGGCGAGCTCGGCCAGCATGCCCTCGGGCGTGGCGATGTCCTCGGCGAGCTCCGCGCGCTGGGCCTGGGGGTCCTCCCGGACGAGCGTCTTGAAGCCGTCCACCTTCAGCTCGCTGGCCCGGGTGTCGAGCTGGAGCACCAGCTCCTCGGCCTCGTTGAGGCGCTGCAGCTCGGCGTTCGCGTCGTGCACCGTCGCATTGCCGACCAGGACCGCGGACAGCAGCCCCGCGAAGGCGGTCACGACGACACCGATCAGGATGCCGAACTTCACCGCCAGGGGGCGGTCGGCGAACCACCCGGCACGCCGCCGGGTACCGGGGGAGGGGAGTGGTGCGTGCACGCTGGACCGTCCTGGGGGAGAGGTGCCCGCCGGTGTGGCGGCTCGCTCATTGTGGTGACTCCACCCAGGTCGCAGAGCACCGTTCCGCAGCGGATTGCACATCGTTATGCCATCGCCGGGTCAGCGACTCCGGCACGCGATTCATCGACAATCCCGAGACGCTCGTCGTCGCGTGCCAGGTCCATTCCCGCATTTCGAGGAAGGGTATTGCGGGCATGTCGACACCCCAGGGCCCGGTGACCGCCGGGCAGCGGTCCGGCCGCGCGCCGCGCGGTGCGACACGGAGACGGAGCGGGCTCAGCCCAGGCGGTCGGCGAGCGCCCCGAGGAGGCCCACCACGTCCTCGGGCCCGGTCACGCGGTGGCGGGCGGCTGTCTCGCCGTCGCCGACCTTGACCGTCAGGTCATCCGGCCGCAGCGCCCGGAACGCGTCCTCGTCGGTGACGTCGTCGCCCAGGTACAGCGCCGCCCGGGCACCCAGCTCGCCGACGAGCCGCTGCAGCGCGGCGCCCTTGTGCGCGTCGGTGACGGCGACCTCGAGGACGTCCTTGCCCGGCTTGAGCGTCAGTGACGGATCCACCGCCCGGCGGGCCTGTTCCAGCAGCTCGGCCGCTCGGGTGCGATCGGCCACCTGCCGCACGTGGACGGCGACGCTGGCCGGCTTGATCTCCAGCCGGGCGCCGGGTGTGCTCTCGACCAGCGGCCGCAGCACCCCGGCGAGCTCGTCCCGCCGACCGGCGTCCGCGCCGGCGAGGGGGCCGTCGAACTCCGCCCCGTGGCTGCCGATCCAGCGGAAGGGACCGGACAGGCCGCTGGTCCGGCGCAGGTCCTCCACCCCGCGACCGCTGACCAGGGCCACCGTGACGCCGTCGGCCGCCGCCAGCCGCGCCAGCGCCTCGGCCACGCCGGGCTCCGGGACGGCCGCCGCCGGGTCGTCGCGCAGTCGGGCGAGGACGCCGTCGTAGTCGCTGGCCACCAGCAGCGGTCGGCGTGCGGCGAGCGCCGTCAGCGCCTCGTCGAGGCCGGGGGAGGTCACGCCTGGCCCCGCAGCGCCTCGAAGAACGAACTGGCCCAGTGGTCCAGGTCGTTGCGGAACAGGTGCCGGCGCATGGTCCGCATCCGCTTGGCCGCCTCGGCCGGCTCGATGCGCAGCGCCCGGACCAGCTGCGTCTTGACGCTGGCGATGTCGTGCGGGTTGACCAGGAAGGCCTGCCGCAGCTCCGCCGCCGCCCCGGCGAACTCCGACAGCACCAGCGCGCCACGGAGATCACCGCGCGCCGCGACGTACTCCTTGGCCACCAGGTTCATGCCGTCGCGGTAGGGGGTCACGAGCATGACGTCGGCGGCCCGGTAAAGCGCGGCGAGCTCCTCGCGCGGCATCGACTGGTTGAAGTAGTGGACGGCCGGGCCGGCGATGGACCCGAAGACGCCGTTGATGTGGCCGACCTGCTGCTCGATCGTCTCCCGCATGTGCACGTAGTGCTCGACGCGCTCCCGACTCGGCGTCGCGACCTGCACCAGCACCGTGTCCGGCGCCTCGATCGCACCGTCCTCGAGGAGCTCCTGGAACGCGTTGAGCCGGACGCTGATGCCCTTGGTGTAGTCCAGCCGGTCGACACCCAGGATGATCTTGTCCGGGTTGCCGAGCTCGGCGCGGATCTCCTTCGCCCGGGCGAGCACCTCCGGCGAGGAGGCGAGCTCGTCGAAGCCCCGGACGTCGATGGAGATCGGGAAGGCCTTGGCCACCACCGTGCGGCCGTCGTACTCGATCTGATCGCGCTTGCAGCTCAGGTCGTGCAGCCGCCGGGCAAGCTGCACGAAGTTCACGGCCGCCGACGGGCGCTGGAAACCGACCAGATCCGCGCCGAGCAGGCCCTCCACGATGGCCGACCGCCAGGGGAGCTGGGTGAACAGCTCGTAGGGCGGGAACGGGATGTGCAGGAAGAAGCCGATGGTCAGGTCCGGCCGGACCTGGCGCAGCATCGCCGGCACCAGCTGCAGCTGGTAGTCGTGCACCCAGACGATGGCGCCCTCGGCCGCCACCGCCGCGGTGCGCTCGGCGAACCGCTTGTTGACCTGCACGTAGGTGTCCCACCAGGCGCGGTGGTACTCGGGCTTCTCGACCACGTCGTGGTACAGCGGCCACAGCGAGGCGTTCGACATGCCCTCGTAGTAGCGGTCGACCTCCTCCTCGCTGAGCTCGACGGGGATCAGCGACATGCCACCGGACTCGAAGGGCTCGGGCGCCTCGCCGGCGGACCCGGACCAGCCGACCCACGCGCCACCGCGCCCGGCGACGAACGGCTCGAGCGCCGTGACCAGCCCGCCGGGGCTCCGCTGCCACCGGGTGCTGCCGTCGGGATCGGTGACCTGGTCGACCGGCAGCCGGTTGGCGACCACGACGACGGGGCTGTCGGCCCCGACCCTCTGCTCCGTGTTCTCCGCCATACCGCCCTGACCCTATCCAGCACCGGCCCGTCCCGCTGCGCGGGGCCGCTCAGATCACCCGGCCGAGCACGTACCCGCCCGCCGCGGCCGCCAGTCCCACCAGCACGGTCGCGGCGACGTAGCCCACGGCGCGGAGGGGGGCGCGGGCCTCCGCGAGCCGGACCACCTCGGTGCCGAACGTCGAGAACGTGGTGAGGGTGCCGCACAGGCCGACGCCCACCAGCGCGACGACCCACGCCGGGGCGGTGGCGGTCCCGAGGAGCACGCCGAGCAGTGCGCTGCCCGCGACGTTCACGGTGAAGGTGCCCAGCACGCTGCCGGTTCCGCGGCGGGCCACGGCGACCCGCTCGGCCAGCAGGCGCAGCGGCGCGCCGACCAGGGCGCCCGCGACCACCAGCCACGGCGTCACCGAGGCCCTCCGGCGAGGGTGCGGCCGGCCAGCGTCCCAGCGGCCGCGGCGATGACGCCGCCGAGCACCGAGAGGGCGACGTAGGACAGCGCGGTGCCGACCGCGCCGGACTCCACCAGCCGCACCACCTCCACCGCGAAGGTCGAGTACGTGGTGAAGCCGCCGAGCACGCCCACGCCCAGGAACGGGCGGGCCCAGGGGGAGCCCGGGGCCCGCGCCACCAGGACGGCCGCCAGCGCGCCGAGGAGCAGACAGCCGGTCACGTTCACGCCGAGGGTGGCCCAGGGCAGGCCGGCGGGGGACGGCGGGAGCGCCTCCGCCACCGCCCAGCGGGCGAGGGCACCCAGCGCGCCGCCCAGGGCAGCGAGCAGGTAGGCCATGTGACCAGGCTCTCCTCCCGGGTGCGGCGTCGGGCAGCATGCCTCCGGGAGGGTCGCACGAGCGCGGCCCGGAGCAGGGGAGGACGCCGTGGGACCGCTGGAAGGTGTGCGGGTCGTCGAGTTCGCCGGGCTCGGGCCCGGTCCGTTCTGCGGGATGCTGCTGGCCGACCTCGGTGCCGACGTCGTCCGCATCGACCGCAAGGGCGACCGCGGGGGACTGCTGGGCTCGCTGGGCGCGACCTCGCTGCTCGACCGCGGCAAGCGCTCGATCGCCCTCGACCTCAAGGACCCGGACGACGTCGGCGTGGTGCGCGCCCTCGTGCGGCGGGCCGACGTCCTGCTGGAGGGGTTCCGCCCGGGCGTGATGGAGCGTCTGGGGCTGGGACCGGACGAGCTGCTGGGGGAGCACCCCGCGCTCGTCTACGGCCGGATGACCGGCTGGGGGCAGACCGGGCCGCTCGCGCACAGCGCCGGCCACGACATCGGCTACATCGCGCTGACCGGCGCGCTGGGCGCCAGCGGGCGCCCGGACGAGCGCCCGGCCCCGCCGCTGAACCTGCTCGGCGACTTCGGGGGCGGGGGAGTGTTCCTGGCGCTCGGTGCGCTCGCCGCGCTGCTGCACGCCCGGGCCACGGGGGAGGGGCAGGTGGTCGACGCGGCGATCGTCGACGGCACCGCCGTCCTGACCACGATGATCCACGGGATGCTGGACGCCGGGGTGTGGACCGACCGCCGCGGCCGCAACCTTTTGGACACCGGGGCGCCTTTCTACGATGTCTACCGCTGCGCCGATGGGCAGTTCCTCGCCGTCGGCGCGCTGGAGGAGCAGTTCTACGCCGCGCTGCTCGAGGGCCTCGGGCTCGCCGGGGACGAGACGCTGCCGCGCCGCGAGGATCCCCGGCAGTGGCCGGCGCTGCGGGAGCGGTTCGCCGGGGTCTTCGCCTCCCGCACCCGCGCCGAGTGGTGGTCGGTGTTCGAGGGCACGGATGCCTGCGTCGCGCCGGTCTGGTCGCTGCTGGAGGCGACCGAGGACCGGCACAACCGCGAGCGGGGGGTGTTCGTCGAGGTCGACGGGGTGCGGCAGCCCGAGGTGGCCCCCCGGTTCTCCCGCACGCCGGGCGCCGTCGGCAGCGTTCCGCGGCCCGGCCAGCACGGCGACGAGATCCGCGCCGAACTCGGGCTCTGAGCGACGTCCTGGCTCACCTGCCGGGGTCCTGACTCACCGTCGACAGTGAGCCAGGACCCCCGACGATCAGGTCACCTGATCACCGATGAGGGCGAGGGTGGCGGCGGGTCCGGTGCAGCCCCGGCCCGGTCGACCGTCATGATCGGACCCCGTGACACGTGACGGGGGACCCCCACCCGGGGACGCCCGGCGCGGGCCCCGGCGCGGGGGAGTGGCACGGGCAGCGACGCTCCTGATCTCCCTCACCGCCGTCAGCCAGCTCCTCGGGTTCGTCCGGGACGCCGTCATCGCCGCCGTCTTCGGTGCCGGCGCGGCGCTCGACGCCTACCTCGTCGCCCAGGGCGTCATGAACCTGGTGCTCGCGCTGGTCGCCGGCGCGCTGGCGCGGGCAGTGGTGCCCCCCGTCGCCCGTGCGGTGGCCGCGGACGACGGCCCGCGGGCCGATCGCACGGTGCGCACGGTGCTGACCCTCGGCACGCTGGTGCTCGTCGCCGGTTCGGTGCTGATGTTCCTGGCCGCCGAGCAGGTGGTCGCGGTGCTGGCCCCCGGCTTCGACGAGGCGACAGCAGCGCTGACCGTCGAGCTCACCCGCATCGTGCTCATCGCCGCCGTCTTCATCGCCGCCACGGACATCCTCGCGGCCGCCTGCCAGGCCCACGGCCGCTTCTTCGCCTCCGGGCTGCAGGGCGTCCCCTTCAACCTCGTCATGATCGGCGCGGCGCTCTGGGCTGGCGCGCGTTTCGGGATCGAGGCGCTCGCGGTCGGCTTCGTCGTCGGCTCCGCCGTCCGCATGCTCGTCCAGCTCCCTGCCGTCCGCGCCGCCGGCATGCGGCTGCGGCCCCGGCTGGCCCTGCGCGATCCGGACGTCCGCGAGGTGCTCCGGCTGACCCCGCCCCTGCTGGTCGGCAGCGCGGTCCTCAACGTCAACACGCTCGTGGACCGGGCCGTCGGCTCGGCGCAGGGAGAGGGCGTCATCACCGCGCTGAGCCTCGGCTTCCGCGTGATCCACCTCGTCGACGCGCTGCTCGTCGCGACGGTCGTGGCCGCGCTGTACCCGACGTTCAGCGCCGTGGGCGCACCCGACCGCCGGGCCGACCTGCGCGCCCTCGTGGACCGCACGTCACGGCTGCTCGTCGCCCTGCTGGTCCCCGTGGTCGCCGCGCTGGTCGTGCTGGCCCGGCCGGTCGTCCAGTTCCTGTACGGCCGGGGCGACTTCGACCAGGCCGCGGTGACGGCGACGGCCACCGCCGTCGCCTTCTCGGCCGCGGCGGTCCTCGGCATCGCGCTCCGGTCCACCACCGCTCGGGCCAGCCTGGCGGTCGGGGACAGCCGGACCCCCACGGTCGTCGCCGTGGCCGCCATGGTCGTCAACGTCGTCGGCGACCTCACCCTGGGGGTCGCCTTCGGCATCGCGGGCCTGGCGGCGTCGACGAGCCTGTCCCTGCTGCTGGCGGCGGCGCTCGCCGTGGCCCTCCTCGCGCGCCGGCACGCCGCTGTCACCCCGCGGGCACTGGTGGGGACGGTCGCGCGCGCCTCCGCGGCGGCAGCCGCCGGGGGGCTCGCCGCCACGGCCGTGCTCGCGGGGTGGGCGGGCGAGCCGGCGGACACGCTGACCGCGGCCGGTCAGATCGTCTCGGGAGGCCTCGTCGGGGCCGCCGTCTACGCCGCCGCCCTGGCCGCGCTGCGCGGGCCGGAGCTGGGCGAGCTGCGCGACCTCGCACGCCGCCGTCTGCGGCGCCCGGTCTCCTGAGCCGCCCACCGACCTCCCCCCCGTGCGGGCGGGCGGGACGGGGCACCCACCCGCAGCCCGACCCGACCTCATAGGGTTGCGCGATGCCTTCTGCCGGTCGCGCGCTCGTGCTCACGTCGAGCCGGGACCGCGGGGCGCTGGCGGCCGTCCGCGCGCTCGACCGGGCCGGCTGGCACGTCGGCGTCGGGTCGCCCGACGCGGGTGGCATGGTCGCCGCCTCCCGCTCCAGCCGGCGGACCCACCACGTACCCCGCCCGCGTGGGCACATGGACGACTTCGTGGCGGCGGTCCGGCGCGCCGTCGCCGGGGGCGGGTACGACGTCGTCTTCGGCAGCGGCGATGACTGGATGGCGGCCCTGGCGGTCAGCGCGGGATCGGTACCCGCAGTGGTCGTCCACCCGCCGGCCGAGGTCGCCCTGGCCGCGCTCGACAAGGCCGAGCTGGCGCAGCGCGCCACCGACGCGGGGCTGCCCTCCCCCCACACGGAGCTGGCGACCCCGGCCGCGCTCGCCGGCTGGACCGGACCGGTCGTGGTGAAGTGCCGCGCCCACTGGCAGCCGGGTCTGCGGCAGCGGCTGCGCATCGAGGCGCGCCGCTACCCCGATGTCGAGCAGGCACGGCCCCGGGTCCGGCTCCTGCAGGACGCGGGCTTCGAGGCGCTGCTGCAGGAACCCGTCGACGGGGAGCTGGAGGCGCTGGTCGGGCTGCTGCACGAGGGCCGGCTCCACGGGCGCGTCCAGCAACGCGCGCTGCGGCTGTGGCCGACGCCGAGCGGGGTCACCAGCCGCGCCGTCACCGTGCCGGTCGACGAGGAGCTCGCCGCCGGTGCGACCCGGCTGCTGACCGGGCTGGGCTGGTCGGGGCTCGTGCAGCTGCAGTTCCTGCGCGACGATGACGGTGGCCTGCGGCTGATCGACCTCAACGGCCGGTTCTTCGGGTCGATGGCCCTGTCGACCGCGGCCGGGCCCAACCTCCCGGACGCCTGGGCACGGCAGGCGCTCGGGCTGCCGCTGCCGCCGCTGCCCGACGGGACCGCCGGGGTGCGCTACCTCTGGACGGCGGGCGACTTGCGGCGGGCCGCGGCCGAGCGCCGGGGTGGACTGCTCGCCGACGGCGCCTCGGTCCTGCGCTGGTTCCCGGGCGCCGTCTCCAGCGTCTGGGACGCCCGCGACCCGGGGCCGACCCTGGCCCTCGCCGCCGAGCGCGTGCGGCGGCGCCGGGTCTGATCCCGGCCCGGGCGTCAGCCGCGGCGGCGGGTCTCCGGGAAGAGCAGGTCGACGAAGCGCTCCGCGGTCGGCTGGGGCTCGTGGTTGGCCAGCCCCGGCCGTTCGTTGGCCTCGATGAACACGTAGTCGGGCCCGCCGACGTCGGGCACGAGGAAGTCGATCCCCGTCACCGGGATGTCCAGCGCCGTGGCGGCGCGCACCGCGGCATCGGCGATCTCCGGGTGCAGCCGGTCGGTGACGTCCTCGATCGTGCCCCCGGTGTGCAGGTTCGCCGTCCGCCGCACCTGGATCCGCTCGCCGTTGCGGGGGACGTCGTCCATGTCGTAGCCGGCTGCGGCGATGACCTCGACGGTGGTGTCGTCCAGCGGGATCCGCGACTCGCCACCGGTCGCCCGCTCCCGGCGGCGGCTGGTGGAGCGGACCAGGTCGGCGACGGTGCTCCGGCCGTCGCCGATGATCTCCGCGGGCCGCCGGACCGCGGCCGCGACCACCTCCCGGTCGATGACGACCACCCGCAGGTCCTGGCCGGGCACCAGCTCCTCCACGAGGACGTCGGGGCAGAACTGGGCCGCGTGGTGGACGGCGCGCTGCAGGGCGGCGTCCCCCTTGACCCCGACGGTGATGCCCTTGCCCTGCTCTCCCCGCGCGGGCTTGACGACGACGGCGTCCACCTCGCGCAGCAGGGCGGAGGCGGCCGCCAGGTCCTCCGCGGTGGCGCGGGCGCCCCGGGCCACCCGGACCCCCGCCCGCTCCATGATGCGGCGGGTGACGCGCTTGTCGTCGCAGCGGCTCATCGCGACCGCGGTGGTGAACTCCGAGAGCGACTCGCGGGTGAGCACGGTCCGGCCACCGACCGACAGCCGCATCTCGCCCCACTCGGCGTCGGTGACCTCCACCCGGATGCCCCGGCGCAGCGCCTCCTCGGCGATGATCAGCGCGTAGGGGTTCAGGTTCTCCAGGCCGGGGGGCCGGGCGGCGAACAGCGGCGTGTTGATCGGGTTCTTCCGCTTGACGCAGACCGCCGACACCCGGGTGAACCCGAGCTTGCGGTAGAGCGCGATGGCGCCGCTGTTGTCGTGCATGACGGAGAGGTCGAGGTAGGAACGGCCACGGCCGACGTAGCGCTCGGCGAGCACCCGCACCAGCGCCTCACCCGTCCCGGGCGGGGCGTCCTGGTTGTGCACGGCCAGGCACCACAGGCTGGTGCCGCCCTCGGGGTCGTCGAAGGCCAGGACGTGGTCGACCCCGGTGACCGTGCCGACGATGGCGCCCGTCCGCCGGTCCTCGGCCACCAGGTACGTGAAGCAGCGCGTGCGGTGGTTGCGCCACATGACGTCGGCGTCGCCCACGACCATGCCGTTGAGCGCGTAGATCTCGTTGATCCGGTCCATGTCCGCGCGCGAGGTCGCGGTGCGGACGAACACCCCCCGGATCAGCTCGTGCCGCGCCCGGTAGCGGTGCAGGTCCAGCCGGTAGGTGTAGCTCGGGTCGATGAACAGCTCGTCGGGTGCGAGCCCCACCAGCACGTGCGGGTCCCGGGGGTAGATGCAGATGTCGCGCTCGCCGGTCTCCTCGGCGCGCAGCGCGTCGACGATGCCCTCCAGGTCGGAGAAGGTCTGGCCGTAGACCAGCCGCCCCCACCCCATGTCGAGCACGACGTCGGACTGCATGCCCTGCAGCTGGTGCTCCGACGGCTCCCGCCACGAGTGGTCGGTCAGCGCGGGCGTGCTGGCCACCGCAGTCCGGCGTCGGTGGCCGGCGAGCCGGGGTGCCATGGTCATCTCCCTCAGACCGAGTGCGTCTGCAGCCACAGCTCCAGCAGGCCCAGCTGCCAGAGCTTGTTCCCGCGCAACGGCGTCAGCTCGCCGTTCGGGTCGGCGAGCAGCTCCCGCACGTACTCGGGACGGAACAGCCCGCGGTCCCGGGCCGCATCGCTGGAGAGGGCGTCCCGCACCAGGTCCAGCACCTTGCCCTGCAGGTGGGTGATCGCGGGCACGGGGAAGTAGCCCTTGGGCCGGTCGATGACCTCCGGCGGGATGATGCGCCGTCCGATGGCCTTGAGGATGCCCTTGCCGCCGTCGGCCAGCTTCAGCTCCGGCGGGCAGAGGGCCGCGAGCTCCACGAGGTCGTGGTCGAGGAACGGCACCCGGGCCTCCAGGCCCCAGGCCATGGACATGTTGTCCACCCGCTTCACCGGGTCGTCGACGAGCATGACCTCGCTGTCCAGCCGCAGCGCGGCGTCGACGGCCGTCTCGGCCCCGGGCGCGGACATGTGCTCGCGCACGAAGGCCAGGCTCGGGTCCTGGTCGAGCGCGTACCGGCCGGAGACCACGTGCCGCATCTGCGCATGGTCGCGGTCGAAGAAGGCCTTCGCGTAGGTGCGCACCGCCTCGTCGCGGTCCACGCCGGCCAGCGGCGGGTACCAGTGGTAACCGGCGAAGACCTCGTCGGCACCCTGGCCCGACTGCACCACCCGGATCGACTGGCTGACCCGTTCCGAGAGGAGGTCGAAGGCGACGACGTCGTGGCTGACCATCGGCTCGGCCATGGCACCGATGGCGTGCCCGAGCGAGCCGGCCAGTTCGTCGGAGCCGACGCGGATGCGGTGGTGGTCGGTGGCGAAGCGCTCGGCGATGACGTCGGAGTACTGGAACTCGTCGCCCTCGCGGCCACCGACGGACTCGAAGCCGATGGAGTAGGTGGCCAGCCCGGTCTGGCCCTCCTGGGCCAGCAGGCCGACGATCAGGCTCGAGTCCAGCCCGCCGGAGAGCAGCACGCCGACCGGGATGTCCGCGACCAGGCGGCGCCGGACGGCGACCCGCAGCGCCTCCTCGATCGCGTCCTCCCAGTCGCGAGCGGACCAGTTCGCGTGCTCGGGACGGCGCTCGTAGGTGGCCTCCCAGTAGCGGTGCTCGCGGCTGGTGCCGTCGGGCTCGATGACCCGGACGGTGGCCGGCGGCAGCTTGCGCACGCCGTTGAGGATCGTCCGGGGCGCGGGGACCACGGCGTGCCAGGTCAGGTAGTGGTGCAGGGCGACCGGGTCGACGGAGGTGTCGACCTCACCGGCGCGCAGCAGGGCCGGGAGGGTCGAGGCGAACCGCAGCCGCTTGCCCGGCGTCTCGGAGAGGTACAGGGGCTTGATGCCCAGCCGGTCGCGCGCCATGACCACCCGGCCGGTGTCCCGCTCGGCGATGACGAAGGCGAACATGCCGTGCAGGTGCGAGACGACGTCGGTGCCCCAGTGGTGGTAGCCCTTGAGGATCACCTCGGTGTCGCTGTGCGAGAAGAACCGGTAGCCGTGGCCCTCGAGCTCGGCCCGCAGCTCCTGGTAGTCGTAGATGCAGCCGTTGAAGACCGCGGTCAGGCCCAGCTCGTTGTCGACCATCGGCTGGGACCCGCAGGTGGTGAGGTCGATGACCGAGAGCCGGCGGTGCCCGAAGGTGATCCGCCCGTTGCTCCAGAAGCCCTGGCCGTCCGGACCGCGGGGGACCAGGGACTCGACCATGCGGGTGACCGCTGTCGTGTCGGCCATCGAACCGTCGAACGTGATCTCGCCACTGAGGCCGCACATGCAAGATGATCTAACCCCTCTCGGCGGAAATCCGCTCGTCGAGACTCCCCCGGGCGGGGCGGTCGTGGCGCACCTCACGCGCGGTTCCACGTGGAACGACGAAGCAGGAGCCGCCGTCCCGACCGCCGCATCCTGGCTCACCTGACGGGGTCCTGGCTCACCTGACGGGGTCCTGGCTCACCGTCCACCGTGAGCCAGGACCCCGG